>NZ_JBILKJ010000005.1:0-67498 GCF_044376735.1 Gemmatimonas sp.
TTAGTGAGTGGCGAAGTGATCGGCGAACATCAGGGGTTTGCGCGCTATACCATCGGCCAGCGCAAGGGACTGCCCGGTGGATTCGCCGAGCCGATGTTCGTAGTGGAGATCGTCCCCGGCGAACGCGCGGTGGTGATCGGTCCGCGCGAGGCGTTGCTGGGCCGCGGACTCGAAGCGCGTGAGCTCAACTGGCTGGTGGAGCCGCCGGTAATCGGCGCGCAGGTGCAGGTGCAGGTGCGCAACCGCGCCGCCGCCGCACCGGCCACGATCGTGCGGATGTCGGGTGACGCGATCGAACTCGCGCTGGATGAACCAGTGCACGCGATCTCGCCGGGGCAGTCGCTGGTGATCTACGACGGCGACATCGTACTGGGTGGTGGCGTGATCGAGCGCGGCATGCGCACGGCACCGAGTCGGCGACTGCCGATTCTGGCGGCGTAGGCTGGTGGTTCGTGCTTCGGCGAGATCGTTGAACTGATCACGCAGAGACGCAGAGGGCGCAGGGTACGCAGAGAGCTACACTTTTGTTCTCCGCGACCTCTGCCCCTCTGCGTACTCTGCGTGAACGTTTCAACGGGCGAACAGGCTCACTCCGCCCTCGCCGCCAGCTCCCCCGACGGCGCCGTCATCACGGCCACCAGCATGTCGGCGGTGACGTTCAGCAGCGTCTTGAACATGTCGGGGAGCGTGTCGAGCGCGATCATGATGCCGATGCCTTCCACCGGCAGGCCGATGCTGGTGTAGAGCGGCACCTGCAGCAGCATACCGCCGCTCGGGATGCCGGGGGTGCTGAAGTTGAGCACCACGCTACTGGCGGCCACGAGGGCGATGCTCGACACCGGCAGCTCGATGCCATACAGCTTGGCCACGAACAGCGCACCGACCACCCAGTAGATGGCGCTCGTGAGCTTGAAGACCGACGCGCACAGCGGCAGCACGAAGCCGGTGGCGGTGGCCGGCAAGTGCAATACGTCGGTTGCACCTTTCACCATTGCCGGCAGCGCGGCCAGTGAACTGCGCGTGCCCATGCCCACCACCTGCGACGGGATCAGCGCACGGGCGAAGTCGCGTAGTGGCACGCGTCGCGTCACGCCCATGACGCCGTACAGCGCGGCCGTGGCGATCACGTGCAGCACGATCACGACCATGAAGTAGAAGCCGATCGCGCCCAGCACCGACGTGCCCAGCTTCTGCCCCAGCACGGTGGCCAACGCCAGAATGCCGATCGGCGCGATGGCCAGCATCCAGCGCACGACCACCAGCATCGTGTCGGCCATACCGCGAAAGAACGCCAGCTGCGCGGCGCGCGGCCCGTCGCTCACTTTTCCCAGCGCGAAGGCGTAGAGCAGCGTGAACAACACCACCGGCAGCAGCGTGCCGTCGGCGGCGGCCTTGATGGGATTGAGCGGAATCAGTCCGAGAATCCACGTGCGCAGCGACAGCGCATCGGCGGGCGGGATGTCGATCGATGCCGTCGCCCGCAGCCGTGCGGTGGCCTCGGGATCAAGCACCAGCGTGTCGAACCAGGGCGGCGCCACGAGTGCAGAAAAGATCGCGCAGGCGATCGCGAGCCCCAGCATCCACGCGAAGGCTTTGGCACCCACGCGACCCGTGGTGCCGGTGTCACCGCCACCTGCCACGCCAACGATCAGGAGCGGCACGACGAGGGGAATGACCGTCATGCGCACGGCGTTGATCCAGGCGGTGCCGACGACGTCCAGCGCAGCGATCAGTCCGCGCGTGAACGCGGACGGCGACGCGTCATGCGAGAGCCACATCCCGAAGGCGAGGCCAAGCAGGAGGCCGAGCGTGACCTGCACGGCCTGCGATCGCAGTGGATGGCGGCGGGGTGTGCCGGCGGAAGCTGGAGCAGCGGACATGCGCGCGAACCTACTTCAGCGCGCACGACTCCGCGAGCAGCGCGGCACTAGAAGCCGAAGCCGGCCGACCAGGTCACCACGTTCTTGCCACGCGACGCGGCGCCGGCGGCATCACCGAGCCGCACGTAGTAGCCGATTTCCCCGCCCAGGACGAGCACCGGCCAGAGGTGCACGGCGCCGCCGACATAGGTGCGGCGTGCCGTGGCATTGAGGGGATCGCCGAAGGTGCGGATGATGCCGCCGGTGATGGCGCTGCCCGTGCCCAACGAGCCGTAGGACTTGGCGAGGCCGATCGAGGCACCGGCGCCGCCCAGGCCGACCTTGGCGACGGCGAGCGCGCAGAGGTCGATTCGATCTCCTTCGTAGACCATGCCGCCGCCGTACGAGAGCGCCCACTTGAACGGCGCGCCGTAGGTCACGCCGCCCATGCACTGCCCAACACGCCATCGCATCTCCGGCGTGCTCGGTGTGACGGGCGCCGTCACGCCGACGGGCGTGGGCGCCACCTGCGCCTGCGCCATCCGAGCCCACACGGCCGACGCGCTCGTGCACGCCGCCATCGCCATCGCCGAAGCGAGCCGGCGCGAGGCATGCATCAGAACTTCATCCCGCCAGCTTCGGCAAATTCGCGCATCGCCTTCTCCTGTGCTTCGGTGAGCGTCTCGGGCACGGTGATGGTGACCTCGACCAGCAAGTCGCCCTTTTTCCCGTCCTTTTCGATCCCCTGCCCGGTGATCTTGAAGCGCTTGCCCGCCGACGTGCCGGGCGGAATGCGTATGGCGACCTTCTTGTCGTCGAGTGTCTTGACGCTGATGCGCGAGCCGAGCGTGGCCTGCGCGATGTTGATCGGCACGGTCGCGACCAGGTCGAGTCCATCGCGCTTGTAGAAGCGATCGGGGGTCACCGCAAAGGTGATCACGAGATCGCCCGCCTGACCACCGGCAGCGCCTTTGCCGCCCTGCCCTTTGAGCCGCACCTTGGCGCCCGTTTCCGCACCGGACGGCACGGAGATGAGCACCTTGCGCGACACGCGCGTATCTCCGGTACCACGGCACGTTGCACAACGTTCCGTGGGCACGTTGCCACGGCCGGCGCACACCGGGCACGGGCGATTCACCGCGAAGCCGCCCTGCCCGAACGAGATCACGCCGCGCCCGCTGCATTCGCCGCACGGACGCAGCTGTGCGCCCGGTGCCGCGCCGTTGCCGTGACAGGTGGCGCACTCTTCGTTCACCTCGATATCAACGGGTACTTTACCGCCGACGGCGGCCACCCGGAACGGGACGTCCACCGTCTGCTCGATGGACTGCCCCCGCTCCGGCCCGCGTGCCCGCTGACGTCCAGCGCCGGCCGTCCCGCCGAACATCGACGAGAAGAGATCGCCGAGCCCACCGATGCCACCGACGTCGAAGTCGTTGAAGGTGCCGGCACCCGGCTGCCCCGGACGCGCGGCACCCGACGGTCCCGGGCGTGAGGACGCACGCGCCCCACCGAAGCCGCTCATGCCGCCGAACGCCCCCAACCGCCGCATGTCATCGTACTCCTTTCGCTTCTCCGGATCGCCGAGGACGTTGTGGGCCTCGGAAACCTCCTTGAAGCGTTCGGCGGCCTTGGGGTCGTTCTGGTTCGCGTCGGGATGATGCTGCTTCGCCAGTCGCCGGTACTGCTTTTTGATCTCGTCGGCTGTTGCCGTGGACGAGACCCCGAGCACCTGGTAGTAGTCCTTGCCGTTGGCCATGCTCACAGCGCGCTCAGGCGCCGTTCCACTGCTTCACCACCACGCGCGCCGGACGGAGCACGTGGCCATTGATGACATACCCGACCTGGAAGCAGACCGCGACGGCACCGTCCTCTTCGGGCTGCGACGCGGGAGCGGTGCTGACGGCCTCGTGCTTCGCCGGATCGAAGGGATGGCCAGTGGGGTCGATGACCTCGAAGCCGTGTCCGGCGAGCGACTTGAAGAGCTTCTTCTCCACGAGCTGCATGCCATCGATCACCGACTTCGCATCGACGGTGCCGGGATCGACGGCGGCAAACCGCGTGATGTCGTCGAGGCCATCGAGCAGACCGCGCACGAGTTCCCCCTGCGCGCGCCAGCCGGCCTCCTGCCGCTCCTTCACCGCGCGCCGGCGGAAGTTGTCGTATTCGGCCGCGAGTCGCAGGTACTTGTCCTTCTGCGACTCGAGCTCGCGCTGCGCCTGCTGCAGGTCGTCACCGCCGTCGACCGGTGCCTGTACCGTAGCGGCTTCCTGCGTTTCCATCGGATCCATGTTGTCCATCGGAGCGTCAGACATTGCGTCGGTCATGATATGCGTACGTGAGTCGGCGGCGAAAGTTTGTGGGCGTCGCGAGACGCGTCCGTCAAAGAAATGGACGGACGGGGGTGCGCGTCAGCCCCGGGCAGTCCATCCGATGGCATCGTGGTCGTTTTCGAACAGGCGGCGTAACCGATCGAGCGCCAACTGGGCCGCCCGATACCGGATTTCCGATCGGTCACCCGGCAGGATGGCACGAACCGCATGAACCTCACCGTCGAGATCGACCGCCACCCAGACGGTACCCACCGGCTTCTCGGGAGTGCCACCCTCGGGGCCGGCGATGCCGGTGATACCGATGCCGATGTTCGTGCCGAAGCGCAGGCGGGCCCCGGTGGCCATGGCACGCGCGACGGGTTCGCTCACGGCGCCATGGGCGTCCAGATCGCCCTGAGAGACGCCGAGCTCGCGCACCTTGACGGCATTCGCGTACGCGATCGTTCCGCCCTGTACGACCCGGCTGGAGCCCGGCACGGCGGTCAGGCGCATGCCGAGCATGCCACCGGTGCAGCTTTCGGCCACGGCGAGGGTGAGGCCGCGTGTCGCACACTCGGCGAGCATGAGCGCGGCCAGATCATCGTCGCCTTCGCCGTAGATGAAGCGCCCCACCTTGCCGCGCACGAGTCGCGCCGCCTCGGCGAGCCGGGCCTCAGCTTCCGCCTCCGGCATCGTGTACGACGTGAGCCGCAGGTCGACGCCGTCGCTGCCGGGGAGGTAGGCCAACGACAGCCCATTCACCCCGCGGGCCAGCTCGCCAAGCTTATCGGCCAGCGCCGACTCGGCGATGTTGACGGTACGAAGCGTGCGCGTCCGGATGACCGGACCGCCCACCGGCAGTCGTTCACGCAGGTGCGGAATGACGGTGTCGGCGAGCATGCCGCGCATTTCGCGGGGCACACCGGGCAGCATGACGACCCACCGCTGCTCGGCATCTTCCAGCCAGATGCCCGGAGCGGAGCCGTGGCGATTGGGCAGAATCGTGCAGCCCTCAGGCACCATCGCCTGCTGGTGATTGCTGGCCGGCAGCTCGTGCCCGAACCGTTTGCGCCACCGTTCTTCGAGGGCCGAGAGAATGGCGGCATCCATGACCATGCCGCGCCCGAAGATCGAGGCGATGGCCGGTTTCGTCATGTCGTCGGCGGTGGGGCCAAGCCCGCCCGTGGTGATCACGGCGCCCGTGCGTTCGAGGGCGTCCCGCACGGCCGCCGCGATGGACCCGGCCTCATCGCCGCAAGAGGCACGGCGGACGATGCGCACGCCCAGGGCGGCCAATTCGCGCGCGAGATGCGCGGCGTTCGTGTCGATCGTGAAGCCGAGAAGGAGCTCATCGCCGATCGTGACGATTTCGATGTTCATGCAGGAAAAGTACTACGAACGACAACGGCTCCGGTGAGCACCGCTCGAGGTCGCTCAGACCATCCGCGCGACCTGCTTCCCGTAGCGACGCAGGTACAGCCACAGACTCCACAGGGTGAGCACCACCGCACCGACCATGCTGGTGACGCCGACGAAGCCGTTGAAGTAGGAGAACGCCTGCCACGTGCGGTCCCCTTCCCACCCCTCGCGTGTGGCCAGCGTGGCGGCGAAGAACCAGAAGTAGGCGGCGCCGAGCCAGACGCTCTGAAAGGTCGTCTTCCACTTGGCGGGTCCGATGGCCGCGATCACGAGACCACGTCGTGCGGCGATCTGGCGGAACACCGTCATGAACGCCTCTCGGCCGAGTACGACGAGCACGATCCAGAGAGGGAGCGATACGCCGCCGAACGGCGTCTGGAACAGCAGCGGCGTGGGCTGCGGCATCGTGCCGGCCGGCACCAGGAGCGTGTAGTGCTTCTGCAGCCAGTACATCGGGACCAACGTGGCGACCAGCAGCAGCTTGTCCGCCAGCGGGTCGAGCAGGCGCCCGAGGTCGGTGACGAGATTGCGCGACCGGGCGAGATGACCGTCCCAGTAGTCGGTGACGGCGGCGATCGTGAACAGCAGGAATGCGATAAGCCGCGCCGTCCACGACGTCGTGAACGGGAGCCACGCAATCAGCGGCGTCAGGGCGATCCGGCCCAGCGTGATTGCGTTCGGAAGGTTCACAGGAGGGTCGAGAGGCGGTGGGAGCTGGTGACCGCCGCGCTCGCGGTCATGCGAGCGTCTTGAGCACTAGCTTGGAAACGGCTTTCAGCGTGTCGAACACGCCCTCACCGGTTACGGCGACAGCTTCGAAGGTCGGCACCCGCTCCACCCACTCCCCGGTTGGCAGCTGGCTCACCAGCAGCTTGCCCGGCGCGAAGGGATCCGCCGTCACTCGCATTCGTGTGGGGTCGGTGACTTCCCATCCAGGATTGAGCATGTCCTGCAACTCCGCGAGCGGCGCCGCGTTGGGCAGATCGCGCTTGTTGTACTGAATGACGAACGGCATGCGGGTGAGATCGTACCCGTACGCCGCCATGTTGTCGTACAGGTTCTGCATGGACTCGAGGTTGGCCTCGGCGCGCTCCACCTGGGAGTCGGCCACGAACACCACGCCATCCACGCCCTTCAAGATGAGCTTGCGACTCGCATTGTAGTAGACCTGACCGGGCACCGTGTACAGGTGGAATCGCGTGCGGAACCCGCGGATGGTCCCGAGGTCGACCGGCAGGAAGTCGAAAAACAGCGTGCGCTCGGTTTCGGTGGCCAGCGAGATCAGCTTCCCACGGGTGCTCGGGGAGACCTTACCGTACACGTACTCGAGATTGGTTGTCTTGCCGCCGAGCCCCGGACCGTAATACACGATCTTACAGTTGATCTCGCGGGACGCGTAATTGATCATGGACATCGATGTCGGCCCCTTATTGGAAGAGCCGATCGATCTCATCCTCGGCGCCAGCCAGGAACCCTGGCGGCGGCGTGGATGCAGACCCACCGCGCGAGAAGACGCCATCGAAGGTCTTCGTGAGCTCGTCGACGGCCAGCTTCATTCGCAGTCGGACGAGTCCGAGCGTGGTGCGGTTGTCGAAGAGCACGACGAGGATGACGCGGCGAGCGATATCGGCGAGGTACATCGACTCCTTCTCGCCCTGATGGAACAGGACGCTGAAGTCGCTTTCACCGATGAGCCGCGCCAACTGGTCGTTGGCACTGAAGTCCGCGGCGGTGAGGGTGGCGAACGCGGTGGCGTCGAAGTTGGGTGGTTCGCCGACCGTGGCGACCAGTTGTCCGCTCCGGTCCACGAGCAGGGCGCACCGCGCCTTCGCATCGTAGAGGAACCGCTGCAGCGTAATCGTGATGGCCCCGAAGTCGTCCTCGGTGAACGACCAGGTGGCAGCGCCGACAGACATGTACGGTGGGTCGAAGGGACAAGGATCCGCACGCCAGCGTCACCTGGCGGGCATACGGGGCCGTTACGAACGTAATAGCTGCACGGTGCGGCGCAGAACCCCTCGGGCCCGGCGACGCACGAACGGATATGGTTCCCAAGCGATCGGCACGCCGGGTCCGCGCACTATCAACGCGTGGCTGCGCCGGAAGGTAACCGCGCACGGCGAGACGACGCACCGGCCGTACCCACCACGACGTGTCACCGCATCTCCCGGCGGGCGGACAGCGCCTGCGCGATCGTCACACCGTCGGCATACTCTAGGTCACCGCCGACTGGCAGGCCGCGGGCGATCCGGGTAATGCGCACCCCCCGAGGCAGCAGTCGGCGCTGGACGTACAGGGCGGTGGCTTCCCCTTCGAGCGACGGATTGGTGGCCAGAATGACCTCCGTGACCCCTTCGGGTTCGATGCGGGCCAGCAGATCGTCGACGGTCAGATCATCGGGCCCGACGCCATCGAGCGGCGACAGCCGTCCGCCCAGCACGTGGTAGAGCCCGCGGAACTCCGCAGCCCGCTCGATCGAGGCGATGTCGGAGGCTTCCTCGACCACGCAAATGATGGTCGCATCGCGGCGCGGATCGGCACAGAGTGCGCACAGCGGCGCCTCGGTGAGATTATGGCAGCGGTCACAGGCCCGCACGCGCTCGGTCAGCAAGACCAGCGCCTCGGCCAGCCGACGACTCTGCGCGTGCGGCTGGCGCAGCAGGTGATACGTGAGACGCAGCGCGGTCTTCCGGCCAATGCCGGGGAGCCGCGCCAACTCACTGGTGAGGTCGTCGATGACGCTCAACGGGATCCGATCAGAACGGAAGCTTGAACGGCAGGTCGATGCCGCCGGTGACTTTGCTGAGTTCCATCTGCATCGCGTCGGCCGCCTTCTTCTGCGCCTCGGCCACTGCGACCACGATGAGATCCTCGAGCATCTCGATGTCGTTGCCGCTGACCACGGCCGGATCGAGCTTGATGCGCTTGAGCTGCATCTTGCCGTCCACATCGGCCACGACCATGCCGCCGCCGGCCAGCGCCGAGAAGGTGCGCTGCGACATCTCGTCCTGCATGGTCTGCATGCGCGACTGCATGTCCTTGAACTGGCCCATCATCTTGAACAAATCCATGACTGTTCCTGAGGCGTTAGTCGAGTAACTCGAGGTCGAGCGCACGGACGGCAGCTTCGAGGAGCGGGTCGTTCGCCGACAGCTGCTCGGTGCGCTGCTGCTGCACGTCGTGCGCGGTGAGGCGCTTGGTGGTGTCGCGTGGCGCGCGGGCCGGTGCTTGGGTGTTGGCGTTCACGGCGGACACCACCGATACCCCAGTGACGCCGTCAAAGCATGCCTGCAGTGCCGTCAGGATGTCGGGGCGGGCCCCGTCGGCCGCGCGGGCGAAGGTGTCGTCGGCGGGATCGTACGTCAGGGCGACGCTGCCGTGCACCGAGACGGACACCGGCACGAGCCGGGCCACGGCCTGCGCCAGCATGCCACGTCCGGCCGCCTTGATCGCGTCACACACACTTCCCCAGCGCGCCGAGAGCTGTTCCACCGAGGGGGGCGGTCCCACCCGTGGCGCGGTGGCCGTGGCCCGGGGGGCGGGCCGCTGCTCAGCGATCTGCGCCGCGGCGGCGGATTCGGCCACCTGCTGCGTGGCCGACCGCGGCGGCGCCACCATGCTTGGCGCTTGCCGCGCGATGGCGGGGGCCACCGCCGGCGGTGGCGACGGCGGCATCGCATGGGCTGACGCCACGCGCGGCTCATGCGCCACGCGACGGACGGGCGGATCGTCATGACCGCCGGCGCCAAAACCACGGATCACTTCCTCGAGCTCCACGGTGCGATCGAGCAGCGCAAAGCGCACGAGCAGCGTCTCGAGCAACAGCTGGGGCTGGCCGCTGCGACGATACATCGGCTCGATCTCAAGGAGGGCGTGCAGCATGCGCAGCAGGTCGCCGGCCGAGAGCTGTCCCTTTCGCTCCTGCAGCGCCACGCGCATGCGGTCGGACAGCTCGGGCGGCCCCCCGCCCAGCGCAATCGTGAGCTGTGCCCGCAACATGCGCCCGATGCCCGCCAGCAGCAGGATCAGATCCACACCACCATCGACCTGCCGCTGGACCGCGTCGAACACGTCGACGGCCCGACGCTGGGCAATGATGTCGAGCAGCGCCAGATATTCCTCTTCAGGCACGAGTCCGAGGGCGGTGCGCACGCGCTCGGCGGTGACCTCGGCGGTTTCTCCGAGGGACAAGACCTGATCGGTCAGCGACAGCGCATCGCGCAGGCCGCCATCGGCGGCGCCGGCGATCATCCCCAACGCGTCGGATTCGAAGCGGATGCCTTCCTCGGTGAGCACGGCGGCGAGCCGTTCACGGATTTCAGCCGGGCCGATGCGCTTGAGGTCGAAGCGCTGCAATCGTGAGATCACCGTGGGCAGGACTTTCTGCGCTTCGGTGGTGGCAAAGACGAACACCACGCGAGGGGGCGGCTCCTCGAGCACCTTGAGCAGGGCGTTCCACGCATCGCGCGAGAGCATGTGCGCTTCGTCGATGATGTACACCTTGTAGCGATCATCGCCCGACGGCGCGTACATGGCCCGCTCACGCAGCTCGCGGGCGTCGGCCACGCCGCCGTTCGACGCCGCGTCGATCTCGACGACATCGAGCGACGCGCTGCCGCTCCAGATGCGCTGACAGCTCGTGCAGCGTCCGCATGGCTCGCCCGCGGCCGCCATGGCGTCACTGTACTCGGTGGCGGAGGGAGTGCCGCTGACCCGTCGCGCCTCCGCGAGCTCTTCGCAGTTGAGCGCCATGGCGAGCACGCGGGCCAGCGTGGTCTTGCCGGTCCCGCGCGGACCGCACAGCAGATAGCCGTGCGCAACCCGTCCACTGGCGATCGCCCCCTTGAGGGTGTTCGCGACATGTGACTGCACCGCCACGGTCGCGAAGTTCCGAGGGCGATATTTGCGGGCGAGGGCGAGCGACATCTTTCCAATCTACACGGCGGAGAAGCGGGTACCACTTCGCGCGGCCGTCGGTTACGTTAGACTGGCTCCGGGTCCCGGAGGGCGACAGCCCGCCAAATCCGTCAGGACCCCGAAGGTAGCAGCGGCACGTGGAGTCTGGCGTCGCTTCGTCAGGCCCGGAGTATTGCGCACGGGAGGATTCGCTCGACAGAGCGGACCTCCCGTGCGTTTTTTGCGCACCGTGGTGGCGCCGATAGCGCGCTAGGCCAGCGCCTCGGCGAGGGCCTGGGCGATCTTCGGGCCGTGCTCCGCGACGCGCCCGATCGGCGCATCGAGGTGGGCCACGGCGCGCACGCGGCTGTGGTGCCACTTGGACAGCCGAACCCCGAGCGCCGCGGCGCGTGCGAGGACATCATCGGCGCGCGGAGTGGGGAGGTCGATCATGACGATGTTCGTATCGGGGCTGATGACCTTCGCGCCGCCGACGCCATCGACGAGATGCGCGAGATACCTCGCGGCCTCGTGATCCTCGGCGAGACGGTCGAGGTGGTGCTCCACGCCGTACAGGGCGCCTGCCGCGAGGATGCCGCTCTGCCGCATGCCGCCGCCGAAGCGCTTCCGCACCCGGTGTGCCCGTGTGATCACCTCGGCCGATCCGACGAGGCAGGCACCCACGGGAGCACCGAGTCCCTTGGAGAAGGACACCATGACGGTGTCGGCACCGTCGGCGAACTCGGCGAGGGAGGTGCCGGTGGCCACGGCGGCGTTCCACAAGCGCGCCCCGTCGAGGTGGACCGGCAGGTTTGCGTCACGCGCGACCTGCGACAGGGCGCGGAGCTCCGCGAGCGGCGTCACGGCGCCACCGGCCCCATTGTGGGTGTTCTCGAGGCACACCATCGATGGCTCGATCGCATGGATCGAGGGCGCCCGGATCCCGGCGATCAGATCGGGGGCGCGGAACACGGTCCCCGCCCCGCGGATCGGGCGCACCTGAACGCCGCAGAGCGCCGAGGCGGCGGCGATCTCCCAGTGAATGATGTGGGCATCGGCGTCGAGGAGGATCTCGGTGCCGGGCGTACTCTGCACCCAGATCGCCGTCTGGTTGGCCATGGAGCCGCTCGGGAAGAACAGCGCGCGCTCCTTACCGAGCCGCTCCGCGACCACCGCCTCGAGGCGACGCGTCGTCGGATCACCGTCGAGCACATCGTCACCGACCTCCGCGTCAGCCATCGCTCGGCGCATGGCGGCGGTCGGTCTGGTCACGGTGTCACTGCGTACATCGAGGAGGGGAACGGCGAATTCGGTCACGGGCGTTTGGGCGAAGGACGACGAGGCGGTTTCGCGCGTGTGGGGGTGGTGGCCGCGGCGGCACGGATCGCGTCCTCGGCGTGCTGCAGCGCCGCGAGCTCGCGCCGTCGCAGATCGAACGCCTGCGCGACTTCACCGCCGATCAGGAACAGCAGCGCCCCGTAATATGTCCAGAACACGACAGCGACGACGGCGGCAATCGTGCCGGTGTACAGCGAACTGGGATCGAAATGTGCCACCATGAGCACGAACAGGTGGCGCGCCATCTCGAACAGGATCGACGCCGCGAGCGCACCGATCGCCGCGTTGCGCCTGCCGGGGCGTAAACGTGGCAGCCCACGGTACATGGCGAAAAAGAGCACAAACACGACCGAGAGCGCCGCCAGCCGTCCGACGATGCTGCCCACGATCCCCATCGCTTCGGTGCGCACGCCCGTTTCCACCAGCAGCGCGAGGCCCCGCGACGTGGCGAGATCGACGTAGGCCGAGATCACGACGTAGAGCACGATCGCGACGGTGGCCACCATGGTGGCGGCCACGTCGAAGATTTTTCCGGCCACAATCCCGCGATCGGCGCCGTCGAAGATCAGCGCCAGCACGCTGCGCAGCGAGCCAAAAAGTCGCGTGGAGAACCAGACGAACCCGATGGCGGAATACACGGTCACCGCACCGCGCGTCGTGAGCACGTCGTCGACGACGCTGCGCAGCAGGTCGCCGGCGGCGGTCGTCCCCCTGGGGAGCAGTCGATCGACGAGGGCGATGACGGTGTTCGCGGCTTGCGTGGTCTCGCTGCCCAGCAGGAACGAGAGACCGGTAATCAGGAGCAGCAGGAACGGTAACAAGGCGAGCAGGACATTGAAGGCCAGTCCGCCCGCCAGAAACGGCACATTGTCCTCGGCGCCCTGAATCCAGACGCGTCGGAGAATGTCCCAGATGGTCTCAGCCTTCGCTCGAAGTGCCAGCGGATTCCTCCCCGGAGCGAGCAACCATGTCGTCGGTCGCATGGCTGTTGTCCGGTTCCTGGCGACGGCCCTGCGCGCGCGGTGCGCGGCGACTCTCGGCGTAGGCGCGCTTGCTTTCGGCGACGGCGTGCTCGAGGTCGGCACGCGCCTGCGACGCCGCATCGAGACCCGCCGACACGGCCTCCTCGACGGCATGCACGCGCGAGGACACCGCATCGCGCGCGCGGCCAACCTGCTCGTCGAAGTGGGAGCGCGTCCGTTCGACGGAATCGGTGACCTGTTCGCCGAACTCGTCGGTCATGTCCTTCACCTTGCGACCAGCCCGCCGAGCCTCCTCCTGCAGACGCCGCCGGGTTTCGGCCCCACTGGTCGGGGCGAAGAGCAGCGCGGCCCCCGCGCCGATCGCGAGACCCAGCAGAAACGTCCCGATGCCACTGGCGCCATTCCCACGTTCGATCACGACCACGCGGTCATCGTCGGACTCGTTGTACCGGGCCATGTCACACCTCACAAGCAGTGATGAGTTGCGTACCGCGAGTGGAAGGCGCGCCGTTGCGGCGCGCCCCACTCACAAGAGCATACTGACGACTCAGTCGGAAAGATCCGCGTCGTCCGGGGCGGCCACGACCGTGCTGGCCCCCGTCGGAAACGGGCGATGCTGCTCGGGGACCGTCACGAACTGCTCGACGATCGCACGGGTTCCGGCAATGCCGAGCTGTTCGAAGAGAAAGGTGAACTTCTTGTCGTACGCGGCGCCGAGCGTGCCCCGCACCTCCGCGGGGAGCGCCCACAGCTGCCGCTTGAACGGTCCGATCGCCTTCTTGCGCGCCTTGTAGTAGAACTGCTCGTCGGTGTCCGTCGCCTTGCGCTCGTCCTTCGCGTTGGCATCGAGCCATGCATACATGTCGGCCCGAAGCGCGGCCGGGATATGCTCGAACATCATGGTCTGGAAGTTCGTCGCGAGATGGATTTCTGCCGTCTCGAGCCGCGGGAAGTTGCTGAAGGCGGCGTCGGGCAAGGTGGACGCGCCGTGCTGAACGGCGCCGGCCATCCCGTACCGATCTCGGCCGATCTTCGAGAGCGTCTCAAGCGTATCGAAATCGAGGGCCACGTCGGCGATGGAGCCGTCGGCGAGCACGACCCCCCCGTGCGACGTCCCAGACTGCACCGAGATCTTGGACAGCCCGGCCGTGCCGGGGGCCTGCGCATCGAGGGTGGCGTTGAAGCCATCCATGAACGCTTCGAGCTCCTCGGGCGTGCTGTTCTCGGTACCGACCTCGCCGATTTCGCCGCCGATGGAAATCGTGACACCGGCCGGCTCGGCCGCGCGCACGAAGCGGGTGATATCCACGCACACGTCGTAGTTCAGGCGCTGCTGCTCGGCGAGCGTTGCCTTGGAGAGATCGACCAGGGTCGAGGTGTCGACGTCGATGTTGTAGAAGCCGGCGGCGACCGCTTCCGTCACGAGCGCCTTCACCGCATTGACTTCCGTGACCGGATCGACCGCGAACTTCTTGTGGTTGACCTGGAAGTGGTCGCCTTGAATGAACACCGGTCCGCGATACCCTTCGCGCAGCGCGGCCGCGAGGATGACCGACACGTATTCGTCGGGGCGCTGCTCGGTGTACGCGATCTCGGAGCGGGCGATTTCGAGAATGAACGCCCCGGCCTGCAGCGCGTTGGCCGTGCGGAAAATGGCGCGCGTCGTGTCGTACGTGAGCGCGCGGATGTTCATCGCCGGCACGGTGAAGCCGCCGCACTTGCCTGCCCCGCGCGCGACGTACAGCTCATGGATCGACGCCGCACGCACCCCGACGGTTTGACCGAGCTCCCACACGAGCCAGCGGGCGAAGGTGCGCTCGCCTTCGTTCCCGAAGACGGCCTGATGAACGAGCGCATCCATGTGCGCGGAGGTCAGGACGGACGCGTCGTGCAGCTGGACGCGTCCTGCTTCCACCGTCACCGCACCGCCAAACAGGGACGTCGTGGGCTTCGTCATATCGGACATTCGTGTGGTGAATCCTGCCCGGCGCGCGCCGGAGCGGGTCGAGGTGAATCGGGTGGCGGCTCCGGCCTTCCGGAGCGCGCCGCGTCGGCGAAACAAAGTTCCCACTGCAGGGACATGCGCGGCAAGTCCGACCTTCCCCGTCAGATCGGCCGGCGTTCGTCGCTCGTGCACGAGTCGCCGATCAGACGCGGAACCGCGGATCCGGCTTGGGGAGGGCGTCCCACTCGGCGCGCGCCTGCTCGCTCCCGGCCCGGCCGAGCATGGCGTACGCGAAGTTCTTGCCCAGCTCCACGCCCGGCTGGTTGAAGGCGTCCACGTCGTACAGCACGCCGGCATAGGCCGTGGCGAGCGCGAAGGTCTGCATGAGCGCTCCGATATGGAACGCGTCCACAGCGTCGATGGCCAGCGTGGCGTTGAACCGGCCGCGGGCCGCCAGAGCCCCGGCGGTGGCGCGCTGTTCGATGTCGATGAGCTCACCCAGCGTATGCCCGGCGAGGTAGCTGAGTTCGGGGATATCGGCGTGACGCGCGGGAATCGGCCCCTCCTGCTCGCGCCCCCGGACCGTCACGAACGTGACCGTCTTGTCGAGCGGCCCCTCCATGAACAGCTGCACCTGGGAATGCTGATCGGTGGCGCCCACAGCCGGCAGCGGGGTCGGGCCCACGGGCGTGCCATCGCGGCGCAGCTTGCCGAGGGACTCTGCCCAGAGCTGCACGAACCAGAGCGCGAGATCGCGCAGCGGATCGGCATACGGCATGAGCACCTGTACGGAGCGGCCGTGGCAGGTATCGGCGAGGTGCTGCAGCACGGCAAAGGTGCCGGGCAGATTCGTGGCGAGATCGGCACTGGCGGCGCGCGTCATGACGTCGGCCGCGCCGGCCAGAAGCGCTTTCACGTCGATGCCGATCAGCGCCGCCGGCAGCATGCCCACCGGCGAGAGCACCGAGAAGCGTCCCCCGACATTGGCCGGCACGTCGAGCGTGGTGATACCCTCGGCCCGCGCGATCTTGCGCAGTGCACCGACCTCGGGATCGGTGATGAAGATCAGGTGCTGGCGCGCGGCGTCTTCACCGACCGCGCGCGCCAGGGCATCGCGCACGATGAGATACTGCGCCATCGTTTCCACCGTGCCGCCGGACTTCGAAATCACGAGCACGAGCGTCCGGGATAGCTCGAGGCGGGACACCGTGGCGGCGATGGTCGCCGGGTCGACGTTGTCGAGCACGTGCAGCCGGGGCGCGCCACCGCGGGCCTCGGCCCCGAGCGCATTCCACGCCGGTGGCCGCAGCGCGGTGCGCAGCGCAATCGGGCCGAGGGCGGAGCCGCCGATGCCCAACAACAGCACGTCATCGAAGCGGCCACGGGCCTGTTCGGCGACCGCGAGCGTGGCATCGCGCAGCGTATCGTTCACCGGCAGCGTGAGGAACCCGAGCTCCGCCTGCCTGGCATGCACGCGGGCGTGCGCCGTGGCGAACGCACCGGCCGCATCCGTGAGCTGCGCCGCCGTGATGCCGGCGCCGTGCGGCAACGCCGCTCCCATCATGTTCGTGAAATCGAGCGACAACGACATGGCAACACACTCCCGACTGCGCGTGAAATCGAAACCGGCGATGGACGGAGCTACGGAATGCGCACGACCAGCCCGTCGTACGCGGGCTCGATGCCGACGGGCAGCTCGGCGGCGAGGTCGGCGTGCGCCGTGTCGTGCGTGAGGTGGGTGAAGAAGGTGCGCTCGGCCCCGATCTCCTGCGCCACGGCAACGGCTTCGGCGATCGACAGGTGCGTGGGATGCGGATGACGCAGCAGCGCATTGAGCACGAGCACGCGCACGCCGACCAGCGCGGCGCGCGCCGTCTCGGGCAACTCTTTCGCGTCGGTGATGTAGGCCACGTCACCGACGCGATACCCGACCACCGAGGCGCGACCATGGGGCACAGCGATCGGCAGGACTACGGTGTCCTTGACCGTAACCGGCACGCCGGCCTGGATCGGCATCAACGTGCATTCAGGGCGGGTGGTGCCGGGCAACGGACGCAACTGCTCGTCCATGATGTACGGAAACCGGGCGCGCAGGGTATCGAGGGTGGCCGCCTCGCCGTACAGAGGCAGCGCAGTGGCGCGCCGGATGGTAAAGGCGCGCAGATCATCGATGCCGTGAATGTGATCGGCGTGTTCGTGCGTGTACAACACGGCATCGATCTCGTCGATGCCAGCCGCTACGAGCTGCAGCCGCAGCTCGGGCGGCGTATCGATGAGGAGCCTGGTGCCGCTTCCGGTCTCGATCACGGCGCCACACCGCGTGCGCTTGTCGCGCGGATCGGTGGATCGACACACGGCACAGCCGCAACCGATCTGCGGCACACCGAAGCTGGTGCCGGTTCCCAGAAACGTGAGATGCACCGTGGCGGTCACGGCGGTGATCGGCGACCGCGCCGAGACACGGCTCCGGCACGTGACGTCACACTGTCTCGACCTTGAGCAGGTTGGTGGTGCCGGGCACGTCGAACGGCACGCCGGCGGTGACCAGCACACGATCGCCCTTGGTGACGAGGCCCATGTCGAGAGCCTCGCGCAGCGCCATGGCCACCATGTGATCGTAACCTCGCGCGGTGGGCACCAGACGAGGCACGACACCCCACACCAACGACAGCTGGCGGCAGACTCGGGGTTCGTCGGTGAGCGCAAGAATGGGGACGCTGGGCCGGTGCGACGCCACGATGCGCGCGGTGAAGCCGCTCTTGGTGAACACCACCACGAGCGGAGACTCGAGCATCCGCACGGCGGCGACCGTCGCCGCCGCGATGGCCTCTTCGGTGTTCACGCCGGCTGTCGTGCGCCGGTCGACACGATTGGCCGCACCCGGACGCGGGTGCGTCTCGATTTCCGTGATGATGCGGCGCATCGCTTCCACCGCGAGGCGCGGATAGCTCCCGGCCGCGGTCTCGGCGGAGAGCATCACCGCGTCGGTGCCGTCGAGGATCGCGTTGGCCACATCGCTGGCTTCGGCGCGCGTGGGGCGCGGATTGTCGATCATCGACTCGAGCATCTGCGTGGCCGTAATCACCGGGCGTCCCATACGATTGGCGAGCGCGATGATGTCCTTCTGCGCGTTTGGTACCTGCTCGTACGGCAGTTCCACGCCGAGATCTCCGCGCGCCACCATCACGGCATCGGTGGCCTTCATGATCTCTTCGATGTTCTGCAACGCAACGTCCTTCTCGATCTTCGCACAGATCAGCATCGACTTCGGAATCAGCGCACGCAGCTCTTCGATGTCCTGCGCCTTTCGCACGAAGCTGAGGGCGACCGCGTCGAGCTCGTGCTCCACCGCGAAGGCGAGGTCGGCGCGATCCTTCTCGGTGAGCGACGGCGCCGAGACGGCGATGCCGGGGAGATTCATCCCCTTGTTGCTGGAGAGGAGTCCGCCGTGCACCACGGTCGCGGTCACGCGAGGCGCCTCCACGTGCGTGACGACCAGCTCGAAGAGGCCGTCGTTGATCAGCACGCGATTGCCTGGCAGCACGTCGTGACAGAGGTCCGCGTAGGTGATCGGGATCTCGTCGCCCGACGCGATGTCCTCGGGCACCAGCACGACGGCCGTACCGGGTTCGAGCTCGCGCTTTTCCGGGAGCACGCCGATGCGGATGCGCGGGCCCTGCAAGTCGCCGAGGATCGCGACCGGGCGGCCGAGCTGCTCGGCCACCTCACGCACCGTGGCGACCGTCCGGGCGTGCTGCGCATGCGTGCCATGCGAGAAGTTGATGCGCGCGACATCGAGACCGGCCTCGATCAGCGCACGGACGCCCTCGGCGGAGTTGCTGGCCGGCCCGAGCGTGCCCACGATCTTCGTGCGCGGGACGTGCACCCGCCGGAACGACGAGGCGATGGTGCCTTCGGGCGCCATCGCGGCGGCGCGCTCGGGCCCCGTACGCGGGATGGTCAAGACAGGCTCAGAGGCTGGCAACAGCGGGAGCTCCGGTGGAAGGCGCGGTGTTCGCGAGCGCGGCGCGCTTGCGGTTCAAGCCGGACAACAACGTGACGAACGAATGCTCGAACGACGCCAACCCTTCGACGAGCAGCGTATCGGTCACCGCCTGCAGCGACACCCCCTGCGACTCGAGCGCGGCGAGGACGCGTTCGGCGTCGGCCACTTGCTCCGTCACCGAGGGGCGTACCTCGCCGTGATCCCGGAACGCTTCGAGGGTGGCCGGCGGGAGCGTGTTCACGGTATCGGCGCCGATCAGCTCCTCGACGTAGATCACGTCGCGATACGCCGGGTTCTTGGTACTCGTGCTGGCCCAGAGCGGACGCTGTACCTGAGCGCCCAGGGCAGCCAGCGCTGCCCAGCGTGCGCTGGCGAAGCTGGCGGTGAACAGGCGATACGCAAGCTTCGCGTTGGCGATGGCCGCGCGCCCTTGCAGGGCGGTGAGCGTGTCGGCAGCCGCCGGATTCGCGGCGGCCATGGCACCGAGCTGCTTGTCGATCGCGGAATCGACGCGGCTGATGAAGAAGCTGGCCACAGAGGCGATCCGATCCACCGGCTTACCCGCGGCGGCGCGGTCTTCGAGGCCGGCGATGAAGGCTTCGATGACGCGAGCGTGCGCGTCGATCGAGAAGAGCAGCGTGACGTTGACGTTGATGCCGTCGGCGATGAGCTGGCGGATGGCCTCGGCGCCCTCGGGGGTGCCCGGGACCTTGATCATCAGATTCGGGCGATCGACGATCTGCCACAGGCGCCGGGCCTCAGCCACCGTACCGGCCGCATCACGCGCCAAATCCGGCGACACTTCGAGCGAGACATAGCCGTCGATCGCGTTGGTGTCTTCGTACACCGTCCGGAAGGCGTCGCAGGCGTCGCGCACGTCGGTCGTGGCGACCAGTTCGAAGGCCTCGCGATCGGACCGGGACGCATCGACCGTCGCCAGCTGTGCGTCGTAGGCGGCGCCTTCGGCGAGGGCCTTCTCGAAGATCGTGGGGTTGGACGTCTGCCCGGTCAAGGCGTCCTCGCGGATCCGTCGGGACAGATCGCCATTGGAGAGCATGGCCCGATCGATATAGTCGAGCCAGAGGGACTGTCCGGCCGAGTGCAGCGCGTGGAGACGAGTAGACATGGTATTGGATGAGGCGCGAACGTAGAGTGACCGCACAACCTTTCATGGTAATGTGCTGCACCACTCCCCGGCGAGGCCGGGGGGTGCCGGATGTTGGATCGTCGCTGTTTCGAGACGACACCGGCGCATTCCCGCCTTCAGAATACGCCGATCGATGAAACGCCGCTCCCCTCTGGTCGTATCTCTCCAGAGAACCCGATCACCCTGCTCCCGACCCTGTGCACCCCTTCGATTTCCGACGTCTGATCCAGCCCGGCCGGTCCACGGTCCCGCTGCTCCTCGTGGCGGCGTTCCTGTCGGGGGCGTGCCGTAGCCCGGTCGCGTCCGCCGCGCCGGGTCGGTCCACGGCGTCGCCGATGGCCCTGCCGGCCGCCTGTGGCCCCGCCGCCGGGACGGGGACGACGTCACTGGCGTCGTCCCCGGTTGCCGATCCGCTCGTGACCTTCGACAGCGCCTGGAGCATCATCGGGCGCACGCACTGGGACACGACCTACAATGGCGTGAACTGGACGGCGCTCCGGGCCGAACTGCGCCCCAGGGCGGCGGCCGCGACCTCGACGGGGGAGTTGCGGGCAGTGCTGTCGGAGATGGTGGCCCGCCTGAAGCAGTCGCACTTCTCGATCATTCCGCGCGAGATCGCCGACGCGACGGGGAGCAGCTCCGGTGGTGCCGCGGCGCCCGACCGCAGCGGGTCGATCGGCGCCGAGCTGCGCTATCTGGACGGTACGCTCGTGATTGCCCAGCTCGATCGCGATGGGCCGGCGGCGCAGGCCGGCGTGCGCACCGGCTGGCGCGTGCAGGCGGTGAACGGGTGCCCGCTGTCGGCGCGGCTGGCCCGGATGCCGCAGGAGCCCGACCCGCGACGCGAGGCCCTGACGGCGTACGCCATCGGGACCCAGGCGCTGGCCGGCGCCGTGGGGGACACGGCCACGGTGCTGTTTACCGATGAGCGCAACGCGGAGCGAACGGTGCGGATCGTGCGCGCGCCGGAGCCCGGGGTGGTTGCCAAGTTCGGCAACCTGCCGGCCATGACCGCGCAACTCGCGTTCGAGCGGGTGAAGACAGCCGGCAAGACGGTTGGCATCATCCGTTTCAACATCTGGATGCCGATCCTGTCGCCGCAGTTCGATGCCGCGGTCGATTCGCTGCGCGACGCCGACGCCATCATCCTGGACATCCGCGGCAACTTCGGCGGCGTCGGTGGCATGGCCATGGGGATCGCGGGGCATTTTCTGGATAGTACGTTTACGATCGGCACGATGGTCCAGCGAGGCGCCACGCTCAAGTTCGTCGCCAATCCGCGCCGGGTGGACACGCGATCGCGGGGCGTGTCCCCGTACCGCGGTCCGCTGGCGATCGTGGTGGATGAACTGTCGATCAGCACAACCGAAATCTTTGCCGGCGGCCTGCAGGCGCTGGGCCGTGCACAGGTGTTCGGGGTACAGACGTCGGGACAAGCGCTGCCGTCTGTGCCCGAGCGGCTGCCAGGAGGCGATATTCTGTATCATGCCATCGCCGACTTCCTGAATCCGGCCGGCAAGCCGCTGGAGGGCGCGGGCGTGACGCCCGACCGCGTGGTGCCGCTGACCCGGGCGGCGTTGCTGGCCGGGCGCGACCCGGCGCTAGAGGCGGCGATGGCGTGGGCGGTTGGGCCGATGACGGTGAAGTAGGGAGTAGGCAGTACGGAGTAGGGACCAAGTAGTTCGATGCAAACACGTGATCACTCACCTCCTCATTCGGAGATGTCTCGTATGAAGGTTCTTCGTTTTTCTGCGCTCGCGACAGCGGCGCTGCTGCTGGCGTCCGCACCGGTGTCGGCGCAGGCGGTGCCCTCGGCGTCCGACGTGATCGCGAAGTACGTGGCCGCGATTGGCGGCAAGGACGCGATCATGCAGATCACGTCGCTCAAGCAGACGTCGACGATGCAGGTGCCGGCGGTGGGGCTGACGGCCGAGGTAGAGGCGTATCAGGCGGCGCCGAACAAGATGGCCACCAAGAGCACGATCCCGGGTGTCGGTGAGATGTTGCAGGGCACGAATGGCGTGGTCGCGTGGGACGCGAACCCGATGCAGGGGCCTCGCCTGCTCGGCGACAAGGAGCTCGCCCAGACGCTCGAAGGCGCCGATTTCTACGGCAACATGCTCTACCCGGCGGATCGCTTCTCGGCGATGGAGAATCTGGGTGTGGCCGATTTCAACGGCGAGAAGAGCTACAAGGTCAAATTGGTCCGCAAGGATTCCGGCCGCGAAACCACGCAGTACTTCTCGGTCGCCACGGGGCTGATCGTGGGCGCGGAGACGGTGCAGGAGTCACAGATGGGGACCATGCAGGTCTCGTCGCTGCTCTCCGACTACAAGGTGTTCGGCGGCCTGAAGTTCCCCACGAAAACCGAAGTGAATATGGGTCCCAACAAGTTGATCATGACGATCACCAACGTGGTGATCAACGGGGCGCCGGCCACGGCGTTCGACATCCCTGAGGCGGTCAAGCCGTTGATCAAGAAGTGAGCGCGTCCGCAACCGAGGGAGCATTCGTGTTGACTTCCCTCGATTGCGTCCGAGATTGAGCCGCTGTGCGTGCCCTTCTGCCCCATCCCCGCGCGGGACTGACCTTGTTGGAACTGCTGGTGGTGCTCGTGATTCTCGCGATCACCACCACGATGGTGCCGTTGGCATGGCGGGCGCCGCGCGCGGCCGCAGGAAACGCGCTCGAACGTCTGACGCAGACGGCACGGCGTGATGCCATCCGACGCGGTGAGGAATTGCGTCTGCGCGTGGACACCGACGGCGTGTGGGTGCTGGCGGCCCGTGACGGCGCCGCGATCCTGGACACCGGGCGGATCGCCCCGCCCGTGGCGACCGTCTCGCTGCGGATCGATGCGCTCGGGACCTGTCGTCCGGGTGCCGACGCCGGCGTCTCTGCCGGTGCCGAGGCCGGTGCCTCGTTCGACATGCTGGCCTGCCGCTACCAGCCAACGGCCGCTGGTGCGCTCGGTGCGGCGCCATGACGCTGCTCGAGTCGATCCTCGCCAGCCTGCTGATCGCGGTCACGGCCGTGGTTTGCCTGGATGCGACCCGCGGTGCGGCGGCCTTGCAGCGGACCAGCGCGGCCTGGACCGAGGCGGTCGCGCGGGCCGAAGCCGAACTGGCCACGGTGAGCAGTGGCGGCGTCGCGTCGAGCGCCACGCGCGTGGCGCGCCGTCCGTGGCGCGACGGCCTGGACATCCTCGAAGTCGAGGTGCCGATGGCCGGCGATGCGCGCTTCCGGCTCACGCGCGTCGTGGAGCGCGCACCGTGACGCGCCCGCGCGCTGGCTTCACCCTGCTCGAGGTCATCGTGGCGATCACCGTCACGGGGCTCGCGCTCACGACGGCGGGGATGGCGTTGACGGCCGCCCGCAGCACCGCCGCGCGCATCCAGACGCACGAAGCCCGCACGGAGGCGGAGAGCCGCGTGCGGGCGCTGCTCACCGATATGCTGCGCCACGCACCGCGAGCCGAACAGGTCGACCAGCCGTTGCTGGTGGTCGATCGCGCGGGCGGGACGCCGGTGCTCCGCTTTCTGTCGACGGGTGTCCGCGAGCCGTACGGTACCGGAGGGGTGTGGGTGGTGGAGGTCGCGCTACAGGATTCGACGCTGGTCGTGCGTGCCACGCCGACGGGGGGCGACGCCGGGGCGGTGCCGCTGACCGCGACGCTGTCGCCGGTGGAACGATTCGACGTGCGCGTGTTGGAGTACGCCACGGCGCTGGCTTCATCCGCATGGCGCGCCGACTGGCCGATCGCGCAGGACCGCCCTCGCGCGATCGAACTCTCGTGGCAGCGGGTCTCCGGGTCGGCAGCGCCGCTCTCCGCCCCCGCGTCGACCGCCCTGCGCGTCGTGTTGGCGCCCTTGGAGCGGCCGCGCTCATGACCCGCACCTCAACCCGGCGCGGGCGACGCGGCGCCGCCCTGCTGGTGGCACTGGCCACCATCGCGGTGCTCGCGAGCGTCACCGCCATCGCCAGCAGCCAGGCGCGCCAGGCCGCGTCGGTCGTGGACAACCGGCGCTCGCAGGCCACGGCGCGGGCCATGGCCGAAAGTGGTATCCTGGCGGCGCGCGCGCGCATCGAAGCGCGTCTTCGCGATGCCGGCGTCGACTCGGCGCGGATGGATCGGGCGTTCGACGCGCTCACCACCGCCAATGGGCCCGTGGTGCAGGACACCGTCGGCGACGGGGTTTTTGCCACGGCCGTGGTCGATGTCAGCGCGCGCCTCGATGTGAACACGGCGGGCGCCGACGGGCTGGCGACGTTGCTGGCCACGGTCGCTCCACCGGGCGACGCACGTCGGGTGGCGGCGGCCATCGACGCGCGCGTGCGCGGAGCCGACAACGAGACGGCCGAGGCCACGGGCGCGAGCAGCGAGGCGCGACGGCAGCGCCTCCAACGCGATTCGATGGGGGCCGCGCTGCTCGGGCGCGCGCCGACGACGCGCGCCATGCAGCCGTTCACGTCCCTCGACGAGCTGCTCACGGTGCCCGGTATGACCGCGGAGTGGCTCGATGCGCTGGCCGCCGATCTCACGGTCGACGGCGACGGGCGGGTGAATCGCCGCGGCGCCTCTCGGCGCGTGCTGGCGGCCGCCAGCGGCACGCTGGTGGATCGCCCGTCCCGACTGCTGCTGATCTCGCGCGGCTGGCGTCGCGACCACGTGCTGACCCGGGAGATTCAGGCGGTGTACGACGTGACTGGCACCGAACTGCGCCTCGTGCGGTGGCGGGAGCAGGATCGATGAGCCGCCCGCTGTGTCTCCTGCTGGAAGCCGACGTCGTGTACGCGCTGCCTCGCGACGGGGCCGCGACCGCCGACCGCGTGGCGCGTCGCACGACGTGGAACCCCGACGAACCGGGACCGCTGGTGGAGGCGCTGCGCGCGGAGTTCGGCACACCGACGTCGCTGGTGGTGATCGTCGGCCTCGGATTGCTCGAGATCGCCGAGCCGCAGCTGCCGCCCGTATCGAACGACGTGCGCGTGCGCATGCTGCAGCGCGACAGCGACCGGTACTTCGCGTTGCGCGAGCCGGCGGCGGTGGCCACCGACGGCCGCGTGGCCTTCGCCGTGCCGAGCCGCCTGCTGACGTCATGGATCGACGCCCTCTCGGCGTGGAGTCCGGTGCGCGCGGTCGTGACGGTGGGGGAAGCGGCGGTGCAAGGCGGCCTCGACGGCCGATGGGCCGTGGAAGCCGGTGCCGGATCGAGCGGTCAGTTCACGATTCGCGACCAGCGGGTGCAGGACGCCCGCCGCACGCGCGGCCGTCCCACCGAAACCGATCGGGTGCTCACCATCGCCGACGTGGCCGGCGGCGCGTGGCGGGCATCGGCCGGCCGGCTCGATCAGCAATTGCTCGACGCCACGATGCGCGAGCGCATGCAGCGCCAGCGGGCGCGACGGTGGTGGCAATCGGCGACCGTCGCGGCAGCCGCCCTCGTGATGCTGGCGTGGAGCGTCGATCGCTGGCGCGAACGCCAGTTCCTCACGCTGCAGCGCGAAGCGCAGACGCTGGAACTGGCCACGGCCGACGCCCGCGGCGCGCAGGAACGACTGCTGCGCGCGCAGGCGGAGCGCGCGGCGATCGCCGCGGCTGACACTCGCGCCGCGCGCCCCGACGCCCCACCGGCGGTGCTGGCGCGGCTGGGCGCACTGCTGCCCCGAGACGCCTTCGTGCAGCGACTCGAGTGGAATGGCGCCGAGTGGCGCATCGATGGGAGCGCGAACGACGCCGCGGCGTTGGTGCCACTGCTCGATGCCGATGCCCAGTTCGTCGGGGTGCGCACGGCCGCGCCGAGCCTGCGCTATCTCGAGAACGGTCGCTCCCGCAGTTCGTTCTCGATCAGCTTCCAGACGGGTGGCCCGTCCCCCGCTGCGCGAGGTGGCCAATGACGAGCGGGCCGGTGACCACCGGACGGGCGACCGCGCGGGAGCGGCGCGTCGTGATTGGCGGCGTGCTGGTGCTCGCGTTGTCGTTGCTGATCACGTACGGCGTCGTGCCCGCCCTAACGCGCTGGCGGGCGCGGGAAATGCAGCTCGATCGCGTCCGCGCGCAGGTGGCGCACCTGCAGGGGCTGCAACAGCAGGCGGGTGCGATGGAGGCCGCCGCGGCATCAGCGGAGGCGTCGCTGGCCGGTGGCGTACGGCGCGTGATTCATGCGCGCTCCAGTGCGTTGGGGGCCAGTGCGCTGCAAACGCTGTTGCAGGGCGCGGCCGATGCCAGTGGGCTGGTGGTCGATCGGGTGGATGTCGGCCCCGACCTCACGAGTGAGGGCGACCTGACCGCCACCCTGTCGGCCTATGGCGACATTCACGGCTTGGCGGCACTGCTGGCGCAACTGGCGACAGCGCCACGTGTCACCATGGTTGAGCGACTCACGGTGCAGATCAATCCGGCGCTGCGCGGCGCCCCCGATGTGCTGCGCGTCACGCTCGGCGTTCGTGCACCGATGGTGATGGAATGAGCGCGATGAACGGGTGGCGCGGGTATCGGGTGCTCGACGTGATGTCGGCGGCGTGCGGCGTAATCGCTGCGGTGTTGCTGGTGTGGCCGGCCTCTACGGCGGTCACCCCGGAGACGGTACACATCACCACACCCGTCGGCGCCCAGGCGGGCCCGTCGGAGCGCGCGGCCGCCATGATCGATTCGCTGGCGCGCGTGATCGTCCGCACCAACACGTTCAGCGCCAGCCGCAGGGAGCCAACCGCACGCTTTGTGGCGCCGGGTTCGGAATCCGCGCAGATGGTGCCGGTGCCCGTGCCTGGCGGGGACGCGCCGGAGCCGGGTGACGGTGAGGCCGGGCCGCAGCTGTTCGGCATCGTGTCGGTGGGAGGCACCCCGCGCGCGTTGCTGCAGGCGCGATCGGCGTCCGAGCCGCCACGCTTGCTCGGCGTGGGGGAATCGTTCGGCGGGGTACGCATCGTACGCATCGCCGGTGATCGCGTGGTGATTTCAAGTTCCAGCGGGACGCGCACCCTGCGCCTGTCCCGCGTCGTGCCGGATTCCAGCGAGAACGTGCCGTGATCGTCCTACCGCTTCCTCGAACCTGGCGCCTCCGGGCGCTCGGCATCCTGCTCGCCCCGGCGACGCTGTCGCTCGGCATCCCGGCGCTCCACGCCCAGGCCCCCGTCGCGCCCTCGCGCGGCAACACGCTCGATTTCGCCAACGCGAAGCTCGCCGACGTGATTCGCACGCTGGCGACGATGCTGGGACGCACGGTGCTCATGAGCGACATCCCCGATGTGCGCGTCACGTTCGCGACGCCGGCGCCGCTGACCACGGCGGAGCTCGAGCGCATCCTCGAGTCGCTGCTGGAATCGCATGAGCTGATGCTGGTCCCCAGCGGGACGGTGGCGCAGGTCCTGCCGACGGCGAAGGCGCCGGCCACCGGATCGCTGCGGACCGGATTTGCGTTTCCCGATCCGCCGCCCCTCGGTCTGGTGACGCAGTTGGTGCCGCTGCAATCCATTCGCGCCGACGAGGGCGCCGATGCGCTGCGGGCGCTGATGGGCAAAGGGGCGCGCATCGAGACGGTGACGCGCTCGAACGCCCTGCTGATCACCGATCGCGGCGCGAACGTGGCGCGCTATCTCGAACTGCTGCGCACGCTCGACGCCGCCCCGGCGGGCGAGTCGGGACTGCGCACGTATGTGGTCAATTTGAAATATGCGGCCGCCGACGATCTGGCCGGCGCCCTCGGTCAACTGTACGGTGCGCAGGTGGCGAACACCGGTGGCGGTTCGCTGGCCGACCGGTCGCTGTCGCGCGCGCTGGATTCGTTCCGGTCCCGCGAAGCGGAGACCTTTCGGTCGCGGAATTCGGGCGGCATGAGCGGTGCGACGGCGGCGGCCCCGGCCAACGGCAGCGCGGCAGCGGGAGCCCCACGTGATTCCGCCGCGGGGCTGCTGGTCGGGCGGACCACGATCGTGGCCAACGCACCCACCAACGCGCTGGTGATCCGGACCGCCCCACCGAACTATCCGCTGCTGCGCGAAACGATCGACGCGCTCGACACGCGTCCGGCGCAGGTGCTGTTCGAAGTCACCGTGGCCGAAATCGCGTTGGGCCGCGGCACGGAGTTCGGGGTGGACTGGTCGGCGGTCAATCGTGGTGGCGACGTGCGGGCACAGTTCGGCAACCCGGAGATCCCCGACACGGGCTCGACATCGGGACTGCTGCGGCTGGTGCGGCTCGACGGGGCCGGGGTGCGCATGATGCTCCGCACGCTCGCGTCCACCAGCGACGTGCGCGTGCTGTCCACCCCGGAGATCATCGCCGCCAACAACCGCGAAGCGTCGATTCTGGTGGGCAGCAAGGTGCCCTTCGTGGCCTCGACGCGATTGGGGAACGATGTCTCGATCGACCGCGCGGTTCAGTACCAGGACGTCGGCACCAAGCTGTCGATCATTCCGACGATCAACGACGACGGCTACATCTCGGTGCAGCTGCTGCAAGAGGTGAGTTCGCTCACCGCGCAGACGATCGCGGCGGCGCAGAGTGCGCCGGTGATTTCCACGCGCGAAGCGTCTACGCGGGCGATTCTTCGCGATGGACAGACGGTGGTGATCGCGGGGCTGATCGGGGAAACGCGTCAGACGCTCGAACAGGGGCTTCCGCTGCTCAAGGACATCCCGTTCCTGGGCGCGCTGTTCAAGCGGCAGTCCATCACGCGTCAGCGTACCGAGCTCGCGATTTTCGTGACACCGTACCTCGTGCGCACCGACGCCGAGGCCGATGCGATCCGCGAGCGCGTGCGGAAGCGCCTCGACGACCGTTCGCCGGGCGTGCTCGACGGCACGCCCCTCACCCGGAAGCCGCCCGAATGAGCGGCGAGGCCCGCGCGAGCGGGGATGCCCGTGACCTGCGGGCGGCGGCCGCCGGCACACTGGCAGCGGGCTTACCCGCGCGGTGGCTGGAAGAGCACGCCGTACTACCCCTCGAGCTGGGGAACGGCATCCTCGTGGTCGCGGCCGACGGGGTGATCCCGACCACCGTGCAGGATGCACTGGAGCGGGCCTTCCACGCCGATGTGCAGGCGGTGCCGTTTGGTGCGGGGGACATTCGTGCGGCGATCCTGTCGGCGCCCCGACTGGAGCCGCCCACGACGAACGCCGCCGGTGCCGGCGACCTGCTGCGCGGCGAACGCACGGAGTCGCTGGACGACCTGCGGGCGCTGGCCTCGCGTGAACCGGTGATCCAGGTGGTGAACGCCATGTTGGCCGAGGCCTCGCGAGCCGGCGCCAGCGATGTGCACGTGGAGTCTCGCCCCGATGGACTGCGGGTGCGCATGAGACTGGATGGCGTACTGCGTGACGCGCAACAGTTGGGCGCCGACTTCCGCACGGCGGTCATTTCCCGACTCAAGGTATTGGCCGGGTTGGATATCGCGGAGCGTCGCCTGCCGCAGGACGGTCGTGCCCGGGTGCGGGTGGGCGACCGGGAGCTCGACATCCGTATTTCGACGTTGCCCGCCTTGCACGGCGAGAGCGTGGTGCTGCGGCTGCTGGATGGCGGCCACGCCGAGCAACCGTCATCGCTCGAGATGCTGGGGCTGCGGGCCGACGTGCTGGGCCGGTGGCGTACGCTGTTGCAGCGCCCGTCGGGGTTGCTGCTGGTGAGTGGTCCGACCGGATCGGGGAAGACCACGACGCTCTACGCCGCACTGCGTGAACGCAGCACGCCCGGGGTGAAGGTGGTCACGGTGGAGGATCCGGTGGAATACCGGCTCGATGGTATCGTGCAGCTGCCCGTGAATACGCGCGCCGGTTTCGGCTTCCCGAATGCGCTGCGGGCGATTCTGCGTCATGATCCCGACGTGATTCTGGTGGGGGAGATGCGTGACACCGAGACGGCCGATATCGCGGTGCAGGCGGCGCTCACCGGCCACCTGGTGCTGAGCACGGTGCATACGACCGATGCCACCGCGGCCTTGGCGCGCTTGCAGGAGATGGGCGTTCCGCCGTATCTGCTGAGCGCCACGTTGCAGGGCGTGCTGGCGCAGCGGTTGGTCCGCCGCGTGTGCGGGTCGTGTGGGGCCTGGCGCCCGCTCACGGAGCTGGAACGAGCGCGAGTCGCGGAGTCGGACGTGCCCATCACGCAGGTGCGGGAGGGGGCCGGGTGTACGACGTGCGCCGGCACCGGTTTCCGCGGCCGGGTGGCGATCGCCGAGCTGCTCGTGCTCGACGATGCCCTGCGCGGTGCCTTCACCCAGGGCGCGTCGCTGGTCGAGTTGCGGGCGATGGTGCGCGCCCGCGGCGTACGGTCGCTGCGCGACGATGGCTGGCGCAGCGTGGCGGCGGGCGAGACGACGATCGACGAGGTCGTGCGCATGGTCAGCGAGGATGACGGCGCGTGAGCGACCGCTCGGCGGCCGGACTCGGGGTGACGCGATGGCGCTACCAGGCGGCCGATGCCCAGGGTACCCTGACACGTGGTGAGGTTGAGGCGGCGTCGGCGGATGCGGCGGTGGACCTGCTGCGTCGGCGCGCGCTGTGGGTGATCGATCTCGAGCCGAGTTCCGGCGCGGGCGCCGAGGCGCCGCCCGCGTCCGGGGCCGGCACCCCGAGCGCAGTGGCGTCGGCGCGGTGGCTGGATCGGCTGACACGCCGCACCACCGACGGCGAGGAGTCGCTGGCGATCCTGACGCGGTCGATCGCGACGCTGCTGGAGTCGGGGGTGCCGCTGGAGCGCGCGCTGGCGTTCGCCGCCTCCGGCGAGACGGATGCGCGCTGGCGACGGGTTTTCGGGGGGTTGCAGGCGGCCGTGATACGTGGCGAATCGCTCTCGGGGGCGGCCGCCCGCGAGGAGGCGCTGCCGCGCGCCTACGCCCCGCTGCTGGCCGCCGCCGAGGCATCGGGCAGCATGGGGGCCACGTTCGCCCGGCTCGCCGATGCGCTCGAAGCGCGTAGTCAGCTGCGCGCCCGCGTGCGGGCCGCGCTGGTGTATCCCACCCTGCTGGCGCTGGCGTCCACCGTGGGCACGGTGGTGATTCTGGTGGTCGTCGTCCCGCGCTTCGCCGACTTGATCGCGGACGCCGGCGGCACGGTACCAGCCAGCACACGGCTGCTGATCGGCCTGAGTGCCCTGCTCTCGCGCCTCGGGTGGCTCCTCGTCGTTGGCGTGCTCCTGACCGGCAGCGCGGTGCGCCAGTCGCTGCAGGAGGCCTCGCGGCGCAAGCGCTGGCACGCCTCGCGCCTCGGGTGGCCGGTGGTGGGCCGGTTCGAACGTGAGCAAGCGGCGGCGGGCTACCTCAGCACGCTGGCGGTGGCCCTCGAGTCGGGGGTCCCCCTGCTCCGGGCCATGTCGCTGGCGCGCGGGACGGTGGGCAATGACGCCCTCACGGAGCGATTGGCCGGCGCCGAGTCCGCGGTGCGCGACGGCGGCTCGGTCTCACAGGCGCTGGCGGGCTCGCTCCCCCCCTTGGCCATTCGCCTGTTGGAAGCCGGCGAGCAGGGCGGCGCACTGGCCCCGCTAGCCCGACGCGCGGCCACGGCGTCCGCCGACCAGGTGCAGCGCCTGATCACGGGCGCCGTGGCCTTAATCGAGCCGGTCATGATCCTTGGTTTCGGCGGCGTGGTCGGGTTCGTCGCGCTGGCCCTCCTCCAGGCGATCTACGGGATCAACGCCAGCAGCTTCTGACCGTCACCGCCCGAGTCCGCAGTCTCACATCGGCTCACGTGTTACCTAAAGATATGCGGACTCGGCCGTAATTTTTGTTGACAGAAGCGCCGATCATCCTAAACATTAAGGGTGACTCCCTGTTCGCGACGCCGCCTCAGGCTCCCACCATCCGTCCTTTCCGCCGACCGACATGTCGACTTCCGACGCTGATCATCCGGAACCCGTGAGCGAGAACGCGCCCCCCGGCGACCACCGCTCCAGCCGTCGCCGCTTCTTTGCGGTTGGCGCGTCGGCGGCGGTCGGCTTGGCTGCCGCGCAGACGCTCGAGGCCCAGCGCCCCAAGAGCCGCGGCAGCAGCCCGTTTCCGAGCGGACAGCCGGCGAACACCGCCGGTGACGCGTCGGCCGCGTGGAGCGATCCGGTGCTCCGTCTCGTTCGCCGCATCACGATGGGCGTGGCCCCCGAGGAAGTCGCGCTGGCGCGTCGGCTCGGCTACTCCGGCTACCTCGACTACCAGTTGCGCGCGTCGGCCATCGACGACAGCGCGATCGAGGGCACCATCGCCGCGCGACTGCCGATGACGCAGATGCCGCTGGCGATGCTGCCGACGCAGGACGGCAACGAGCTCAACAATCAGCTGGCCGACGCGACGTGGTATCGCGCCGCGTTCTCGAAGGCGCAGCTCCGCGAGCGGATGGTGGAGTTCTGGACCGATCACTTCACGATCAGCCTGAACAAGGTCGGCTATCTCAAACTCGTGGACGATCGCGATGTGATCCGCCCGAATGCGCTGGGGACGTTCCCTGAGCTGCTACGTGCGACGTCACAGAGCCCGGCGATGCTTCGGTATCTCGACCAGAACCTGAGTCGCACACCGACGCCCAACCAGAATTACGCGCGCGAGATCATGGAGCTCCACACGCTCGGCGTGAATGGCGGCTACACGCAGACTGACGTGGCGGAACTTTCCCGGATTCTCACCGGCTGGACCACGGCCGGCGCCGGGACGTTTGCGTTCAACCGCACGTTCCACGATCGCAACGCGAAGACGTTCATGGGCCGCTCGTTCCCGGCCATGCCGACGACGGCCACAGACGTGCAGATGAAAGCCGAAGGCGACGCGGCCATCCAGATGCTGGTGGAGCACCCGAGCACGGCCGCGTACATCTCACTCAAGATGGCCCGCTGGCTGTTGGCATACGAGCCGCCGCAGGCGGTCGTGGACGCCACGGCGGCGACGTACCTGGCGACCGGCGGCGACATCAAGGCGATGATCCGCACGATCCTCTCGGGCAAGAACCTCATGGCGGCGCCGGCGAAGTACAAGCGTCCCTTCCACCTCGCCGTTTCGGCGCTGCGTGGCATGGGCGCCGAGGTCGTGAACATCCGGGCCGCCCGTCAGCGCGCCGACCAGATGGGCATGCCCGTGTTCATGTGGGAACAGCCCAACGGTTATCCCGATCGCGTCGACTGGTGGAGCGGGCTGGTGATCACGCGGTGGTCGTACATGCAGTATCTGTCGACGCAGGTCAGCACGACCACCACCCGCGTGGATTCGATGCGCTTCCGATCCCCCGACACCGCCGACGGCGTCGTGGCGCAAATCGCGTCGCGGATGTTCGGTGGGGAGATCTCCCCCGCGCTGCGCACGCAGCTCCTTACCTACCTGCGTAGCGGCGCCTACAACGACGCGATGGTGCGCGAGGCGATCTCGCTGGCCGGCTGTTCGCAGGAGTACCAGTGGTTCTGATGCCCTCTTTCCACGTGAGCCGAGTCGCCAGATGAGTGATGAATCGACCGAAGGCGGGTGCCGGGAGTACCAGCAACTGGCGCGTCGCGATTTCCTGACGTTGGCCGGCGGTGTGGGTGTGAGCGCCCTGCTCCCCACGTGGCTCCCGAAGGTGGTGTTGGCGCAGAGCTCGAACGGCAGCCGCGACATCATCGTGTCGGTGTTCCTGAGCGGTGGCATCGACGGCATGTCGCTGGTGGTGCCGTTCGGTGACCCTGACTACTACACGGGGCGGCCGAACATCGCCATCGCGCGCCCTGATGCCGCTGGCACGGGCCCCAAGGCTGTGGCGCTCGACAACTTTTTCGGCTTCTCGCCGGGCATGGCGCCGTTGATGCCGGCGTACACCAACGGCGACCTGCTGGTGGCGCACGCGACGGGATCGGTCGACAACTCCCGTTCGCACTTCGATGCGCAGCGGTACATCGAGGTGGGCAAGCCACGTGATCCGCGCATCGGTGGCGGCTGGCTTGGCCGGCATCTGGCAACGAGCGCGCCGCTGCGCGCCAACGCCCCGTTGCGTGGCCTGAGCTTCACCGGTGGTCTTCCGCAAACGCTGTCGGGCGGACCGAAGTCGCTGCCGATTCCGAATCCCGCCAATTTCACCATCGGCGGTAGCGGCGCCACGGCCTCCGCGCGAGCGCAGTGGCTTGCCGCCAACCATGCCAGCAGCGTGAACCCGGTGGCGGCGAATGCCCTCGACGCCACGAACACGATCGCGCTGCTGCAACGGATCAACTTCACCGGATACGCCGCGTCCAACGGCGCGGTGTATCCGAACAGCGGATTCGGGCAGGCGTTGCGCTCCACGGCCGCGCTGATCAAAGCCGATGTGGGCATCGAGGCGATCCACGCGTTCAACGGTGGTTGGGACACGCACGTCAATCAGGGCCCGGTCATCACGCTGGACGGCGGCGCCATGCACACCCGAATGCTCGACCTCTCGAGAGCGCTGGCGGCGTTTCACGCCGACGTCATTCAGGGGACGACAGCGTATGGCGTGACCGTCGTGATCGTCTCCGAATTCGGACGCAACGCCCGCGAGAACGGCAACCGCGGCACCGATCACGGCCGTGGCAACGTGGCATTCGCGATGGGCAAGAAGATCAACGGTGGTCGCGTGCTCACGAACGGCTGGCCGGGACTCGCGCGCGAGAACCTCGAGAACGGACAGGATCTTCGCGTCACGCTCGACCATCGCGACATCTTTGCCGAGATCGTGCAGAACCGGCTTGGCAACAACAATCTGTCGGTGATTTTCCCCGACTACACGCCACGCTTCCGGAACGTCACGAAAGCATAGCGCGACCGGGCTGGAACGAATGAAGGGCGCATCCGATATCCGGGTGCGCCCTTCGTGCGTCGCGCCGCGAGGAGCGGTACAGCGCTACGGGCTGACGATGACCGTGCCGTCCATGCCCGGGTGCAAGGTGCACTTGAACGGAAAGACACCGACGGCCGGAAACGAGCGGGCCACGATGACGCTGCTGGTGACGTTGATGTCGGCTGGTGAGCCGGCGAGTCGCGGGTCCCAGATCACGTCGTGGGCCAACGGCGGGAACACGAAGCGCACGGTGCCTCCCAGCTTCACCACCGTTTCCGTGGGGCTGAACACCAGCCCCGGCATGAACACGTCGGCGGTGGTCGGGGCGTTGGGAATGCCCGTCACGATCAACGGGATACTCCCGGTTCTCGGTGCGGCGCCGTCGGCGACCGACGCCTGTAGATTGACCGTGCCCACGCCGACGCCTGTGACGACACCGGCGGCGTTGATCGTGGCGATCGCGGGGTTGCTGGAGCTCCACGTGACCACGCGTGTCCCGAGGGCCGCCGGGCCTCCCAGCGCGTCGCGGCCGCTGACGGTGGCCTGGGTGAGCTGGCCGAGCTGAATAGTGAGATCCTGCGCACTCACCACGACGGTGGCCAGCACACCCGCCGCCGACGTGACCGTGACATCGAGCGTACCGCTGACCGACCCCACGGTCGCCCGGATCGTGGCGGAACCAGGGGCGACACCGGTCACGAGCCCTGACGCGTTCACGGTGGCGACGCCCGGCGCCGTCGAACTCCACGCCGGCTGTGCGCTGCCCACCACGGCACCGCTCGCGGTGCGCGCCGCGGCGGATACCTGCACGGTTTGCTGCAACGTGAGCGCGGTCGTGGCGGCCGACAGCTCGAGCCGCGCGACCACCACGGCGGGCGGCGGCGGCGTGACATCCATCGATTTGTCATCACATGCTGCCAGCAGCGCGATACCGGCGAACGCGATCCTGCGGGTGTACGTCTTCAGGCGCGAACTCATCGCGGCGTCCGCGGCGCCGGCGCATCAGGGCGACCGCCCGGATGCCAGCTGGGCTTGGGGCCGTCCGACAGCAGGCGCACCGCCTTCGTGGTGGCCGAGATGACTTGGACCATGTGTTCAATGTTCACGATCGACGCCTCATCCTTCGGAGAATGGTACGGAGTCACGAGATTGTACGAGGAGAGCGAATGCGCCGGGATACCGATGCGTGCAAACGCCACATTGTCGCTGCGCGAGAAGAAGTTCTGCCCCGGCCGCGGGTCAGGCACGAGCGGAATGCCGTTGTCCGCCAGCAGGTCACCCAACGTGGACCGTTCGTAGCCGGTCAGCCACGCCTTGCCGAAACCACCGGCGAGCGAATCGACATGCGCGATCATTTCCACGTTGAGATCGACTACCGTGTGCTCGAGAGGCAACAATGGGTGGCGGATGTACCAGCTGGTGCCGAACCCGCCCACCTCTTCACCGGTGATCGACATGAACAGAATCGTGCGCTTGGGGCGTGACCCCTTCATGAGCGCCTTGGCCATCTCGATGAGCGCGACGTTCCCCGAGGCATCGTCATCGGCCCCGTTGTTGATCGAGTCCCCATCGACCGGCTCGCGGATGCCGATGTGATCGTAGTGGGCGGTCACCAGCACCACTTCGTCGCGCAGCACCGGGTCGCTGCCGCGGATCATGGCCGCCACGTTCGACGTACGCAGACGCTGCTCGGCGGGGAGCGAATCCCAGGCCGCCCATGAGGCAACGGGGGCAGGACGCGTACGCCCCGGGGCATTAGCCGGCCCCTGCGCGATTCGCAGCGGAATGTGCTGACGGAAGGTGCCCGAGTCTCCCGCGGGGGTCAGACCGGCCGCGCGATACTGCTGCTCGAGCCACACGGCGGCGCGCTCCTGTCCGCGCGACCCGGTCATGCGTCCTTCCATCGAGTCGGCGGCGAGGATGCCGATGTTGCGCTTCACCGACGCCGCGTCGATGCGATCGACCGGCATCCTGGCCGCGGCCACCGACGGCATCGCGGTGCGTTCGCGCGGCTCGGCCACGAGGGCGAGCCACTGCCCGTTCGGACTCACCGCCAATCGCGTGATATTCGCGAGATGGGCGAACGCCAGATCGCCGAGCGACATCCACGCCGTGGTGCCACGGCGCCACCGCATGAGCTGCGTGCCACTCCCCACGACCAGCGTGGTACTGTCCACCCAGGCCACGTCCTCACTGCCCTTCGGCAGCGCGACCAGCGTATCGACGCGCCGCGAGACGGGATCGAGTTGCATCACGTACCACGCGGCCCCACCCTTTTGCACGTAGCTCACGTGCGCGGTGCCGGGAATACGATGCAGCGACCGTCCTACATTGCTGGCGATGACCTCGCCGGTCGTCTGTTCGCGTCCGGCACCCGAGCGGGCCAGCTGCAGCGTGGCCGGTGATCCCAACACGAACATGACCCACGTGCTGTCGTCGGCCTGCGCGAAGTACCCAACGGGCTTGATGGCCGGAAAGAGCACCGTCGGTGCCGCGCCGTCCGTCGGAAACTGGGCCAGCCGCTGCGTGGAGTCGGCCTCCACCCGGATCACCGTGACCGACTTACCGTCGAGCGTCGGCATGGCCGAGTACTCACTCTCCGGCTTCGTGGCACGCAGCGGTGCGGTGAGTCCCGTGCTGAAATCGTGGCGATAGATGTCGCTCTGACCATCGCCGCGATTCGAGGTGAAGTACAACGCGCGCGAGTCCTTCTGGAACGCTGGCTGATTGTCGTAGCCGGCGCGGCGCGACACGTTGGCCGGCACGCCGATCTTGAGCGCATCACCACGTCCCACCAGCGGCAGCAGATACACATCGGGGTCGGCCGGTGCCGGGCGGGACGAGGCGACCTGTGCGATCGCGGCGGATGGTGCCACCGACGCAAGCCCGAGCAGCAGCATCGGGACGAGGAACCCACGGCGAAACGGAGCAACAGTGGTCATTCGCGTCAACGGGAGAGGAGTGCGCGCAGGACGGATCGGGGAGCAACGGCGGAAAGCTACGGACTGGCCGTTGCGTCCGCATAGCGCGAGCGGCTAGCGTCCGTCACACTATGGGGCCTTCTTCGCATCGCTCGGGGTTCGTCCGTCGGCTGTTTCACTCGGGGCGACGTGGCCTGTGGCTGGTCGCGCTTGGCGCGGCGCTGCCCACACTGGCAGCCTGCCGCGACTCCGGCCCGACTGTGGTGCCGCCGTCCCCCCCACCCGGGCCGGCGATCCGGAGCCTGACGGCGTCGCCCGCCTCGCTCAACCTGCAGGCGGGTCAGCAGCGCGTCATCGAGCTGGTTGCCCGCGACAGCGCCGGAAAGCTGGTCGCCAACCCGGCCGTCACGTGGCGCAGCGATGCGCCCGCTACGGCCGCAGTGGACGCCGCGGGGGTCATCCGTGCGGTGGCGCCGGGCACGGCGCGAGTCACGGCCACGGTGGGCGCGCTGAGCGCGGTCGTGCAGGTTGGCGTGAGCGGTTCGACCCCGGGCGTTGTCGAGTGGCGGATCGCGCGTCCGGGGTTCTCCGATATCACGATCCTCGGGCTCTGGGACGATGGCGCGGGAAGCAGTTATGCCGTAGGACAGGGCGGCATCATGCTGCGGTCGCGTTCAAACGGCCCGTGGGAAGTGATTTCGCTGAACACCACGGAAACGCTGACTGGTGTGTGGGGCTCGTCGCCGACGGATATCTGGATCGTCGGGGCCGGCGGCGTGCTGTACCACGGCGACGGCGTGCGCTTCGCGGCGGTGTCGAGCGGGACGACCGCGACGCTGCTGGAAGTCTGGGGACTCGCCGCCAATGATGTGTTCATTGCCGGCGACCGCGGCACCATCCTGCATTTCGACGGCACCACGTGGACGGCGCAGCCCACGCCGGTCACCGAGGACCTCTGGGGGATCTGGGGGGCGAACGCGACGAACGTCTTCGTGGTCGGCAATAACGGCGTGATCCTGCGCTGGAACGGCACGAGCTGGCAGCGGATGGCCACCCCGAATGCGAACCCGCTGTTCGACGTGTGGGGGACGAGCGTGGGGAACGTGTTCGCGGTCGGCATCTCCGGCACCATCCTCCGCTTCGACGGCGTGCAGTGGAGCCCGGTGACCGCGCCGGGGCGGGCCAATCTCTTTGCGATGCGCGGTCGCGCGTTCAACGATGTGTACGCCGTTGGCAACGGCGGGACGACGTATCACTTCGACGGCACCACCTGGCGGGCGCTGTCGATCGGCTCGGGACAGAACCTGCGGGCCATCGCCCCGCGCGGTGACGGCACGTTGCGACTCGCCGGCTGGTGGGGCACGGTGATCACACTACGTGGCACCGGCGCAGCGGCCACGGCCACCACGGAGCTGTCCGACCCCGCCCTGCTCTCGGCGTACGGGGCCGGCGGCGGTGCGATGTTCGCCGTCGGCTTCGGCGGCACCGTGTTTCGTCGCGCCGGTATTGTGTGGCGGCAGGAGCCGGTCCCTTCGGTGAACGATCTCTACGGCATCAGCGGGAACGGTGCGACCGACATCGTTGCGGTGGGCGACACCGGTTCGGTACTCCGCTACGACGGCACCACGTGGGTGCGCGAGTCGGCGCCCACCACGGGGCTCCTGCGGGCCGTGTGGAGCGGCGGTGGGCAGCACGTGATCGTGGGGGAACGCGGGACGATTCTCCGCTCCAACGGCTCTGGCTGGTCGCCACAACAAAGCGGGACGCAACAATTCCTGCGCGGCGTGTGGGGTACCGATCCGGCCAACGTGTATGCGGTGGGAGACGGCGGTACCGTGCTTCGTTTCGACGGGGGCCGGTGGCAGTCATTGATCGTGCCGTCCACCAGTCGGCTGCGCGCGGTGTGGGGGACGAGCGCGAATGATGTGTTCGTGGTAGGCGATTCGGGCACCGCGCTGCGCTACGATGGCGTGGCGTGGGAGCGGTTCCCCGCCCCGACCACTCGCGACCTTCGCACGCTCTGGGGGCGTAGCCCGACCGAAGTGTACGCCGCGGGCGACAGTGGCACGGTGCTGCGATTCACCGGCGCGGGGTGGCAGACCCTCACCACCCCGGCGCGCGGATTCATCTACGCGATGTTCGGCATCCCCGGCACCGCCGGGCTCGCGCTCGTCGGTGAAGGGGCGCGCATCGTGGAAGGTCAGCCGTAGGCGCGACGCTCAGCGCGACTCGCGATACAGCTGAATGTGGCGCACGTGGTGATCGCCGTGCCACGCATACAGCCCCACGAGCTGATCGATGGTCATGGGGCCGTTCTCCGGATGCAGCAGCGTGCGCGCGAAGTGCGCCGGTTCGAGCGACTGCAGCACCGCCACGAGCCGTTCATGAATCGCGGTGAACATCGCAAGCGACACGAGCGGCGACACGAGTTCGCTGTCGGCGAGCGCAACCCAGGCGTCCTGGTCGTACGGCTTGATCGTGGGCTCGTGCTCGGTCAGCGCCAGCTTCACGCGGATATACGCGTTGGCATGGCTGTCCGCCATGTGATGCACGAGCTGCCGCACCGTCCAGCCACCGGCGCGATACGGCGCCGCATAATCGTCCGCGTGGAGACCGCTCATGGCCGCCGCGAGATTGGCGGGCTGCGCCGCGATCCGCGCGATATGCTCGGCGCGCTGTTCGGCGGAGAACTCAGCCTGTCGTTGAAAGCGACCGATCGGGAAGCGCTGTGCGTCGTGAGCGACGTCAGGTGTGCCGGACATAGCGGGACTCCGGGGAAAGGCGGAAATGGACACGGCACGTGCCGACCGTGGACAGGAGGGAGGCGAGCACCGGTGTGGTGCGCCCCTACGGCGTGTCGGTACCGGGCACGATCGTTGGGGCGCCCTGCTCCTGCCAGCCACGCCATCCACCGATCACGGAATGCACGTTGGTATATCCCATCTGCTGCAGCGAGTCAGCCGAGAGGATGGAGCGAAAGCCGCCGCCGCAGTACAGGTACAGCGGCGTGGACGGGTCAGGCACGAGCTTCTCGATGTCACGCTCAATCACACCGCGCGCCACGTGGATCGCCGCCGTCGCATGACCAGCGTTCCATTCACGGTCTTCGCGCACGTCGATCAGGACGGCGGCGGGGTTGGCCTGAAGCGTAGCGAGCGTGTCGGGGATCGACACTTCGTGCACGTGGGGGCGACGGCCCTCGACGTGGGCGAGAAATCCGGGGGAATGGTCCATCCTGCAAGCTGGCCTCGTACCTTCCGCATATCCAGCGCCGACCATACACTTTTGTTCGCGCCACCCGGGGCTGCATCGCCCGGACGACCACGCCGGCCGCATCGTATTCCGATATATCCGCCTCTGGGAGCTGCCATAATGGGAACGAAGGGACGCCTGTCAATCATGATGTTCCTCCAGTACTTCGTCTGGGGATCATGGTTCGTCACCATGGGCACGTATCTCGGCCAAACGCTGCACTTCACGGACACGCAAATTGGCGCGGCCTACGGCGCAACGGCCATCGCGGCCATCGTGTCGCCGTTTTTCATGGGCATCGTGGCCGACCGGTTCTTCGCCAGCGAGAAGTTGCTCGCGGCACTGCACCTCATCGGCGCCGTGCTCATGTATCTCATGTCGCAGCAAACCGAGTGGAGCAGCTTCTACCCGATGCTGCTGGCGTATGCGTTCTGCTACATGCCCACGCTGTCGCTCACCAACTCGATCTCGCTGCACAATGTGAAGGATTCCACGCGCGACTTCCCGATCATCCGCGTGTTCGGCACCGTGGGGTGGATCGTGTCCTCGGGCATTCTGGTGGGCTTCGTGCTGCACGCCGACAAGCTCGCGGTGCCGATGCAGATCTCGGCCGCCGGATCGATCGCGCTGGGCCTGTTCGCATTCATGCTGCCGCATACGCCGCCGCGCGCGGCCGGTGCGCCGTTCAGCATGCGTGACGCCATCGGCCTCGACGCCTTGCAGCTGCTGAAGCGCCCCGACTTCGTGATTTTCGTGCTCGGCTCGTTCCTGTTGTGCGTCCCGCTGCAGTTTTATTACGCGTTCGCCAACCCGTTCATGAACGAGATCGGCGTGCCGAACGCCGCGGGCATCATGTCCTTCGGTCAGGCATCGGAAGTGGGGTTCATGCTCCTCCTGCCCTTTGCGCTGCGGAAGCTCGGCATCAAGTGGATCATGCTGATCGGCATGCTGGCGTGGGGGGTGCGCTACTTCGCCTTCAGCCGTGGCGACGCGGGCGCAGGCATGTGGCTCATCTACGCGGGCATCCTGCTGCATGGCGTGTGCTACGACTTCTTCTTCGTGGCCGGCCAGATCTACACCGACGAAGTGGCGGGTCCGAAGGTGCGGGCGGCTGCTCAGGGTTTCCTCAACCTCGTGACGAACGGGGTAGGCTACTTCGTGGGCGCGTCGGTCTCGGGCAGTGTCGTGAACCGCTATGCCAGCAGTACGGCCGGTGCGGCCACGCACGACTGGCTGCAGGTGTGGCAGGTGGCCGCGATCGGGGCCGTGGCGGTGTTCGCGGTGTTTCTGTTGCTCTTCCGTCCGTCCGCCAGTGTCGATCGCGCGGCGGCGGCCGCACACTGAGGGCCGCGTATGACTCCGCTACCGTTGGTGGAAGCGTGCTGCGATTCGGTGCAGACAGCACGCGCGGCACAGCAATTCGGTGCCGGCCGGGTGGAATTGTGCGGTCCGGGAGATGGCGGCACGACACCGTCGCTTGGCTTGATCGCGCGCTGCCGGGATGAGCTCACCATCCCGCTGCATGTGATGATCCGTCCACACACTCACAGCTTCTCGTACGACGAAGACGACATGGACGTGATGTGCAACGACATCATTGCCGCGAAGGCGCTGGGGGTGAACGGCGTCGTGTTCGGGCCGCTGCACGGCGACCACACGATCGACACCCGGCAGGTTGCCGAGCTGGCAGCCCTCTCCCGCCCGATGAAGGTGACGTTCCATCGGGCATTCGATCGCACGCCGGACGCGCTCGAGGCGCTGGAGCAGCTGCTGACGCTCGACGTGGACTACATCCTCACGTCGGGACACAGCCGCACCGCCCTGGACGGCGCGTCCCGGTTGCAGGCGTTGCAGGCGCACGCGGGCGACCGGCTGGTCGTGCTGGCCGGTGGAACCGTACGCGCCGAGAACGTACAGCGCCTCATCGAGCAGAGCCACGTGCGTGAGGTGCACGCGCGTGGCACCGATCCCACGATCGTTCGCGACGTCGTGCAGGCATTGGCCACCCATTAGCCGAAGGAACGACATGCGTCATCTGATTCTGGCGGCGCTGCTGGCGCTGCCCACGGCCGCCCACGCGATGCCCGCCGACAGCAGCACGTACGCAATCATTCCGCGTCCGGTCGTGCTCACACCGCGAAGTGGCACCTTCACGCTCACGGCCCGTACGGTGGTGCATGCCGACCCGGCATTCACCACCGTGGCGCGTCGGTTCGCGCGGGATGTGGCCAATCCCACCGGCTTTGATCTCACGGTCGTGCGTCGCGCCACGGCGGGCAGCGCCGCCTCTGGAGGCATCGCCTTGGTTCGCACGCCGACCCTTGGCCCCGAGGCGTACACGCTCGACGTGTCGGCCACGGGCGTGGTGATCAAGGCCAGCGAACCGGCCGGCGCCTTCTACGGGCTCGAAACGCTCAAGCAGCTGCTGCCGGTCGCCATCTACCGCGACGCTCCTCTGGGCAACACCACGTGGCGCGCCGCCGCCGTGCACGTGGAAGATGCGCCGCGCTTCGCGTGGCGTGGGTCGCATCTCGACGTCGCGCGTCACTTCGAGTCGAAGGAATTCGTCAAGAAGTACATCAACCTGCTCGCGCGTCACAAGATGAATCGCTTTCACTGGCACCTCACCGAAGACCAGGGATGGCGCATCGAGATCAAGAAGTATCCGTTGCTGACCGAGCTTGGCTCCTGCCGGGAGCAGACGCTGATTGGTCCGTACATCACGAATCCCAAGCCAAGCAACTTCGACGGCAAGCGGCATTGTGGCTTCTACACGCAGGATGATGTGCGCGAAGTGGTGGCGTACGCCGCCGAGCGGATGATCACGGTGGTGCCGGAGATCGAAATGCCGGGGCATTCGCAAGCGGCGATTCACGCCTACCCGCGCCTCTCCAGCCGGCCCGACTCGAGCCCCGGCGTGCTGCAGGTGTGGGGCGTGAGCGATTTCATTTTGAACCCCACCGACAGCACGGTGGCGTTCATGCAGGATGTGCTGACCGAGGTACTCGCCCTCTTCCCGGGCCCGTACATCCACATCGGCGGCGACGAAGCGGGCAAGGCGCAGTGGAAGGCGAACCCGCAGATTCAGGCGCGCATCAAGGCGCTCGGCCTCAAGGACGAGCACGAAATGCAGAGCTGGTTCATCCGGCAGATGGACACGTTCCTCACGGCGCGCGGCCGACGCATGATCGGCTGGGACGAGATCCTCGAGGGCGGTCTCGCCGAGAACGCGACAGTGATGTCATGGCGCGGCATGGACGGCGGCATTGCGGCCGCCAAGGCCAACCACGATGTCGTGATGGCGCCGGGCAGTCACACGTACTTCGATCATTACCAGTCGCGCGACAAGGCCACGGAGCCGCTGGCCATTGGTGGCTTCACGCCGATCGACAGTGTGTACGCCTTCGAGCCGGTGCCGCCGCAACTCACCGCCACCGAAGCGAAGCATGTGCTCGGTGCGCAGGCGCAGCTGTGGTCCGAGTACATTCCCAACGCCAAGCACATGGAGTACATGGCGTATCCACGCATGGTCGCCTTGTCGGAGGTACTGTGGAGTGCGAAGACGCGACGGGACTTCGCAGACTTCAGAGGGCGCCTGCCCACGCACCTCGCGCGGCTGGACGCCCTCGATGTGAACTACCGAAAGTAGACTACCGCGGCTTCCACGTGCCCTGGGCTACCTGCGGCACAAACTTGTCGATGTGGCGGGGCGGGAATTCGATGGTCTTTCCCTGCTCCGCGCTCATGTATGCGGTCATGAGCAGCTTCACCACATCGAGTCCGTCATGCCACGTGAGCGCCGGCTTCTCCTTGCCGAGGAACGCGCGCACGAAGTGGCGGTCTTCCGCCTCGTAGCCGTAGGCGATCGCTTCGTTGACCACCACGGGCATCTGCCCCGACTCGGCCATCTGCTTTTCCACAATGTCCTCGCCCGTCTTGCCCTTCACGGCGCGCGAGAAGAACAGGTCGAGCCCCGAGTCGAGCGAGTTCCACTTCATCGAGTACTCGGGGCCGAGCAACTCGGCACTGAGACGCAGGCCGGGTCCGACGAAGCTCCAGCTGGTGGTGGCTTCACCGATGGCCATGCCGCCATCGGGCGTTTCAAATTCGATGGTGACGCTGGCGAAGTCTTCGGACGGCTTCTTGAGATAGTCGACGCCCATCGTCTTCTTGAGCTGCGCCGCGTACTCCTTGCGCGACCACTTGAGCGAGGCGATGTGACCGGTCACGCGCTTGGGCACGAGCGTGGTGAGCGACTCGCCCGGCGGCGTGAGCAGCTGTCGCACCACGAGCACCGAGTGGCACATCATATCGTTCAGCACCCCACCGCCCTGCTGCTCGCCGTTCCAGAACCACGGCATATGCGGACCGCTGTGCTCTTCGGCGGCGCGGGCCAGATACGGACGGCCCGTATTGGCGGCGCCACGCTTCCAGATGAGGTTGTGGCCGACGCTCACCTGCGGCGAGAAGTACTGATTCTCGAGATAGCCGTGCATGATGCCGGCCTTCTCCACGAGCTTGAGAATGTGCTTCGCTTCGGCCACCGTGCGCCCCAGCGGCTTCTCACAGGCGATGCCCTTGAGCGTGGCCTTGCCCGACGTGACCGCCGCGCACACCTCTTCGACATTCTCGATACGCGCATGATTCGGCCCATTCAACCAGATCGCGTCGATGTCGGGGTCGCACACCATATCGGTGATGGACTTGTAGGCCTTGCAGTGTCCGACATCGAGCTCACGGGCGTACTTCGCGGCCGAGGCGGCGTTCTTCGCGTTGGGGCTCCACACGCCGAGCACGTCGGCATCCCGCACCTGCCGAAAGCCCTGCATATGGAAACGTGTGTTGAAACCGGATCCGATGAATCCGATACCGAGACGGGGAGAAGCCATGACGTTGCGCGTGGAGTGAGAGTTAAGTGGTGCGCGCGCGCTGCCGTTCCTGTTCGACGAGCAGCCGACGGAGAATCTTACCTGACGGCGACTTCGGAATCGCGTCGACGAACTCGACCTGACGCACTTTTTTGTACGACGAAACGCGTTCGGCGACGAACGCCATGACCTCGTCGGCGGTGAGCGGCGCACGCAGCACGACGAAGGCTTTCGGGATCTCCCCGGCGTCGGGATCGGGCACGGGAATCACAGCGACGTCGGCCACGGCAGGATTCCCGAGCAGCAACGCTTCGAGTTCCGCCGGCGCGACCTGCATGCCTTTGTACTTGATGAGCTCTTTCACGCGATCGACGATCTTGTACCAGCCGAGTTCATCCACGACGGCGACATCGCCGGTCTTGAACCAGCCGTCTTCCGTGATACACGCGGCCGTCGCCTCAGGCTTGTTGAAGTAGCCTTTCATCACCTGCGGGCCGCGTATCCACAGTTCGCCGCGTTCGCCAGGCGCGCAGTCATCGCCCGTGGCGGGATCGACCAGGCGACATTCGGTGTTCGGCGCCGCCGGTCCCACCGAATCGAGCACGACGCGACGGTCGTCCATGGGATGGAAGTGCGTGACGGGGCTCGTCTCGGTGAGCCCGTACCCCTGCCGCACCCTGAGCCCGAGACGTTCCTGGCAGGCCGTGGCGAGCTCGGCCCCGAGCGGCGCCGCCCCGCTGAACAGGTACTTGAGCGACGACAAGTCGAAATTCGCCACGAGCGGATGCTTTGCCAGCGCCACCAGAATCGGCGGCACGATGTTGGCCATGCGAATCTTGTGGTCCTGGAGCACTTTCAGCACCTGCTCGAGGTCGAAGCGCGGGAGGGACACGATGCAGGCGCCCTCTCGTAGCGCGCCGCCCATCACCACGACCATACCGTAGATATGAAAGAACGGCAGCACCCCCAGCGCGCGGCTGTTGCTGTCGATCACCTCGGTGATCGCCTGCATCTGCTGCAGATTGGCCACGAGGTTGCGATGCGTGAGCATCACGCCCTTCGGGATGCCCGAGGTACCGCTGGAGTACGGCAGCGCGGCCACATCCGTGACCGGGTCGATCTCTACCACGGGTGGCGTGTTGCCGTGCGCGAACAGCTCCCGGAACGGCGTTGCGCCGTCGGCCTCGCCGAACACGATGATCTCCCGCACGGTGCTGGCGAGCCGCGCGGCGGCCGCGCACTTCTCGAACAGTTCGGGGATGGTGACGATCAGTACCGCTTCGCTGTCGGCGAACTGCGCGCCGATTTCTTCCGCGGTCGCGATCGGATTGACGGTGGACGCGATCGCGCCGATCGAGACCGCCGCGTAGAACACCACCGGAAAGTCGGGAAGGTTGGGACTTACGATCCCGACCACGTCGCCCTTCCGGATGCCACGCGCGTGTAGTCCAGCCGCGACATGCCGTACGGCATCGTCGAGCTGCGCATAGGTATAGGTCTTTCCCGAGACACCGCAGGTGATCGCGGGATGATCGGGGAACTCCGCCACGCGCCCGAGCACGAACGGCACGAGGGGCATGTCGGGAATGTCGACGTCTGGATGCGGACTGCGGAGAATCTTGGCTTCGTGCATGAATGGCTCCGACAGGCGGGGGGACGGAGGTGCGTGTGACGAAGCTACAGCCTCACGCGGCGACCACAAGCCAACCGTGCCCTTTACGGATGCCACTGATATCGGCCGCCGGGTTGCCGTCGATGATCACGAGGTCGGCCAGCATGCCGACGGTGAATCGCGTCATGGCCCGATGCATCACTCAGTACCGGAGCATGGCGGCGGCACTGGCCCTGATCGACGCCAGCGGATCGGCCGGCTGATCGTGTTCGATAAACCAGTGCTTGAGACCGAGCGCGCGGCCCTTGGCCAGCAGCGTCTTGAAGTCGATGGTGCCAGCGCCCACATCGAGCATCGTCCGCTCGGGTGCGGCACTCGCATCCTTCACATGGCAGCAGATCACGCGCCCCTTGTGCGCCGTCATGATCTCCAGCGGGTCGCGTCCCGCCTTCACCGCCCAGTACATATCGAGCTCGAGCTTCACGAGCGACGCGTCGGTGTTCGCCGTGAGAATCTCGTAGCCGGTCGTGTCCCCGACCGGCGCGAACTCGAAGTCGTGGTTGTGATACGCAAACTGCAGCCCCGCCGCCTTTGCCTGCTGGGCGCCGGTGTTGAGGCGTTCAGCCAGCTTCATCCAGTTGTCGCGCGTGCCCCGATACATCGGGCCCACGAACGGCACGATCACGATGTCGTGGCCCACGCCCTTCGCCCGATCGAGAATGGCGGACCAGCCGTCATCGGTGAGGGGGAGCGCTTCGTGGGTCGCCGGTGCCGTGAGGTGGTGCGTTTTGAGTAGTGCTGACCACCAGGCGGGCGTCTTGTTGTAGTAGCCGGCGAACTCGAGCTCCGTGATGCCCGCCGCCGCCACGGCCGCGATCGTCCCCTCGAGATCCTTCGACAACGCCGTTCGCACGGTGTACAACTGCAGCCCAATGCGGTCGATGCGGCGAGGCACGTTCGCGTGAGACGACGACGCCGTTGCCAACGCCGGCAAGACGGTGCTGCCGGCCACACCGGCAGCGAGCAGTCGCAAGGCCTCGCGACGCGAGAGCGGCGACCCGCTGGCAGCAGACGGTTCCATGATCAGAGTGCTCCGTTGGCGAGATGCGTCAGGGTGTCTCCCGTGACGCGGTACACGGTCCATTCATCCTGCGGGCGCGCGCCCAACTTCTCGTAAAACCCGATGGCGTCGACGTTCCAATCGAGCACCGACCACTCGAGACGTCCGCAATCGCGCGTCACCGCCTGCTGCGCGAGATACTGCAGCAGCGCCTTGCCGATTCCATGGCCGCGATACGCCGGACGCACGAACAGATCCTCGAGATAGATCCCGGGGCGCGCGAGAAACGTCGAGAAGTTGTGAAAGAAGAGCGCAAAACCGGCCGACGCGCCATGCCACTCGGCGATCACGACCTCGGCATACGGTCGCGCCCCGAACAGCGCCGCGTCGAGCAACGCGTCGGTCGCGATGCACTCGTGACGCAGCTTCTCGTAGTCGGCCAATCCTTCGATGAGCTCCCGGATCACGGGAACGTCAGCCTGAACAGCGGCGCGGAGTACCAACGACATGGGGCGCGACTCCGTCAGTCCGAGGTGGCCGGGGGCAGCGCCAGACGCGCCGAGATCCGTGCGATACGCTGGCGATTCACGCCGAGATCGCTGCGCCCAACGCGCGAGGCCGACCGAAAGTGGTACACGTGCGCCACGGGATCGACCACGATGTCGACATCATCGACAAAGCGGAACAGGAAGCTTCGGCATTCGGCGTGCAGATGACCGTCGCGCTCGATGGTGACCGTCGTGCGGGGTTCGGCCAGCAGCGCCGACTTGGCGCGTGCGAGCGCCGCCGCCGGCGCATCACGGAACGGCACCGTTGGTACGCGCTGCGATGCACGCGTCGCTTCGGTGGACACGCAATTCGGCGTATCGGGACAGGGGGGCAACATCGGGTCGGCACCGGTATGCAGAGAGGGAGGCCACGCCATCGTCACGAGGGAGGTCACGAGCGAGGCCAGCAGGAGGGGGCGCATCATCGCTTGACGAAGGTCCACGTGCGGGTGGCGCGTGTGAGGATCGCATCGTACTCACGCGTCCGCACCCGCACCTCCGGGAGCACATCGATGGCAAGATGGGCCAACATCAACTCCGTGAGCAGAGGGATGCGCACCTCGCTGCTCTCCAGGGTGTACGTCGTGCCGCCCACCGGGATGGAGACGACGCGCATCTTCGGCGTACTCGACGCGTGTCCGAGCTCGCGCATACCGTCACGCGACATCTGGATCAGCGAGTCGCCGCCGATCACCGCGCGCTCGGGGCTGTTCGCCGAGGGCACGAACCACACTTCGGTGAAGTTCTTTTGTGACAGGGTGACCGGCACGAACTGGCCGAGCCCGTTGCCCGGCGCGGTGGCGGCCAGCCCGCGCAGCAACGCGCGCGCGGTGCCGCTGGCCATCGCCGTATCGACCGGATCGCGCACGACCATGCCACTGCGCGTGTTGGGGGTCGGTCCCGGATTGCGGAGCGCGAACTGCACCTTCACGCGCATGCCCGGCGGCCCGTCGATGAGTTCGCCGAAGATGCCGCGCCATTCGTTGTTCTGCTTGATGCAGGTGAGCGACCAGCCGCGCTCCACGCCGCCGAGCGCGCCGGCGCGCAGCGCATTCACGGTGCCCTCGAGGCAGCGCAGATAGCCGAGCACATCCACCGCGCGAGACTCGCGTTCGGCGAAGAGCCCTTCGAAGGTGGTGGGCACCTTCGTGAACTCGGGCAGCTTCTGCGCGGGTGGCTGAGGCGCCGCTGCGGCGTTGGCCTGTGCGCCACCCGTGGCGCCGCGCGTGGTCTGGGCGGGCAGCACCGACGTCGCGGCACAGGCGGCACTCAACGCGAGCGCCTCGACGAATCGACGAACGGCGGGAATCATGACCGCAGGCTGGGGGGTCAGCATCTGCGGAGCAATCTAGCCGCGTCCACCGGTCACCGTTGCCCTCCATTGCGGGCCGTGCAGCACGCGAGCCGGCGCCGGATTGTCATCGAGGGCCGCGGCGACGACCGCGCGGCCGCTGAGGGCCCCGATCACATTGCCAGTCCCCGAGTATCCCCCCAGCGCCCAGACACCCTCACGGACCTGCTCCAGGACCGGCAGGCCACTTTCCGTGTAGCCGGCGCAGGCGGCCCAGCGGTGCGTAATGGGAGCCGACACGCCCAGATGGGTGCGAACGAACGCTTCGAGCAACTCCTGCACCGGCGCCATGGGGCGGGCGTCGAGGCTCCACTCCCCCGGTCCGCCCTGATCGCGGAAGCCGCCGATCGTGAGTGATCCGGAGGGCAACTGTTGCCAGTACTCGTAGCCCTCGCGGTAATACATCGGGCACGGCACCGTGATTTCGGTGGTCGGCGCGGTGGCCAGCATCTGCAGACGCGCCGTCCGCACGCGCCCGGTCAATTCCGGCAGGATCACCTCGAGCCGCCCATCGATGGCGACGATCACGCGCCGACAGTGCACCGTCCCCTCGGCGGTCTCCACGCGCGTGCCCTGCACCGCGGTCACCGGCGAGTGCCCGTAGAGTTGTGCGCCCGCCTGCGCGGCCTTCCGCGCCAGCACGCGACAACGGGCGAGCGGATTGAACGACGCGTCCTCGGGAAAAGTGAGCCCCACCCCATCGGCCGCCTCGTACCACTCGCAGGCGAGTCCGTCGGCCTGCATGGCCTCCATCTGCGCTCGGCAATCACCGACTTCCCATTCGTCGGCAGCGATGCGGCGCGACCCCACGAAGCGCACGGTGGCCGGGGCCGCCTCGGCGATGCGCTGCATCTCCACGAGCGTGGCGTGATAGATCGCCAATGCGCGGTCGCGACCATGCTTGCGCACGGCGTCATGGTAGAAGTCGTATGCACCGGCCAGCAGGAAGCCGCCGTTGCGACCCGCCGCGCCGGCGGCCACGTCGCTGGCGTCGAGCCCGACCACCGCTTCACCGCGGGCCAGCAGCTCCTCGATCACCGTGAGACCGCTCCCACCGAGGCCGATCACACAGGTACCCGTGGTCACGGTGCCCTGCAGCGACGGGAAGGCGGTCCAGAAGCCGTCGTCCCAGACGGGCTGGTTCTCAGTGGTCTCGGTCGTCATGACGTACCTCAATGGCGCGTGTCGTGCGAAGACGCAGGAGCGATACGGTACACGCCGTTGCGCTCTCCCAGCAATCCCACCGCCGCATCGATGAGCGGATCACGGACACTGTCGTTGCGTTCCGGCTCCCAGCGCATGGCCGCGTGCGGGACAGTGCGCTGGTGGGACTACAGACCGGCGATGCCCTTGGCGACCTGGCGCACCAGCACGGCCAGCTCCGGAGAACTCTGGAGCGACTGAAAGAAGAGCCGCTGGAAGGTGTCCCCCTCGGCGTCGGCCTTGAGCAACCCGAGCGACTGCTCGAACAGTGTGTTCGCCTCGACGGTCCCCAGTGGCTGCTTCTTGTCCGACGTCCGCTCGTCGATCAGGAGTACCATCTGACCCATCGGGCGCAACCAATCGAACCAGGGATCGTTGATGACGAGCTGCAGGAAGACGCTGTTGTTGGCGATCCGGCCATGCTGCTTCTCGTAGCGGTTGCGCTCGGCTTCGAGCAGGCCGCGATGCACCCGGAGCAGGTCGTTCCGCACGGTGTCGAGCCGCCGGAGGTCGGTCGCGGTGGCCACGGGCACCTCGATGTGCGACGGCGGCCGGTCGTGAGCGAAATCGGAAGGCTGGTCGGTCATGCGAATCCTGGAAGGCGCCCGCGGGCGCGCGTGAGACGGTGTGGGCTTTCTGAAAGATATCGCCACCACTTCGCCGGTGTCGGCGCCCCCGCGATACTTCCGGCATGCTCATCGACCACGCTCCCGCTCCGCGCCGTCCTCGGGCCGTCGGGCACTCGCTCACGACGCTCGTCCTGGTCCTGTGCGCGATCGGACCGCGCGCCACCACGGCGCAATCCACGACACCCTGGCGGACTATTCGTCAGGACCATCTGTGGCTGGCGACGTTCGTCGATCAGCCGATCACGTCGCGCTGGGCGTTTCTCGGCGACGTGCAATGGCGTCGCACCGACGCGGGCCGGAATCCTCAGCAGTTGCTCACCCGCGGGTCGATCACGTATCGCCTGACCCCGGGGTTTCGGCTGGGCGCGGGCGTCAACTACGTCGCCACGGCGCCCTATGGCGAGCTGCCGTCGGCGCGCCCGCTGCGTGACCGACAGATCTTTTACATCGCGCAGATCAACCAGAAGCTTGGTGGCACCGACGTGATGCAGCGCTACCGGTTCGAGAACCGCTGGCTGGCCGATGTACTCGCCGATGCGTCGGGCCAGGATTCCCTGAGCGCTTCACGCTTTGCGCTGCGCGCGCGCTACCAGCTGCGCGGGTCGCGGCCGCTGGGCGGGCTCACGCTCCGCACGCAGCCGGTAATCGGGATCATGCAGAACGAGCTGTTCGTGGGACTCTCGCGCACCGATCGCGGGGTGGCGGTCGACCAGAACCGTTTTTCGTTCGGGGCAGGATTGCCGCTGACAACCACCAAGCGCCTCGACGTACTCTGGCTGCAGCAGTGGATCCCCGTGTCGCGCGCCCGCGCCAGCGAGAACAATCGCACGCTCTGGATCGTGCTGAATCACACGGGGAGAGCGCGGTAGGTCTCGCCGGGGGAGTGTTTCGGCGATGCGTTGCATTACGGATGGGGGGCGCGTAGCATGGCTGAGGGCGTCGCTCCGGCCGATGCGGTGGCGACCCACAGATTGACATCCGACCGCCCACCCGAGGCAGCCCACTGATGCGCATCCTTCCCGTTGCTGCGCGACGCTCCGCGTTACTGGCACGAATCCTGACGGCTGGGATGTTCCTGCCGCTTGCCGCGGTCTCCGCGCAAAACCGGGGACCGAAGACCGCCGACGCCAAGCCGGCAGAGCCCAACCCGCTGGCCGACGAAGGCTATGTCACACCGCCGCCGTCGATTGCGCGCTTGGTCGCGGCGCCGCGCGAGCAGAATGTGAACTTCACGGCGCCCAATCCCGGCAGTCGGCAGTTCTTCCTGCGCACCGTCGGAGACGGGCTCCCCTCGTTGCGAAACGTGGGCAAGGAGCACCACAATCTGGGCGGCTTCCAGGTGGACTATCGCGGCAACCGCGATCGCGCGCTGACGATGCGCAGCAGCGCCGGCTTCGAGATCACCGAGTGGGCGAGCGGCCGCAAGATTTCGGTGCTGATCCCTGCGGGCGCGCGCGTAAGCAGCCCGGTATAGTCACCCGACGGGAAGCAGTTCGCGTTTCTCGCCCTGTTCGACGACGCCACACAGATCTACGTGGCTGACGCCACGACCGGGAAGTCACGCGCGGTGACCACGCGTTCCACGTTGTCGACCAGCGTCACGGCGCCGGCATGGACCGCCGACGGCACGTCCATCGTCACGGTGCTGGTGCCCAACGCACGCGGCCCAGAACCCACCGAGCCGAAGCTGGCCACTGGTCCGATGGTGCGCCTGAATGAGAACAACAAGCTCAAGACGCGCACCTATCCGGATCTGCTGGTATCGGCGTACGAGAAGGCGCTGCTGGAATACCACACCACCGGACAGCTGGCGGTCGTGAACGTGAAGACGCGCGCGGTAAGGCCGGTTGGCGCGCCCGGATTGATTCGCAGCATCGATCCGTCACCCGATGGACAGTATTTCCGCGTGACGTACGTGGAGAAGCCGTTCTCGTACCTGCTGCCGGTGGCGAGCTACGGCACGCGCGACGTGGTGATCGACAGCGCCGGCACGGTACTGCGTGAGCTGGTGAAGCGCCCGTTGCGCGAGGGCGAAGCGCCGGCCGACCCCACCGATCCGCAGCCGCGCGCGGCGGCTCCCACAGGCGTGGGTGCCGCCGGACGCGCCGCCCCCGTGGACACCGGCAAGCGCAACATCATCTGGCATCCGTTTGCTGACGGGTTGTTGTACGCGCAGATCGCGCCGGCGCCGGCTGGAGCGGCTCGAGCGGATTCCGTCGCCACTGCTGCCGCGGCCGCGCGGCGCGCCGATCGCCTCATGCACTGGAAAGCGCCGTTCGATTCGACCGGCGGCACGACGCTCTATGAAACGGCCAATCGCATTGCGAGCGTGCAGTTCAGCGACAACGGCAAGATCATGTTCGTGAGTGAGACGGGCACGGGCGGCACCTTCGAACACGCCATCTTCCTCGACGAGAACAACGCCAAGTTCACCGTGATGGCGCCGCGGGCGCGCGGCCGCGGGGCGGACAGCACGGCACGGGCTGCCGCTCCGGCTGTCGCGCCGCTTGCCGGTGGCCCCGGCGGTCGCGGTGCGCGCACGTCGGAGCTGGTCACGCGCCCCGGTCGCCGTGGGGTGCCGGTGGTCGTGGTCTCCACCGATGGCAAGTACGTGTTCACGCAGGGCACCACGCCCGACAGCGCGGGCAAGACGCCGCGCGCGTTCGTGGAGAAGATCGAGATCCGCACCGGCACGCGCAGCCGCATCTACGAGAGCGCGGCCGATGTGTTCGAAACGATCAACGCCCCGCTCGACGATGACTTTACGCGCGCGGTGATTCAGCGTGAGTCGCCCACGGTGGTGCCGCAGTCGTACGTGCTGACGCTGGCCTCGCGCGACGTAAAGCAGCTCACGACCAACGTGGATCTGATGCCCGAGATCACGAAGGCGGTGCGCAAGACCATCGTGGCGCGACGGGCCGACGGCTACTCGTTCAACGTGAAGGTCACGTTGCCGGCCGACTACAAGAACGGCACGCGCCTTCCCGCGATGTTCTGGTTCTATCCGCGCGAGTACGACAACCAGGACGCCTACAACCGCAGTCTCACGCAAGGCGCCGGCGCGGCCAATCGCTTCCCGACCTACGGCCCGCGCTCACTCGCGTTTATCGTGACGCAGGGCTACGCGCTGATCGAGCCCGACGCCCCGATCTTCGCCAGCGAAGGACAGCTGCCCAACGACAACTACGTGGTCGATCTGCGCAACAACCTGGCGGCCGTCATCGATGCGCTCGACACGCTGGCCATCGTGGACCGCCAGCGCCTCGGTATCGGCGGCCACAGCTACGGCGCCTTCAGCACGGTGAACGCGATGGTACACACGCCGTTCTTCAAGGCCGGCATCGCCGGCGATGGCGCGTACAACCGCACCCTCACACCGAACGGATTCCAAAGCGAGCGCCGAGACCTGTGGCAGGGGCGCCAGACGTATCTCGAGATGTCACCGTTCCTGTACGCCGATCAACTGAACGGTGCGCTGCTGATGTACCACAGCACCGAAGACCAGAATGTGGGCACCGATCCGATCAACTCGATCAAGATGTTCCACGCCCTGCAGGGACTCGGCAAGACCGCATCGCTCTATATGTACCCGTACGAAGACCACGGCCCCGTGGCCCGCGAAACCGTGCTCGACCAGTGGGCGCGCTGGGTGGCGTGGCTGGACAAGTACGTGAAGAACGCCGGTACCAAGCCGAAGGTGACGACGATGTAGGCTCGCCGCGTTTAGCGAGTTCGCTGAAAAGATCACGCTGAGTACGCAGAGAGCGCAGAGGTGCAGAGTGAAAAAGCAGTGTCTTGCTTTTCTCTGCGTGCTCTGCGCTCTCTGCTTCTCCGCGTGATCGTTTCAGCGATGCCCGCTGAGCGCACCAAACCTAGAACGTCCAATCGATCCCGATGCTCGGCAACACGCCGATGGACGTCTGACGCTCGGGCGATCGCAACCGCGCGTTCCATGCCACCGCACTCACGTTCTGGCGCGCGGTGGCGTTCTGCACGTCGAGATAGGTGATCAGCTGTGACTTCCCGATCTGCCAGCGTCGATCGATGCGCGTGTCGAGCGAGAAGAACTGCGGCAAGCGCGCCCCGGCGTTGTACCGGGTGAAGTCCAGCGTGCCCTCGCGCACACCCGTGCTCACGAAGGGCGTGGTGGGCAGCCCCGTGGCGGTGCGCAGGCGCGTGGACAGCTCCCACTTGGCGGTCGGACGCCAGCCCAGCAGCACGTTGGCCACCACCGGCGCGTCGAAGGCGCCCGGACGCTCCACGCCATCCACGGCGGCGAACCGCGTGCGGTTGGCGCTGACTGTGAGCAATGCGTACACGGGCACCTGCGAGAGTTTCTTCTGCAACAGGAGCTCGGCGCCGATCACGGTGCCGCGACCGAGATTGGCCAGCGGCTCGAGCCCGAAGGGAATGTCATTCGTGGCGTCGTCGAAGCCCGACGGCTGCAGCACCGCCTGCGGACGGAAGCGTCGCGCGGGATACTGCCGATAGCGCTTGCCGTACACTTCGACCTGCAGCTTCACATCGTCGCGCAGCGTGCGCGTGATACCGGCAATGACCTGATCGGCGGCAAAGGGCCTGAGCGACGCGTTGGTCGTATCACCCACCAGCCAGATGAGCTGCGGCGGCTGCCAGTAGCGCCCAACCGACACCGATGCCGTGGTACGCGCGCTGGGCTGCCAGACGGCACTCGCGCGGGGCGCGGTGCGCACGGCGTTGCTGAGATAGCCGTACCAATCGCCGCGAACACCGAGCGTGAGGCGCAGCCGCTCACCAAGGCGCGACGTCGCCTGGGTGTAGAGCGCTCCGCGCGTGGCGGTGAACGACGTATCGCGGCGCAACGGCCGTTCGACAAAGGCCGCATCGCGACGGAAGGCGCCGGGCACCGTGAGATCGTAGCGCAGATCGGAGCCGTACTTGGCGACCACCCCGGTCTCGAGCTCCACGCGCGGTGCGAGCTGCCACTGCAGATCGGTGCGCAATGACTGCTCCCCCTCGGTGGTGTTGGCCGCAAAGACCACCGACGGCGGGCGGCCCGGACCACCGGAGTCGTTCTGCGTGGTGGTGTAACGCGTAAAGGTGCGCCCCAGCGTGGTGGTGAGCAGCCCCTTGGACAGCGTGCGTTGCCAGATCAGCCCCGAGAAGTACTGGTCCTGCTGCGGGGCCACCACGCGCGAGTTCTCGAAACGATTCTCGTCGGTGTCATTGTTGAACGTGACCGTTCCCTGCGCGCCGATGAGCACGGCCGAGAGCTGATCGCGCGACGTCGGCCGCCACACGGCCTTGCCGGTAAGGTCCCGGTAGCTCGGAATGAATCCGAAACCGGCGGCCTTGAAGATGAAGTCGAGATAGCTGCGACGCACGCCCAACAGGAACGATCCGCGCTCACCAAGCGGACCTTCCACATACGCGCCTCCGCCCGTGGCCGAGATGTTCACGGAGCCACTGAGGCGCTCGCGCGATCCCTCGCGCAGGCGGATCGCCGTGACACTGGCCGTGCGGTCGCCGTAGCGCACGCCGAAGCCGCCGGCCGAGAGCGCTGCGTCTTCCACGAAGGCCACATTGATGAGCGACAACGGACCACCGGTGGAGCCCTGCGTGCCGAAGTGATTGATGTTGGGCACTTCGATGCCATCCACCGTGAACAGGTTCTCGAACGGCGCGCCGCCGCGCACCACGAGGTCGTTGCGGCCGGCACTGGTCACGCCTACGCCGGGGAGCACGCTCACAGCGCGCACCACATCTTCCTGCACGCCCGGGGCGCGTCGTACTTCCTCGGCGCCGAACCGCTGGGTAGACACGGGGAAAGACGCCGGCGGCAACGGCGGGAAATACGTCGGGGCCACAGTCACGGACGCCAGCTCGGTGGCCACCGGCGTGAGTTCTACGAGCACCTCGGTGCTGCGCGCGGTACTCACCACGACGTCGCTGCGCACCACCGGGGCAAAGCCGAGTCGACGCACCTCGAGCCGGGTAACGCCGACGGGCACATCGCGCAGCACGAAGCGTCCAGCCGAATCGGAGAGGGCGGCAATCACCACGCCCGACGCGGACGCGGGGAGCCGGACCACGACGCCGGGGATCGCCTCACGTGTGGCAGCGCTGACCACACGGCCGAGCACCGTGCCGGTGGATTGCGCGGCAACCGCGGTCGGGGAGGCAACGCCGAACACGAGCAGGACGCGCAGGAGGCGCTGCGCTCGGGAGGCGGCAATGGACAGTGTGTGCATGGTGATAAAGTACCGTGTCACGGGAATCGATCCCACCGGCGCCTTCCCTCGGCGACGCGCGCCGGCGGATCATTCCCCGATCCCCTGCCGCCACTATTTCAAGGAGCCCCTCCGGCATGCTGTGTCCTGATCGTCGCGCCCTGCGGCGCCTGTTGCTCGCCGCCGTACCGTCCGGGTTTGCGTTCGTGTTCGCGGGTCCAACCGTCGCGGCGCAAGCGGCCGCTCAGCGACCGCACGTCAGCATGATGCTCAGTGGCGCGGTCGATACACGCACCGCGTCGCACAATGAAACGATCGACGGCGCATTCCGCACCCTGGCCATCCAGCTGTCCCGCCCGCTGTTCATGGTGCGCGGCGTCCATGTGGCGTGGTTGGGCGAGGTCATGCCGGCGATGCTGGTCACCGCCGGTGCGCCGCCCCATCGCGTCCCGACACCGGACAGGGACCCGCGTGAGGCGAATGACCCGCGGCGACTCGCACGCTATCAGGTGGGAGACGCCTTCGGCGTGGGATTCGCGCCATTAGGCGCGGAGGCCGCGTTCTCGCCCAGCGCGAAGACGCACGTCTTGTTCAACGTCACATCCGGCGTGGCCTGGTTCTCGCGAGTCGTGCCCTATGGCAAGGCCACGCAGGCCAACTTCACCGTGGCCCCAGGGCTGTTCCTGGAGCGCCGCATCGGCGGCCGACGGGCGTTCGCACTCGGCTACCAACTGCATCATCTGTCGAACGCGAGCATGGGTGGCGCCAACCCCGGGATGAACTCGCACGTTTTCTCGGTTCGGATATCGACGCTGCAGTGACACACGGGGCCCGGACGTCATTCCGGGCCCGTGCGTCTGCGCTACGTCGGTGCTGCCGTTCGCTTAGGGAACGATGACCCGGGGCTTCGCCGGCTTCGACCCATTCAACCGCGGGCGCGGGCCGTTGCCGACTTCCACCACGAGCTCCTTGATGTAGTTCGTGATCTTCGCGTAGTGCGGATAGTCGATGAACTCCGGCTCGTCGCTGCGCTGGTGGTAGTCGCCATGCAATCCAGTGAAGAAGAACGCGATGGGTACGCCCTGCTGCGCGTAATTGTAGTGATCGCTGCGACCGTAGATGTTGTTGTAGCCGCTCCACGCGATCGGCTCGTCGAACTTGTAATCGAAGGTGAGCGGCTTGCTCTGCTTGCTGTTCACCGCTTTCACCGTTTCACCCAGGTCCTTCGAGTCGAAGAACGAGCCCACCACGCCGACGTAGTCCGGTCCACCACCCGGCAGGTCTTCGGCGCGACCGCGACCGATCATATCCAGGTTGAGCTGCGCGACCACGGAATCGATGGGCACCGTGGGATTGCGGGTGAAGAACGCTGATCCCACCAGGCCGCCTTCTTCGCCGGTGTGCCAGATGAAGAGGGTGGAGCGCTTGGGCTTCACCGGCATCGCCATCATCGCCTCGGCGATCTCGAGCACGCCCATCGAGCCTGAGCCGTCGTCATCGGCGCCATTGTTGATGGAATCGAGCCGCGCCTTCGGATGCACCTTGCGGATGCTGTCCATGTTCACGCGAATCGAGGTCAGAATCTCCGGGCCCAGCCCCTGCATGTTGTTGGCCAGCAGCAGCTTGTTCTTCTCGACATTGAAGGCGCGAATCGAGTCTTTGTCTACGGGCGTCGTGATCCCCACGTGATCGTTGTGGGCGCCGATCGCGACATACTGATGCTTGAGCACCGGATCGCTACCAGGTACCACGGCGACCACGTTGCGCGCCCACTCGGTGGGCGTTTCCACGAAGTCGAGCGACGCCGTGACTGTGCCACCCTTGAGGCCGGCCGAGAGTCCGTCGATGTTGGTGCGCTTGAACAACCGCGCGGCGGCGTCGCGCGTGAGGCGAATCGTGGCCTGCGGCTGCAGGGCGGCGAGTTGCGACTTGAGCAAGGCGATGGAGTCGACGGGACCGCGCGCCGCACCGGCCGGTGCGCCGCGCCCCGGCGCGCTCGACGTGGCTACGGTGGGCTCGTTGAGCGCCACCCGCTGGGCCGGCGTAAGCGCGTCGAGGTCGATCGTGGCGATAGCCACGGCATCGTCGAAGCGTGAGCGGGCCGGCGCAGCGCCGCCACGCACGGCGAACGCCTGCCCCTGACCGCCGCGGGCACCGTTGGGATTGGGGAGCAACACCACGAACTTGCCGGCGGCATCGGCCGCCGAGATCTGCGTGGTGGAGTCGCCCTGCGTGCCGCCGAACACCACTTCGACCCCCGCGATGGGGCGCGGCGCGCGTTGCCCCGGTACCGCCACGAAGCCGGTGTTCCACTCGATGGGGTTGCCGTCGACAGTCAGGCGCGAATGGTCGGTGAACTTTCGCAGGTGATACGGCAAGGTCTGGAAATAGGTGCCATTGTCGCCCGCCGGGAGCAGCCCGAGGCGCTTCACCTCGGCGGCGATCAGGTCGGTCCCCTTCTTGTTGCCGACCCGGCCGACCTGACGGCCGAGCATGGAGTCGTCGGCGAACTGATAGAGACGGATCTGCAGGTCGCGCACGTCGATGGCCGCCTTGGTGGGCGCCGGCTTGAGCGTGGCGGGATTGCCGTACTGGTTGGTCTTGGCAGCGCCCTGCGCGGCCAACAGCGCGGGAAGGGTCGCAAGGCCGCAGACGGACGCGGCGAGGGACAAGCGGGCGAGCCCGAAGGATCGCATGGTTGCTCCAGGGGAGAGTTGAGGGAATGTGGGACTACCTGAAGAATACGTGAGGTGGTCACGCAGTGTTCAACCGATCGCCCTGGGAGAGGCGGGGGGGACGACGACGGGCCATATTGGGCGTCGACCCCTTCCCGGACATGCGCATGCGGCTGATGGTCCCGATTCTCTTGTTTGCGGCAGGTACTCAGCTGAGTGCGCAGGCGCCGATTCCGCCCACCACGTACGAGCTGCTGCGGGCCGAGCATCTGCGCGGCACGGACATGCGTAGCATCGATGCGGCACTGTTGAGCGGCGATACGGTGCGGCAGCGGCTCGCCGTGCGGGCGATCGGCCGCTTCGAGCAACTCCCACTCGAGGCGAAGCTCGTTCCGTTGCTCACCACGCGTGCCGTGTCGGTGCGGCGGGAAGCGGTGAACGCGATGGGACAGATCCGCTCGCGGTATGATCTGACGGCGCTCCTGCTGACGGAGCCGGACGCATCGGTGCGCGCGGTGATTTATGAAGCGATTGGTCGCATCCCCTCGGCTCCAGGGGCGACTCCCGTGGAGATCGTGAGGGACAACGTGGTGGCGGCACAGACCCTGACCGACGGCCTTCGCACGAACACGTCGGTGGTGCGGGAAGGGGCGGCCCGTGGCATGGAGGCGTTGCTGCGCCGGACGGCCCGTGTCACCAAGCCAAGCGCCGAGGTGCTCGAGGCTATTCGTGCAGCGGTGCGCGCGGACGGTGCATCGGAGACCCGGCAGTTGTTGTTGCTGGCGCTGACCGCGGCGAATGATCGCGACTCCGCCACGGTTGCGGTGGCGCTGCGCGACACGAGCCCCGAGGTGCGCCGGGTGGCGGTGGCGCTGGGGCGGGTGTGGGTCGACGACACGGCCCCGATGGTGCGGTGGCAGGCGCTCCGCGTGGCGGGCACCTGTGCGCGTGCCGCGGCTCACGTGCGCGACGCCAGCGAACATGTAGCCTTGCTGGCGATCGACCTCCTCGGCGAGCTGAAGTGCACCGACACCGCGTCGCTGACGGCGCTCGACCGCGAGAGCAGTGCCAGCGCCTCGTGGCGTCACCAAGCGCATGCCGCCGTGTCGTTGGCCAAGCTGGCACCGCCCCGTGCGACCGCGGTGGTGTCTCGGTTGGCCGCGTCGACCACGTGGCAGGCGCGCGTCTATGCCGCGAACGCCGCCAAGCTGCTGAAGGACAGTGCAACGCTACGCATGCTGGCCGTGGACAAGGAGCCGAACGTCGCCATCGCCGCCATGACCACGCGCGCGCAGGCGATCAAGGCGCTCACGAGCGATCATGCGGGGCTCGCCCTCGCAGCGGCCACGCAGCTCAAGGGTGATCAGGACCTGGCGAGCGCGTTGCCGCAGCTGCGCGCCGCATTCGATCGGTTCAGCGCGATGCAGCGTGTGAGTCTGCGCGACCCGCGCGCGGCGCTGCTGGAGCGCATCGGCGACGCGGCCGATGGTCCGAGCACGATCTGGCTGCGCGCGCGACTGAACGACCCCGATCCGGCCATCGCCAGCGCGGCCGCCCGGCATCTCACCCGGCTCACCGGCAGCGCGGTGGCACCGACCACCATGCGCTACGAACCCGGCGCCTTTCCGACGGCCGCGCAGTTGGCTGGCCTCGACGGCGCGACGGCGACGATGCGTCTCCGCGGCATCGGCGAAGTCGAACTGGCGCTCCGCTTCGATGACGCACCGATGGCCGTGCACACGTTCGTTTCGCTCGCCAGCGCCGGAAAGTTCAACGGCCTCACCTTCCATCGCATCGTCCCCAACTTCGTGATTCAGGGTGGCAGCCCGGGCGCGGACGAGTACGATCCGATCACCGACAGCTTCATGCGCGATGAAGTCGGCTTGGCGCGCAATGCGCGCGGCAGTTTCGGCATCAGCACGCGCGGCCGCGACACCGGTGACGGACAGATCTACGTGAACCTCGTGAACAACTTCCGGCTCGATCACGATTACACCGTGTTTGCCAACGTCACGCGCGGGCTCAATCTCATCGACCGTGTGCAGGAAGGCGACGTGATCGAATCGATCACTGTGCGCCGCGCCACCACCTCTTCTCCCCGCCGTCCGTGATCCTCTTGTCGCTTTTCCGACCGCTACTGCTCGCGGCCACGCTGACCACACAGGGCGCCATCCAGCCCGACAGCGCCGGGCTTCGCGGTGCGCGTCAGCCGGCGATGTCACCCAGCGGCGCGCTCGTGTTCGCCCACGACGGGCAGTTGTACCTGCAGCGCACGCCCGATGCGGCGGTCGTGCGCCTCACCAGCGGATCGGCGTGGCATCGCGATCCCGCCTGGACCGCGGACGGCAGCGCCATCGTGTACGCGTCGGACTCCACCGGCAGCTACGACCTGTGGCGCCTGCCGGTTGGTACGCGCGGGAGCGCGGTGCGTCTCACCACCAGTTCGGCGCATGAGACAGCGCCGAGTGTCGGCCCCGATGGCCGGATCGCGTTCGTGCGGGGGAGCGGCGGTGCCACGCGGGTCTGGCTTCGCGAGGCCGACGGTACCGAGCGGCGCCTGTCCAACACCGAGCAGACGGAGCGTGCGCCGAAGCTCTCGCCCGACGGTACGCGTATCGCGCTGATCGTGATCAACGAAGCGGGGCGCCGCGTGGTCGTACGCCCCGTGACGAACGGCGCGTCGACGACAGCCAGTAGCGATGCGACGGTAGAGGCGCTGGACTGGTCGCCCGATGGGCGACTTGCGATCTCGATGCGCAGCGGTGTCTACGCCGTGGCGCCCGATGGCGCGTACAGTAATCTCGTGTCGAAGACGCACGGCGACGTAGACTGGTCGTCCGATGGGAAGGTCATCACGATCGCGGAGTTTTCGGAAGTCGTGGTGAGCTACAACGGCGATCCCGATCGCGGCCTCGATCGCAGCGCCACCGAGCGGTTCGCTGGCACGACGTCGCCGGTGACCGGCGGAATGATGGTGCGGGTACCGGCGCCGGCGGCGCCGGATGCCGGTCGTGCGGCCGCGGTGACCGCGGTGCCCGACGCGCGCGCCGAACGCAACGCGGCCGCGTTCGACCGGCTGTGGGAGCGACTGGCCCGCACGTACTTCAGTGGAGCCGACGCGATCGCGCGACGTGCGCAGTGGGAGGCGGTCCGGGCGTCGCATCGCCCGCGTGCGCTCGCGGCCACCAACGACAGCGTGCTGCAGCAGGTGCTGTACGACACGCAGCAGGCGCGCCCTGCCCTGCGCGCCGAGGCGAAGGGACGCGCCGGTGTGTCCAGCGCGCATCCGGTTGCGACCGAGGCCGGACTCGAGATCATGCGCCGCGGTGGCAACGTCATCGACGCTGCGGTGGCCGTGAGCTTCGCCCTCGGTGTCGTGGAGCCCGACGCCAGCGGCATTGCCGGCTACGGCGAGATGGTGATCGCGCTCAAGGGCCGCGCCACGCCCACGGTGATCGAGTTCATGAGCCGCGTGCCGGAAGAAGGCGGTTTGTCCAATACGTCGCTGCTGGTGAACGGTCGCTATCCGAGCGACGGCCCGGTGCTGGTGAACGTGCCGGGCACCGTGGCCGGCATGTACACGGCGTGGCAGAAGTACGGCAGCAAGCAGGTGCCATGGGCCGACCTGCTGGCCCCCGCCATCCGCGCGGCGCGCAACGGCTACGAAGTGAGTCAAGGTCTGGCCACGACGCTGGCCACCGAGCGCGAGCACTTCGCCAAGTACGAAGGCAGCCGCGCGCTGTTCTTCCGCAACGGGCAGCCACTGGTGGCCGGCGATACGCTGAAGAATCCCGACTTGGCGTGGGTACTCGAGCAGATTGCCGCCAAGGGCGCCGATGGCTTTTACAAGGGCGAGGTGGCGGCCAAGTGGGTGACCGATCTGCGCGGGAAGGGGAACGCGATGAAGTTGTCGGATCTCGCGCGCTACTTCGCACCCGAGCGTGAGTCCATCAGCGGCACCTACCGCAACTACACGATCTACTCGAGCGCGCCGCCGGTGAGCGGCGGCGCAGAACTCGTGGCGCGGCTCAATCTGCTGGAGCAGTCGCCCGCCCCGTCGCGCACGGGGAAACGCTACACCGACGACCCGGCCTCGTTGCACGCCGCGCTGTCGGCGTGGTTCCTGGTGCCGTCGTCGCGCAATCGCATCGCCGATCCCGCCATGTGGCCGACCGATGTGGCGCCCATCGTGAACAAGGATACGGCGCGGCTCCGCTGGCGCTGCTTCGACGCCAACAAGGCACTCACGCCGGCGTCCGTGCGCGGTGACACGCTGCCTTGTTTACCGAAGGCGACGCCCGCAGTGGCGCCGGCCAAGCCGGCCGAGACGCCGCGCGACGTCGCCGCCGCGGCATCGCCGTGCGGCGACGAACACGCCGCGGAGATGACCGTGTGCCACGCGGCCGGCACGACGTCGTTCGCCGTGGCCGACAACGACGGCAATGCGGTGTCGGTCACGCAAACACTCGGCACATGGGGGGGCAACTTCTACGTGACACCGGGGCTCGGCTTCCTGAGCAACGACAAGCTCACCAGCTACGGTACCGACGCGTCGCAGTACGGCTCTCGGTTGCCGTTCGCGCGTCACGGCAGCACGCTCGCCCCGACGATCGCGTACAAGAACGGCAAGCCTTTCATCGCGGTGGGAGCCGCCGGCAACGCGTGGATCACCTCGGCGGTGTATCAAACGTTACTCGGTGTGCTCGACTACAACCTGGGACCGCAGGCGGCGCTGGAGTTGCCGCGCTATCTGCCGGGCGGCGGCTTCGGCGGTGCGCCAGGTACGGGACCCGCCGCTCTGGTGCCGTACACGCTGCAACTGGAAGATGGTTTCTCTCCCACGGTGATCGCACGCCTGCGTGCGCTCGGCTACGACCTTGCGTTCGTGTCGCTGCCCGGTGAACTGCGCGAAGGGTACGGCGCGGCGGTGCGCATGGACGGCACCGTGGTCACCGCCGGCGCCGACCCGAGACGGGCCGGCGCGGCAGGGGCCATTACCGGAACGAAAAAGTAAGGCGCGTCCTACTGCTTCATGCTCGGCGCCTTCTCCTTGTTCCACACGAACCGCTTGAGGAACATGCCCATGCGGTCGAAGGTGTCGATCCAGTTCCGGTGCAGCATCGACTCGTGCAGGTCATCGGGCACCACGATGAGCTCGTGATACACATCGCGGGCCCGCAGCAACTGTACGAGTCCCACCGTCTGCGCAAAATCCACGTTGCGGTCATCGTCGCCGTGCACGAGGAACACCGGTGACTTCCAGCTGTCGATGGCACCGACCGCACTCGACGTGAACGCCAGATTCGCCGTATCGATCACGTTGCCATACAAGTGCACGCCCGCGAGATCGGCACCAGCCACGAAGATATCGGAGTTGCGCGCCAGCGCCTGCGACGTAAGCAGGCCGCCGTACGAGAGTCCCCAGATGCCCACGCGCGTGGGATCGACGTCGGCGCGCCCCTGCAGGTACTTCGCGCCGGCGACGACATCCTGATACTCGGAGTTGCCGCGTCCCTGCGTATTCGGGGCGTTGGCGAAACTCTTGCCGTAGCCCACGCCGCTGCGGTAGTTGATGGAGAGTACCACGTAGCCCTGATCGGCCAGCCACTGATTCACGGCGTATGCCCAGTGGTAGAACTGCATGTAGTGGTAGCCGGGCATCATCTGCCGACGTGGCCCGCCATGCACGAAGATCAGCGCGGGGCGCTTCTCACCGGGCTTCATGTCTTTCGGCATGAACAGCGTGTTGCTGATCTCGAGCCCATCGGCCGCTTTCGTCTTCACGATCTCCGGTACCACGTGCGCGGCCGTCGGGAAACTCGCCGCCAGCGTCGGGAACACACGCTTCGGCGCGCCACCGGCCGCCGGAACGATCGCGATCGACGCCGGCGTCCTCGCGTCGAAGGAGATCACGGCGATCGACGTGCCACTGGCCAGCGGCTGCGGATACGTCTCAATGCCGTCACCGCTCGACACGCGACGCGGCGCGCCCCCCGATGTGGGCACGGCCCAGATGTGCCGACGCTCGATATCGGTGGCGTTCGTGCTGTAGAACAGCGTGTTGCCACCGTCCTTCGACAACGCCACCGACGTGGCGTCCTCGATCATGCCGTCGGTGGTGGTGAGCAGCGTGGGTTCGCCTCCACTCACCGGAACGCGGTACCACCGATCCCATTCGTCCTTCGGCACATTCACCGGGAAGATCACGCTACTTCCCGCCCATGTCATGTTGTTGAGCGACGTGAACACGCTGTCGCGCGGCGCATTGCGCCACACGCGCTTCGCTTCACCGGTGGCGACGTCGGCGATCATGAGCTCGAGCGTATGACCGGCGGCGAAGGTGGCCGAGTAGAAGCCGGGTGACTGCCGAAGTCCCGCGCGGGTCGAGTCGGAACGCCCGGCGAGACCAGCCGTACGCGCCGCACCGCCGCCGACGCCCGCCCCGCAGCCCCCGGATGGATTACCGGCCGGCGGTACCGCGCTTGCCGTCGCCGCCGGACCCGCCGGATTCCCGATGCCACCGGCC
>NZ_JBILKJ010000048.1:0-19958 GCF_044376735.1 Gemmatimonas sp.
GACGTGAACACGCTGTCGCGCGGCGCATTGCGCCACACGCGCTTCGCTTCACCGGTGGCGACGTCGGCGATCATGAGCTCGAGCGTGTGACCGGCGGCGAAGGTGGCCGAGTAGAAGCCGGGTGACTGCCGAAGTCCCGCGCGGGTCGAGTCGGAACGCCCTGCGAGACCAGCCGTACGCGCCGCACCGCCGCCGACGCCCGCCCCGCAGCCCCCGGATGGATTACCGGCCGGCGGTACCGCGCTTGCCGTCGCCGCCGGACCCGCCGGATTCCCGATGCCACCGGCCCCGCGCTGCTGCTGCAGTCCGAAGGGCGTTCCGGGACGCCGATAGAACGCCAGTCGTTTGCTGTCGGGTGACCACGTCGGACCGCCGTCGCAGTCCACACTGGGCGCGATGTACGTCACCGTGCGGGCGGCCACGTCATACACGGCGATGAACGCATGATTCTCCCGATCGCTCACGAAGGCGATGCGCTTGCCGTCGGGCGACCACGTGGGCGATCCGTTGCGGCCCCAAGCCTGAATGAATGGCACGCCGCCCGTATCGACAGCGGTGACCGGCGCCCCGCGCATCACGCGGGCGCGATAGATCTGCCCGTCGCGCGTGAAGAGCACCGTACGTCCATCGGGCGACAGCTCCGGTGCCGCACCCTGTGCCACGCGCCAAGCGGGCCCGCCAGAGGCGCGCACGGCCCAGATCGCGCGCTCGGCGCCATTGGGATCGTGTGATGGATTGGCGACCCATCCGAACCGGTTCGGCGCGGAGCCGCGCACGAACACGATGATGCTGCCATCATCCGAAAGCTCGACGTCCGTGAGGTCGGTGCCGTCGTCCTTGAGAAAGCTGGTGACCCGCGCCGCACGGAAGTCAGGCGCCGCGGCCGTGTACACGTTGCGGAGGCCGCGATCGTACACCATCCACGCGATGCGGTCCGCCTTCCTGGCCGACGCGAGCGTGAGCGGCGAGGCCGGCGACATGAACTGCTCGATGGTCGCCTTACCGGAACCGGAAGACTGAGCCAGCGCCCGCGATGACAGCACAGGACTGACCAGGGCGACGACGGTGAGCGCACCGCGAAGCGAGCGAGCGTGCAAACGCGCGAATGGCATAGTGAGGTGGGTAGAAGGTCTCCCCGAAACTACGTCCCGCCGTTGCGCCTCGCTGGCGTCCGTCCAACGGTCAGCACGATCGACTGTTCAGCCTTCTGCACACGCGGCACCACCTGCACACGCACGCGCAGCGTGGCCCGCCCGCTCCCGGGCGAGGTAAATGACACGTCGGGGATCGCCTCTCGCAGTGCAGGCGGCGTGGCCGACGGTGGCGCCTCGTCGAAGGAGAGCTGCACCGTGCCTTCGCCTTGCAACGCCCGGGCGCGCACGCGATCGCCGGGACTCACGGGAACGCGCAGCTTCTGATCGACTCGGGCGAGCACCGGCAGCAGGATCGTCGCCTGCGGGCAGGCGTCGCTCAACAGAAACGGCTGGTCGGGAAAGTCCCGATCGAGTGGCGTCGCCGATACCCGCGCCGAATCGACTGGCGGCAACGCCCCAGACGCCCGATCGATTTCGCTGGAGCCGGGCCGCATGGATCGGATGGCAGTGTCGAGCAGGTACGGGTTGGGTATCACCGAAGCTTCGATGAGCGAATCCGCCGCGCCGGCCGGAATGGGCTGCGCGGGGTCACTCGTGACAGGCCAGCGTACGCTCACGCGGCGCGATCCGTCACGACTGACGCCTTCGAAACGGTAGTACCCCTGCACACCGGGCACGAGGTAGCGCAGCCCGCTCAGGCTGTCACCGTCGACCAACCGAATCGCCAGCGGAGGCATCGTGGTATCGATCGGCAAGCCGAACGGAATCGCCGACGCCGCGACGCTGCGCGTTACCAGATGTCCGCACAGTCGCGCCGTCATGCGATCATCACGGCGGGACGTGACCAAGACACGTACGGCGCTGTCGCCCTCGGCACGGGCTTCCCATCGACCGTCCGTCGCGACGACCGTCAGCGCGAGCGCCTCAGGCATCACTGGCGCCGTCGGCGCGCCAGCGGCCGTTCGCGACGTGGCGGGAACGCCCTCTCGACAGGCGGCGAGCACCGTACAGCACACGAACGCCGCACGACGACCGGCGTCGCGGGAACGAGAACGGAGTGGCATGCGCATAAGAAACCAAGGAGCGACCGGAATAACCAGAGAGGCCGAACGCGTGTGCGCTCGGCCTCTCTGTCCTCACGACCCGATCACGCGATGATGATCGGGGGCCGACGATGCATCACGGCGGGGTCGGGCTGTTGGCGCTCCCCGTGCCACCGAACGTGTAGAACTCCTGGTTCTTCACGGCGAGTTCCTTGGCCGGCACCGGCATTTCACGCGGCGTACCGACGAGCAAGCCGCCGGTGACGCGACGACGCTGGTAGTACGGCGTCGCCCCGAGGCCGAGCAGTTCGACTTCCTGCTCGTAGATCAGCTTCGTGAGCAGCGACGCCTGTCCTTCGCCGGCGGTGGCCGGCGAGAGGCCACCACGATCGACGCGCGTGTTGTTGATCAGGTTCGCCGCCGTGGTCAGGTTGCCACCCGAGCGGCGCAGCTCGGCCTCCGCCCAGAGCAGATCGTTCTGGTTGCGGGTGATCACCGGCGCCACACCGAAACCACCGTAGATCCCGTTCGGCGACTGCTCGCCGGACTTGTCGTAGCGGATGTGTCCGATGTTGGACTGGTGGTACATACCACGATCCGGGCGGAAGATCTCTTCCGTGGAGTACACGAAGTCGGTGCCGCCGTTCGCGGTCTTGGGAAACACGCCGAAATAGCCCGAGAAATCCGGGTCGTTCGGTCCGAACGAGCCGTCTCCGAGACGCTTGTCGGGGGAGTTCGGACGGGCGTTTCCGCCGGCCGGATACGGCGTGCGCTGCGTGGCGGGATCGAGCAGGTTTGCCACGCGCGTGCTGACGCGACCACCGTCAAACGCGTTGAACCAGTACAGAATTTCGTGGCACCACGACGAGCAGCCATCACCGGTGAAGTTGAAATCGAACTTCGCGCCCGAGGAAATACCGCCGGCGGCGAGCGCCGACACGGCCGCCCAGTCGACGGCGGCGTTTTCTTCCGGCGTGCGGGGATAGTAGGCGAGCGTCATCGCCGCCATCGTGCGCGCCAGCTGCGCGATCTGGGTATTCGTATACGCCGTGCCGTTGGTCCATCCACTCGGCGTGGTGAACGAGTTGGCCGCGGCCAATGTCGCCGCCTCGGCGAACGACGCGACGGCCGCATCGCGCACCTGCTTGCGCGTCTTGTACTCGAGCGTAGTGAGGTCCGTGTTCTCGTCGATCACGTACCCCTTGTCGTAGTTGAGCGCGATGCCCATGAGTGAGGCACCACGCATCAGCTGCGCAATCGTCTCCGCCCGCTTGGTATTGGCCGCGGTAGTAATGACGAGGTTGTTCTTGCGAATCGCCGTGAGCACATCGACCGCTGACGACAGGGTGCTGTAGTACCCCTGCCAGTAGCCGAGCATCGTGGAGCGACCGGCCGACGCCAGATCGTTCTGATAGGCGCGCGTGTTGCGCGTGCCATCAGCGTCGATCGACGAGTAGTAGTTCATGTTGTAGTTGTTCCACGAGGCCGAATACGACCGGGCCATCGTGTTGAGTGGACCACCGCCTTCCATGCCGTCGTAGGTATTGAACCACGACCGCAGGGTTCCGCCGGCCACCGCCTCGATGGCGGCCGGATCGGCGAGTGCGCGCTTGGAATCGGGCGCGTTCGGGTTTTCGACGTCGAGCGTGTTGCAGCCGGCGAGGAACAGCGCCCCCATGCCGACCGCGAGGATGCGATTTCGCATGAATTCAAAACTCCGGTTGGCGGCGCTCACAGTCCGAGCTCCAGCATGAACGTGAAGGTCTTGAAGATCGGATACGTGAAGTAGTCGACGCGATACGCGAACGGGTTGGCACCGCCACCCGAGACGTCCGGATCGTAGCCGGAGTACTTCGTGGACGTGAACAGGTTCCGACCGACGATGCCGAGACGCGCTGTGCGTCCGTCACCCATACCCACGCGCTTCACCAGCGACGCCGGGATTTGGTAGTTCACGGCCAGTTCGCGCAGGCGGACGTAGCTGCCGTTCTCCACGAAGTAATCGTTGGCATCGAAGTTGTTGTAGAACGTGGCGTAGTACGTCGTCGGCTTCTTCTCGACCTCCGGCTTGCCACGCTGGTCGAACGCCGGATCGCGCTGGTCGAAGAACGGCCACTGGCGCGTGTAGTTGTAGATGTCCCCGCCCTGCACCCAGTTCACCACCGCCGTGACCGAGAACTTCTTCCAGTTCATCTGGGTGTTGAAGTTCAAGTTGAAGTCGGGGTTCACGTCACCGATCTGGAACAGCGTGTTGCCGGTGGCGTCGGCGAACTTGATCGGACGCTCGGCGCCGGTGCGCCACGCACTCTTGGCGACGTAGAAGCCTTCTTCGTTCTGCACGTAATCGGCGGCCGTCCCCGACAGACGCTTCGAGGCGATCATCTCGCTGACCTGATCGGCCGAGCGGAGCCACTTGCTGCCGTACACGATACCGAACGGCTGGCCGGAGGCGAGACGGAAGATGGTGGTGTTCGCCACCGGTCCCACCAGATACGGCGGCACGTCGAGGCTGCGCACGACCTGACGCGTGCGGTCACCCGCGACGTTGACACGCCAGAGGAAATCCTTCTTGCTGGCCAGGACGGCGCCGAGCAGGATTTCGTGCGTCTTGCCGCCGAGCGAGCCGGCGTTGAGCCACTGCGACTGGAAACCCGTGGCGGCCGATACCGGCACGTTCAGGATCTGGTCGTCGGTGATCTTGCTGGAGTAGCTGTACTCGAACGTGAAGTTCTTGAGGAAGTTCACGTTGAGGCCGGCTTCAATTTCGCGCGAGAAGGCCGGACGGAGATTCGGGTTGCCGAGCGTGATCTTGACCGGGCTGCCACCCTGGATGGCGAACTGCTCGTACTGCGCATCGAACACCGGGCGGAGCCCCGCCTCGCCGTAGGACATCCGGAGCTTGAATTCGTCGACGCCAGGAAGCTTGAAGTCTTCCGACACGCGATAAGCGCCCGAGATTCGCTTGAAGAGCTTGGAGCGCTGATCGGTTCCGAACAGCGACGACTCGTCACGACGAAGGAGTCCGTCGACGATGAACTTGTCCTTGATGTCGAAGGTGGTAATCGCGAAGAAATTCTGATTGCGGATCGGCTGCGTGTACGACCCCGGAATGATCGGGCTCTCCGGATCACGCGAAGCGGCCGAGAACTCGGTCACGCGCGGCACCGTGAGGGACGACGCGAACACGCTAGTGCCGGTGTTGTTCTGGTCTTCGTACACCCACGCCAGCTTGGTGGTGTTCGTGAACCAGGAAGTCGCCTTGGTGGCCGTGAGCGTGCTGCCGAGATTGTAGGCCCTGGTCTGGTCGACGTCGCTGGAGATGTTACCCTTGCTGACCGTGCCGGTGGAACCGATGTAGCCCAGCGGCGTGTACCGGCGCAGTTCACGCGAGCCACGATCGAAGTTCGTGTTGGCTTCGTACGTGAGCCACTGGAACGGGCGGTAGCGCACCTTGAGCGTGCCCGTGAAACGGTTCCGGTCGCTCAGGTTCTGGATGTTCGACCAGTTGTACAGCGGGTTGCTCACGTTGCCCGACGCCGGCGTCTGGCGAATGGCGGCCTTGTACGGCGTGCCGTTCGGGTTGTTCTCCAGCAGGTCGATATTCGGCTCGAGGAAACGCAGACCGAAGAACGCGTCGCCCGAGGTGTCCTCGGCCTGGTCGGCCTTGGACTGGCCGTAGAACGCACCGGTCTGCAGGTCGAGCTTGGGGTGAAGTTCGAGATCGAGGTTCATGCGGAAGTTCTGACGGTTGTAGCCGCTCAGGAGATTCGCGATGCCCTGATCCTTGGTGTTCTGGAAGGAGGCGTTGAAGTTCGACTTCTCGTTGCGCTGGCCGACCGAGATGTAGTTCGTCATGAACTGTCCCGACCGGAACACGTCGCCGAGCTGATCGAACACCTTCGGGTACGAATTGTCGGAGATCTTGTCGTCTTCCTGGATGCGATTGCCGTTCGCATCGCGCGCGAACTCGCCCGCGGCCGTGACCTTATACGGGTGCGAGAAGTTGTTCGGAACCGTCTTGCGGAGGTCGTTGCTGCCGTACTCGTTGCGCACCGTCACGCTGGTCTGGCCGGCGGCCAGCGCCGCACCACGCTTCGTGAAGATCTGCACCACGCCGTTGGCGGCGTCGGACCCGTACAGCGAGCTCGCCGCCGCGCCCTTGATGACTTCGATGCGCTCGATGTCTTCCGAGTTGATATCGGCGAGCGACAGGCGCGAAATCGTGCCGTCGACGATGATGAGCGGATCCTGGCTGCCCGTAAGCGACGTCGGGCCACGGAGTCGGATGCGGGGCGCCGAGCCGGGCTCACCGTTGACCGCCGTCACGCTGGCACCGGCCACGCGGCCGCTGAGCGCGCCGAGCGGGGAGGAGGCCGGCGCTTCCTTGATCTGGGCGTTGTCCACCGCGGCGACCGCGAACGTCGTCTTCTTCTGCGACGTCGCTTCCGACACGCCGGTCGTGACGACCGTTTCCAGGTTCAGCACGTCCTTCTCGAGCTCGAAATTCTGCTCACTGCGTCCCGCCGCGAGCGTGATCGAGCGACGGATCGGACGGTACCCGATGCTGCGCGCAAGCAGACTGACGGGCCTGCTGGCGCGCGCCGGATCGACGGTGAAGGAGTAGCGTCCCTGCTGGTCGGTGACCGATCCGGCCGCGAGTTCGACAATACCGACCTGCGTACCACCTAACGGCTGCCCGTTCGAGGTGACGCGACCGGTGATGGTCATCGTCGCCTGCGCTTGCGCGGCGTCGGGTTGCAGTACGAAGCCCAGTGTGGTGGCGGCGGCGATGAACAGCCGCGTGACGTGATGCATTCCTGCTCCTTGTAAGGTGCGTTCGTCCCGAGGGAGTGCGACTTGACGCGCTTTCAAGCCGTTTGGAACCACGGCCATTAAAATAACCAGTACTGTGACGTAGGCGTCACTAGATCGGAACATTTTATATGGTCACGGGTAGTGGTCCCGCCGGTCCACCCCTTACGGGAATTATTATGTCGGCTTTTTCAGACACCGAACCCAGCAGCAGCGCAGGAGCACCCCACGCCCGCCGGCGACGCCGGTGACCCGGGTCGTGGCGATGGTGCGGTGCGTCACCGTGGTACTCGGACTCTCCCTCGTCTCGGCGCCGCTCTCGGCGCCGCTCTCGGCGCAGGGCGCGACGCTGCGCGGCCGCGTCCTCGACGCCGTGTCCGGCGCCCCGCTGGTCGGGGCCACGGTCGCCGCCACGACGACCGGGGCCAGCGCCAAGACCGACTCCGCCGGCCGGTATCGGATCGATGGGCTGAAAGTCGGCATTCACCGCTTTCTGGTCAGCGCCGCTGGCTACACCCGCGGATCGGTGACGCTGGCGTTCGCGCTGCGCGAGGTGATGGAGCGCGATCTCGAACTCGACCCGGTCGGGCTCGTCCTCTCGCCCGCCGATAGCGCGAAGGCGCAGGCGCTGCCCACTGTGCCGGTGACCGCCCCGATGTCGGCCGGGCGCCGATTCGACGACTTCGAGCGTCGCCGCACCACCGGCCGCGGACAGTACCTCACCCGCAGCCAGCTCGAGGAGGGGCAGTTCGCCACCCTACAGGACGCCATGCGCCCGCTGCGCGGGGTGCGCTACTCGTGCGCCGGGTCGACCTGTCTGGTGCAGATGGCCCGTGCTCCATTGGGCTGCTCTCCCGATTACGTCGTCGATGAGCGCGTCGACAACATGTTCGGCCCGCTCGTTCCGGTCCGAGACATTCAGGGGGTCGAGGTGTACACCGGCGCCAGTGACGTGCCGGGCGAGTTCGCCGGCACCAACGCCGGCTGCGGCGTGATCGTCATCTGGACCACGAACGGGCGGGCCGAGAAGCGGAAGTAACGGGCGCGGCCGGCCGCGCTCACGCCAGCTTCACCTCGATCGCCTTCCACTTGCCCTGCTCGAAACGCCACACGCTCAGCGCACAGCGGAGCGCGTGGCCCAACACGATCGCCATCCAGATGTCGCGGGGATGGAGCGGTCGCATGGCTTGCAGTACGCTCAGCAGGCCGATGGGCAGCGCGAACTGCGAGGCCAACGTGATGAACAACGGACTCCGCGTGTCGCCGGTGCCCTGCAAGCCGCCCGTGAACGTGAGCGCCACCGTAATGAACAAGCCGGACACGCTGAGGTAAGCCAGCAGCTCGGTGCCAATACGTACGGTGTCAGGCTGCGTGAGGCCGAAGAGTCCGAGCAATTGGCCCGGAATCGCGAGGAACAGGCTGCCCATCACCACGGCGATGACGAGTCCCATGCGCGCGGCCTGCCACACCGCCTGCCGACTGCGCTCCGGCTGTCCCGCCCCGAGGTTCTGCCCGGCGATCGCCGCCGCCGCGCCCATCAATCCAACCGACGTCCACGTGACCAGCGAGAAGAGCTGCGAATAGCCGACCGCATAGGCGGCCTGCGCTTCGGCGCTCATGCTGGTGGCCCCGATAAAGCGCAGCAGCAACACGCCGGCGATGTTCATTGCGATGCCCTGCAACCCGGTGGGAAGCCCGAAGCGGAAGAGCGCCCGGATGATCTCCCAATCGGGCTTCCAGCTCACGTGGCGGAAGTCGATCACCCAGCTGCCGCTGAACAGCTTGTAGATGGCGTACGCACCAACGAGACCGCTCGACAGCACAGTGCCCATCGCGGCGCCACGCGTGCCGAACGCCGGCACGGGGCCGAAGCCGCGAATGAAGAGCACGTTGAACAGGATGTTGCCGATCGTGACGGCGAGGCCAAGCTTGAGGGGCGTGCGCGCATCACCGGCCGAACGCAGGGCGCCGCCCAGCATGAAGAAGAGCATCATGCCGAACCCGAACACGAACATGATGCGCAGGAACGGCAGCGATTCGTGCAGCACCGCCGGCGTGGCATTGACGAGGCCGAGTAACCACGGTGCCGCGACGTAGCCAAGTGGTGCGAGCACACCGACGGACAGTACGACGGCGAGCAGGAATGCCTGCGACGCAGCGCGATTCACGCCGGCCACGTCGCCCGCACCGGCAAACCGTGCAATGAGCACACCCATGCCGCTGAAGAGCGACGCCAGAAACACCATGACCACGAGAAAGATCTGCAGACCGACGCCGATCCCGGCGTTACCGGAGAACCCGACGAAGTGACCGACCATGGCGTGGTCGATCATGCCCTGCAGTCCACCGATCATGTTTTGTACGACGGTCGGCCAGGCCATGCGCCACATGGCCGCACCGATCGGTCCATCGACGATGGACCGATCGAGCGTGCGCGCAGTCCCGGTGGGGCTAGTCAACCAGCGCCGGCTCACTCCGGCGCACCAGCGTCAGGATGGAGTACACGGCCACCGCCTCGTTGGCCTGATTCATCACCTCGACATCCCATTCCACCACGCCCTGCGGAATCGTGCCCTCGGGCGTGTCCTTCGCGGTCTTCTGCTTGACCGTGAGGCGCACGTGAATGGTGTCGCCCGGATACACCGGCTTCGTGAAGCGCAGCTTCTCCATGCCGTAGTTTGCCAGCACCGGTCCGAGCGCCGGCTCCACGAACAAACCGGCCGCCGCCGACACGATGAAGTACCCGTGCGCCACGCGCCCTTCAAACACGCCGTTGCTGCGGGCGTCGTCGTCGTTCATGTGCGCGTAGAACGTATCACCGCTCAGATTGGCGAACGCTTCGATATCACCCAGCGTAATCGTGCGCGACTTCGTGATCAGCGTGTCGCCGATCTCGAGCTCGTCGAAGGTCTTCCGGAACGGATGCACGGCGTCGGTATGCTCGTCGGCGCCCTTCGTCCATTCGCGCGTGATCGCCGTGATCATGCTGGGGCTGCCTTGCAACGCGACGCGCTGCATGTAGTGCGCGACGCCGCGCGCGCCGCCCATTTCCTCGCCACCGCCGGCGCGTCCCGGTCCGCCATGCACCAGCTGCGGCAACGGTGACCCATGGCCAGTGCTCTCCTTGGCGCTGGTGCGATCGAGCACGAGCATACGACCATGGTAGGCGGCCGTGCCAAGGATGACATCGCGCGCCACCTTCGGATCGGCCGTGACGAGTGAGCCGACCAGCGAACCCTTGCCCAGGCGCGCCAGCTGCACCGCCTCCTCAATCGAGTGATACGGCATGACGGTGTTCACCGGACCAAAGGCCTCGATGTCATGCGCCTCGAGCCGCGTGAGCGGCTCGTCGCACACCATCAGCATCGGTGAGAAGAACGCGCCCTTCTCACGATCGGCGCCCACGACGTCGAAATCGCCACCGCCGAACACCAGTTCGGCACCGTGACGGATCATCTCGGCGGCGGAGCGCACCGCGTTCACCTGGGCCCGACTGGCCAGCGGACCCATGCGAACCCCGTCGGCGGTGGGCGCACCGATGGTGGTCGCGGCAAGGCGCTTCGACAGCGCCGTGATCACGGCCTCCTCGAGTCCGGCCGGCACGATGGAGCGACGGATCGCGGTGCACTTCTGCCCCGCCTTCGTCGTCATCTCGCGGGTGACTTCCTTGATGAACAGATCGAACTCTTCGGTGCCCGGTACCGCGTCGGGACCCAGGATGGAGCAGTTGAGCGAATCCGCTTCCATGTTGAAGCGCACGGAGTTCTTCACCACGGCCGCGCCGCTCTTGAGCTTCTGGCCAGTGGCCGCCGAGCCGGTGAAGGCCACAACATCCTGCTCTTCGAGATGGTCGAGCATATCGCCGGCGCTGCCGCACACCAGCTGAATGGCGCCGTTGGGCAGGATGCCCGTGTCCACGATGGTCCGGAAGACCGCTTCGGCGAGGTGACTGCCCGCCGTGGCGGGCTTCACGATGCACGGCACACCGGCCAGCAGCGCCGGGGCCAGCTTCTCGAGCATGCCCCACACGGGGAAGTTGAAGGCGTTGATGTGGACCGCCACGCCTTCGATGGGCACCAGGATGTGGCGTCCCACGAAGGTCCCGTGCTTCGACAACGGCTCGGTAGGCCCCTCTACATGGAAGCATTCGTTCGGGAACTCGCGACGACCGCGGCTCGCGTACGCGAAGAACGTGCCGATGCCACCCTCGATGTCCACCCACGAATCCGTCTTCGTCGCGCCGGTGAGATACGACAGCGCATAGAAGTCGTCCTTGCGCTCCATCAACACCTTGGCGATCGCCTTGAGCATCGCCGCACGCCGATGGAACGTGAGCGCGCGCATCGCTGGGCCGCCCACCGAGCGGGCGTAATGCATCATCGCCTTGAAATCGAGCCCCTCGCTGGACGACTCGCCGATCTTCTCGCCGGTGACGGCATCGAACAGGTCAACTTTGCGGCCGGTGCCTTCGACCCACTGCCCCATCGCATAGTTCTTGAGCATGTACATCACGTGGTTCCTCCCTCGCGGGTGTCCTTCCAGTTCTTCAACACGCTCGATTGCGTGGGGCGATCAACGGGGATTTCGCGCAGCGGCTCCACCGCACGCCAACTCGCGCGCATCGCCGCCGGCAACTGCTGATACAACTGCGTGCCCGACGTCTTCCAGTCCAGCATGTCGTCGGTCACGTCCTTCACGATCTTGGCGGGATTGCCAACTACCACTTTGCGCGGCGGAATCTCCATGCCGGTGGGCACGAAGCAGAGCGCCCCCACCACGCACCCCGCACCGACCACGGCGTTGTCCATGATCACGGCGTTCATGCCGATGAGGGCGTTCGCCCCGATGTGCGCGCCGTGCACGATCGCACCATGTCCGATGTGCGCACTCGCCTCCAAGCGCACCACCACACCCGGGAACATGTGAATCGTGCAATTCTCCTGCACGTTGCAGCCGTCCTCGATCACGATACCGCCCCAGTCACCGCGAATGGCGGCGCCGGGGCCCACGTACACGTCACGCCCGATCGTCACGTTGCCCGTGACCGACGCCTGCGGATGCACGAAGGCCGTTTCGTGCACCACCGGCGTGAATCCGTCAAACGCGTAGATCACGGCGCTCAGACCCGCTCGATGATCATGGCGAAGCCCTGCCCTACACCGATGCACATGGTGCACAGGGCGAAGCGGCCGTTGCGACGGCGCAGCTCGCGCGCCGCCGTAAGGGCGAGGCGGGCTCCGCTCATGCCCAACGGATGACCAAGGGCGATGGCGCCGCCGTTCGGGTTCACGCGCGCATCGTCGTCGGCCATGCCGAGTTCACGAAGGCACGCCAGCCCCTGGGCGGCGAACGCTTCGTTCAATTCGATCACGTCCATCTGATCGAGCCGGAGCCCGGCCCGCGACAGCGCCAGCCGAGTGGCCGGTACCGGACCCATGCCCATGATGCGCGGCTCGACACCGGCCGCCGCGCTCGACACGATGCGCGCGATCGGGGTAAGGCCGTGGTGCGACGCCGCCCCGCCCGAGGCGATCAGTAGCGCGGCCGCGCCGTCGTTGAGGCCACTGGCGTTGCCCGCCGTGACCGAGCCGTGGCCATCGTGCCGGAAGGCCGGCTTGAGCTTGGCGAGCGTCTGCATGGACGTCTCGGGACGCAGGAATTCATCCTGAGACACCAGCACCGCCTCGCCTTTCCGCTGCGGGATGGACACCGGCACGATCTCCTCGGCCAGACGTCCCTCGCGCTGCGCGGCCGCCGCCTTCTGTTGCGAACGCATCGCAAACGCATCCTGATCGTCGCGCGACACGCCGTACTGCGCGGCCACGTTCTCGGCCGTCTCGCCCATGGAGTCGGTGCCGTGCAACTGCTTCATCGTCGGATTCACGAAGCGCCAGCCGAGGCTGGTGTCGAACAGCTGCACGTCACGCGCGAACGGGGTGGCCCCCTTCGACATGACGTACGGCGCGCGCGTCATGCTCTCCACGCCGCCGGCCACATACAGATCGCCTTCACCGGCCTTGATGGCGCGGGCCGCACTGGCCACGGCGTTCAAGCCGGAGGCGCACAACCGATTCACCGTCTCACCGGGCACCGTGACCGGCAGCCCGGCCAGCAGCGCCGCCATGCGGGCCACGTTGCGATTGTCTTCGCCGGCCTGATTGGCGCAGCCGAGCATGACATCGGCGATCTGCGCGGGATCGAAGGCGGCGGAGCGCTCCGCGACGCGTGCGACGAGCGACGCGATCGCATGCGCCGCCAGGTCGTCGGCGCGCACGGGACTCAGCGCGCCACCGATGTTGCCGATCGGCGTGCGCACTCCCTCGATGATGTAGGCGTCGTTCATATGGTCCGATTCACAGCTGATGAGGAGTGGCCGTGCGGTACACCGTGCCGCGGAAGTGGCCGGCGATCACATCGTCCTGATTGCGCACCGTCACCTCGCAGAAGGCCAGACGCTTGGTCGTGCTCTGCTCGATCGCGGTGGCGGTGAGCACGTCACCTGGGCGCACAGCCACGGGGAAGCTGACGGTGCAGTCGATGGCCACACTGAGGACGCCACAGGCGTTCGTCGCGAAGGCGAACGCGCTATCGGCGAGCGAAAACAGGATGCCACCATGCGACGTCCCGAAGCCGTTCACCATGTCGTCGCGAATCGTCATGCGCAGCACCGAGCGACCGACGGCCGCCTCGAGCACTTCGATACCGAGCCACTGCGAGAAGCGGTCACGCGCCATCAGCGTGTGGACGACGTTAGCCGCCGGGGGTGTGGTCATGCGTACCGCCGTGCGTCGAGTAATGAGGCCCCGGCCTGCACCGCACGGCGCAAGCGAACACTGGGGCGATAGCGATCGTCGCCCGTTTCCGACTGCAGCGCCTGCAGCTGCGCGAGCACGTTCGCGGCACCGATATCGTCTCCCCACTGCAGCAGCCCGCGGGGATAGTTGACGCCCGTCGTCATGGCGAGCTCGATGTCCTGCACCGACGCGAGCTGCAGATGCACGGCATCCACCGCTTCGTTCACGAGCATCGCCAGCACACGGCCCACGATCCGCTCCGCCAACGCCGGATCTTCATGGGGCGCCGGTGCGGCCGCGCCCTCGCGATAGTCGTAGAACCCGCGCTGCGTTTTCCGGCCCAGCCAGCCGGCCTCGACGAGGCGCTGCTGCGCATGCGACGGCCGATAGCGCGGATCGAGGAACATGCCCTCGAACACCGACCGCGTGACCGCGAAGTTCACATCGAGGCCGATGAAGTCCATGAGTTCGAACGGGCCCATGCGGAACCCGCCGACGGTGCGCATCGCCCAGTCGATGGTGGCGCAGTCGGCAATGCCTTCCTCGCGCATGCGCAGCGACTCCCCATAGAACGAGCGGGCCACGCGATTCACCAGAAACCCCGGCGTATCGGCGGCGAGCACCGTGGTTTTGCCCCATGCGGTCGCCAGCGCGCGCGCATCGGCGATCACGGCCTCCGACGTGGTGATGGACGGGATGATCTCCACCAGCGGCATGACCGGCGCCGGGTTGAAGAAATGTACCCCCACCACGCGCTCCGTGTTCGTGCACGAGCCGGCCAGCGCCGCGATGGAGAGCGACGACGTGTTCGAGGCCAGCAAGGCCGTCGGGGCCACGATGGCTTCGAGCGCGCGCAGCAGCTGCTGCTTGGCGGCGAGCTGCTCGATGATCGCCTCGATCACGACGCCGCAGGAGGCGAAGGCCGTCAACTGTTCCGGGCTCACGCCATCCACGTAGGTGATGCGGGCCAGCACGGCATCGGCCTGCTCGCGCGTGAGCCGCGCTTTCTCAACGTCGCGGGCCAGCGCCTTGGCATGTCCAGACCGCGCGCGCGCGATCGACGCCGGCTGCGCGTCGGCCAGCACCACCACGTGTCCATGTACCGCCGCCACCTGCGCGATCCCGGCGCCCATGGCGCCGGCGCCGACCACGCCAACGACCATCTTGCCCGTGTCCGTCGTCATGTCGCTCATGCGCCGCGGTACACAGGCGCCCGCTTCTCGAGAAACGCGCGCACGCCTTCCTCGTAGTCGGCGGTGCGCCCCGCCTCGTGCATCGCCTGCGCTTCCACGTCGAGCTGTTCGTCGAGCGAATTCGCGAAGCTCGCATTCATCGCGCGCTTGGTGAGCCCGAATCCGCGCGTGGCCTGTGTGGCGAGCGATGCGGCCAGCGCCTGCACCGTGGCCATGAGCTCCGCCTTGGGCGCCACGTCCCAGATCAGTCCCCACTCCTTGGCCTTCAGCGCGGGGATCTTTTCGGCCAGGAAGAACATGCCGGTCGCCCGCTGCGTACCCACGAGACGCGGCACGAAGAACGTCCCGCTGGTATCAGGGATGAGGCCGAGCTTCGCGAAGCTCTCCACAAAGCTGCTGTCGTCGGCGGCGATCGTGAGGTCGCAGGCGAACGCCAGGTTCGCGCCGGCGCCTGCCGCGATGCCGTTCACCGCGCACAGCACCGGCTTCTCGAGGGTGCGAATGGCGCGGATGATCGGGTTGTAGCAGCTCTTCACGATCTCGCCGATGTCCGGCATCGGACCGTCGCCCTGCGGCAACGCCTCGGCCAAGTCCTGGCCGGCGCAGAAGCCGCGTCCAGCCCCGGTCAGCACGACCGCGCGCACCATGGCGTCGCCAGCGGCGGCATGGAGCGCCGCGAGGAGTCCGGCCGCCATCTCGCGATTGAAGCTGTTGAGGACGTCGGGGCGATTCAGCGTCAGGGTGAGGACACCGTCACGCTGGTCGATCAGAAGCGAGGGAGTAGATGAGGACATCCTGAAAAATACCATCGTCACCGCGCGCAGGGGGCAAAGGACGCGCTTCGCGGCTTGGTCCTCGTATTTGCACGTCCCACCCTCACGGACTGGCCCACACCCTGCTCCCCGATTCGGCGAGCGTCACGCGTAGGCCCACCGCCGGTGCGGACTTCGCGCAATGATGGCGTCTCCGCTCCCGATCGAGGAGGCGGTTCGACAGATTAGTAGGCTATGCCTGCCAAGTCCGCTGTCCAGCCAGTCGCCCGCGCCTCGTCGGCTTCGCTGCCGACGCCCCGCCCGGGATTCGACTGGCGTCGCATCGCCTACCATACGCTCGTCTCCCGCTCGATCGACGAGGTCGAAGAGACGACGAATCGTCTACGTAATTCCGTGCCGCGCGAGCACCTGGTGCTGTACCAGTTCTCAGCGCGCGGCCATGACATGGCGCAGGTGATTCTCGGATCGCTGATCGACGGCATGCACGACGGCGCCGGCGCCTACTACCGTTCGCGTCCGTTCCTGCTCTCGGTCGGCCTCTCCATTCCCGATGCCTTCGGCAGCCCGCTCGGCCGCGCCGGCGGATTCAGCGACGGCCGCGATATCGGCGTGGTGTGCAACCTGCCGAACCGCGCCGGGTGCACGGTCCTCCCGATGTCTGGAGATGTGGGCTCGCAGTACACCCCTGCTGCGGGATGGGCGCAGTCGATCACGTATCATCGCGACAGTCTGGGCGACCCGAGTTACGCCGGCTGCATGAGCGTGGCGCTGGGCGGTGACGCCTCGGTCGCGACCAGTGGCTTCTGGGCGTCGCTCACGATGGCGACCACACTCAAGCTGCCGATGTTGTTCTACATCGAGGATAACGATCTCGGCATCAGCGTTCGCGGCGACATGCAGACGCCCGGCGGCGACATCGCGCGCAATCTCGCGTCGTTCACGAACCTGTTCATCCGCAACGGCAGCGGTACGGATCCGCACGAAGCGGCCGGCCTGTTGCAGGAAGCGGTGGCGCACGTGCGCCGCGGCGAAGGGCCGGCGCTGGTGCGCCTGACTGTGCCGCGCCTGTGCAGCCACTCCGGGCCGGACAACCAGAAGGGCTATCGCACCGACGACGAGATCGCGGCCGATCTGGCGCGCGATCCGCTGCCGAAGCTGCACGACTATCTCGTGCCGGCGTTGCTGTCGGCCGATGAATGGACCGAACTCGAAGCGGAGGTCGCGCGCGACATTGCCGCCGGCCTCGAAGCGGCGCGGGCCCGTACCATCCCGGATCCTGCCACCATCGGGCAGCATGTGATGGCCGACGAGTCGCCAGATGTTGCCGAAGCGATGGGCGGCTTGTCGCGCGCCGAGCGCGCCGCGCTGCCCGGCACCGATACGCCGAGCGATGACGGGGAGTTACTGCGCTACGCCGAAGCGATCCGTCGCACGTTGCGCCATGAGCTGGCGATCAATCCGAAGGTCGTCGTGTTCGGCGAGGACGTCGGTCGCAAGGGTGGCGTGCACCTCGTGACCGAAGGGCTGCAGAAGCAGTTCGGCCACGCGCGGGTGTTCGATACGAGCCTGTCGGAAGAGGGCATCATTGGCCGCGCGGTGGCGATGGCGATCAGTGGATTGATGCCGGTGGCCGAGATTCAATTCCGCAAGTATGCCGACCCGGCCACGGAGCAGCTGAACAACACCGGCACCATGCGGTGGCGCACGGCCAACCGGTTTGCGGCGCCGATCGTGGTGCGCATGCCGGGCGGCTTCGGCAAGGATGTGGGCGATCCGTGGCACAGCCTCAGCGACGAGGTCCGCTTCGCGCACGCCTACGGCTGGCAGGTGGCGATGCCGTCGAATGCGGCCGATGCCGTGGGATTGCTGCGGGCGGCGATGCGGAGTCCGAATCCCTCCATCTTCTTCGAGCATCGCTCGTTGCTCATGACCGGCGACGGCAGCGCCCGCTATCCGGGTGACGACTACGTGCTCCCGTTTGGGCAGGCGCGGATCGTTCGTGAGGGGACCGACCTCACGGTGGTGTCCTGGAGCGCGATGGTGCATCGCTGCAGCGAGGCAGCCGAGGCGTTCGGCGATCGCGTGGAGCTGATCGACTTGCGCACGATCTCACCGTGGGACCGGGAGACGGTGCTGGCCTCCGTGCGAAGAACGGGGCGCTGCCTGATCGTGCACGAGGACAACATGACGGCCGGGTTCGGCGCCGAGATCGCCGGTGTCCTCGCGCAGGAGGCCTTCTGGCACCTCGATGCCCCGGTGCGACGTCTGGCGCCGATGGATATTCCGGTCCCATACCACACGGTTCTGCTGGAGGCCGTCGTCCCCGGCGTGGAACGGATCCAATCAGAGATGGACGCGCTCCTGGCGGTGTAACGGCGGCTCGGGTCACCCGGCCACCCCGACCGTATCGCCCTCGGTTCCGGCCGCGCAGGTTCGCTGGACCAACGGGCAGGTATCGCGCCGCGCTGCAATGGCTTACGTTTTACACGCCCGGCCCGAACACTCCCACAGGCGGGCGACCGGGCCATCATTGTGCCCGTTCTACGGCACTCACGCACAGGATTCTATGACGAAACGACTGATCGGTCTCTCGCTGCTGACGGCGATGGCGGCGGTCCCCACGGCCCAGGCGCAGAGCCTCGGCGAGCGCATCGAAGTTGGTGCGTTCGGGCAGTACACCAAGCTCGACGACAAAGTTCGCATCGATAACGTGGCCGGCGTCGGCGCGCGTGCGGGGCTCTCCGTGTACAAGTGGTTCGGTGTCGAAGGCGACATCCAGATCGGCAGCACGAAGGCCACCCGCACGCCCAACGAAGACATCACCTACCGCCCGTTCCGCGGTCTTGCCACGCTGACCGTTCCGTTCGTGCCTTCGAAGAAGGCGTCCCTGGTGCTCGGCGGCGGTTACGTGAACTCGGTGTATGCGGGCCGGAGCACGGCGAACGAGTACGAAGACGGCATGACGGGCCTCGTGGGCATCAAGCTGTGCTCGAGCGGCCGTTGGGGCGCTCGCATTGACGGCATTCTCGACAACAACCCGTCGCCGAACGAACAGAACATCGACGGCACGTCGCGCAACCTTGGCCTCCGTGCCGGCGTGACGTACGCGCTTCGCGGTGCGTGCGCGACGGTCGAGCAGTTCGACTGGGCGCTCAAGATCGATCCGGCCACGGCCACGATCGCGCGCGGCAGCAACCGCCAGTTCGCGCTGTCGGCAGCGGACATGAAGGCGCGTCCGATCGAGATGCGGAAGGTGATGAACCTGACGTGCTCGTCGAGCGATGCGTCCGTCGCCACCGTCGACAACAACGCGAAGGTCACGGCCGTCAAGAACGGCACGGCGACGATCACGTGCAAGGGCCTCGTGAAGAAGATCGAGCGCTCGGCCTCCAGCACGGTCACGGTGCCGCCTCCGGCGTGGACGCTGTCGCTGACGCCGGCCAGCGGATCCACCGATGTGGGCAAGACGCTCTCGTTCGCGGCCAAGGCCGTTGACGCGGACAACGTCGATCTCGGCGCGGTCACCTGGAGCTCGGCCAATGCCTCGATCGCGTCGGTCAGCAACGGCACGGTGACTTGCAACGCGGCCGGCTCCACCACGATCACGGTGACCAAGACGGCCTACGGCACCACGCAGACCAAGTCGGCGACGGTGGACTGCAAGGCGGTTGAAGCGGCGCGCGTGGCGCTTGACGAAACGCTGTTCAACTTCGACAAGGCGGTCGTGCTGAAGTCGGGCATGGACACGCTGAAGGTTGTGCTCGATGCCATGAAGCGCATCCCGACGCTGCGCATCTCGGTGGAAGGACACACCGACTGGTACGGCGACGAAGGGTACAACAACAAGCTCGCGAAGACCCGCGCCGCCGCCGTCATGGCGACGCTGCTCAAGCTCGCGGGCCCTGACGCCGCGTCGATCAAGGATCGCATCGTGTCGTCGAGCTTCGGCGAGCAGTGCATCATCGCGCCGAATGGCGACGCCGATCCCGGCCCGCCGCGTCCGCGCGTCTCGAAGGCCAACAAGGACGCGCAGGCGCCGAACCGTCGCGTCGAGATCTGGCAGCTGATGGACGGCAAGGGTGCGCCGACCTCGTGCCGCTCGGCGAACGAGCGCGCTGGGCACATGCCGTTTGGGGATCTGAAGTAGTTCTTGCGGGGCTGAAGGACTGAAACGGCAAACTCCCTAGTGAGCAGGGGGGAGGGGGGGTCGGGGGGCGGAGCCCGGGGAACCCCGGGGGGGTGCCCCCGA
>NZ_JBILKJ010000149.1:0-6308 GCF_044376735.1 Gemmatimonas sp.
TCCGCCGCTCACCGATCGCGCCTCCCGTATTCTGATGGAGGGGCTCGTCGATTACGCCGGACTCTATGCGCCGGCCTCGCTCGCCATGCCCAACGCGGTGCGCAACTATGCGCATTACCGAGCGGCTGGATTCGGCTGGATCCTCGGGCGTTTCATCTGTCCGGCGCCGTCGCTCGCACTGTTCTCCGAAACCGCCGATCCGCTCTTGCCGCGCGACGCCGGCGCGATTCCATGGTACCTCGCCGTAACCGCCAGCCCCGATCTCGCCGGCGATCTCGCGGAGATCGCCGCCTTCAACGAGCGGCACCGCGTCTGCTTCGAGGAGTGTGGCGCCAAGGTCGACACGTACGAGATCAAGGCCTCATCGGTTGGCGACATTGCGCGCATCGCCGACGCGACGCCGCGCGACCTGCGCACGTTCATCGAGATCCCGCTCGATGGGGACGTCGACGCGTATGTCGCCGCGATCGCGCACGTCGAACGCTGTGCCAAGGTGCGCATGGGTGGCACGACCGCCGACATGATGCCATCACCCGAGTCGGTCGTGCAGTTCTTCAGGGCGTGCATCGCGCACGGTGTCACGGCGAAGGCCACCGCCGGCTTGCATCATCCGCTGCGCGGTGCCTATCGCCTCACGTATGCCCCTGACGCGGCCACCGGTCGCATGTACGGTTTCCTCAATGTGGCGCTTGCGGTCGCGCATCTCGAGAGCGGCGGCAGTGATGCCGAGGCCGTCCAGTTGCTCGACGAAGCCGACGCCGGGCGCATTGAGTTCAGCGATCTGCACGTCGCGTGGCACGGGCCCGTCCGCACACTCACCTTCCCGCGCACCGCGCTGCAGCAGATGCGCGCGCATGGGTTGGTGAGCGTCGGATCCTGCTCCTTCACCGAGCCGGTCGACGAATCGCGCGCCCTCGGCTGGTTCTGAGCTCACGCGCCCGCCATCGCGAGCGGCGCTCCGCCCCACACGCTAGACTCCCCGCATGTCGATCGATCCAACCAACGACCCGGCGCTGCGCTCCTGGGTGCCGACCGCCAACCTGCGCGGTGCGGATTTCCCGATTCAGAATCTGCCGTTCGGGGTGTTCCGTCGGGCAGGTACCCGCGAAGCGCCGCGCGTGGGCGTGGCCATTGGAGCGTCCATCCTCGACGTGGCCGCCTGTCTTGCTGCCGGCCTGTTCGACGAGGACAGCGCCGCGCGCCACGCGGCGACGGCCTGCGCCGTGCCGACCCTTAACGAGCTGATGTCGCGGGGCGCACCGGCCCGCCGCGCGCTGCGCAACGCGATCTCCGCGCTGCTCGCCGATACGGCGGCCGTGCATCGCCGGCAGATCGCCGAACATGCGTTGGTGCTGCAGGCCGATGCCGAGCTGTTCCTGCCGGCCCAGATCGGCGACTACACCGACTTCTATGCGTCGGTGCACCACGCCACCAACGTCGGGTCGATGTTCCGCCCCGACAACCCGCTGCTGCCCAACTACAAGTGGGTGCCCATCGGCTATCACGGGCGCGCGTCCAGCGTCGTCGTGTCGGGAACGCCGGTGCGCCGCCCCATGGGGCAGCGCAAAGGTCCCAACGACGACGTGCCATCGGTCGGCCCGTCGCAGTCACTGGATTATGAGCTCGAACTCGCTGCGTTCGTCGGCACCGGCAACGCACTGGGCGAGTCGATTCCCATGGAGCAGGCCAACGACCACCTGTTCGGGCTGTGTCTGCTGAACGACTGGTCGGCGCGCGACATTCAGGCGTGGGAATACCAGCCGCTGGGGCCGTTCCTCGCCAAGAATTTCGCCAGTACGATCAGTCCGTGGGTGGTTACCCTCGAGGCGCTCGAGCCATTCCGCCTGCCCTTGGCGCCGCGCGCCTCGGGCGATCCGGAACCGCTGCCGTATCTCACCAGCCAGGACGACCGCGCGCGCGGTGGCTTCGGGATCACCGTGGAGGTGTGGCTGCGCACGGCGCGCATGCGCGAGGCCGGTGAGCCCGCGGTGCGACTCACGCAGGGGCACGCCACCGATCTCTACTGGTCGATGGCGCAGCTGCTCGTCCATCACGCCAGCAGCGGATGCAACCTCCGCCCCGGCGACCTGCTGGGCAGCGGCACGATCTCCGGTCCGTCCAAGGACTCCCGCGGCTGTCTGCTGGAGCTCACGTGGCGTGGCGCCGAGCCGCTCACGCTCCCGAACGGCGAGACGCGCCGTTTCCTGGAGGACGGGGACGAGCTGGAGCTCACGGCCTTCGCCGAGCGCGAGGGGGCCGTGCGGATCGGCTTCGGGCGCTGCGTGGGCACGATCCTCCCCGCCGTCAGCCGCTGAGGAACGGCGGTGCAGCCTCGGACATTCGTCGAATACGATGTCTGACCTGCTCTTTGCCCGTTCGCAGATGGCCATGTCGTTGGCCTTCCACATCATCTTCGCGGTGGTGGGGGTCGGAATGCCCGCCCTCATGGTCATCGCCGAGTGGCGGTGGCTCACGTCGCGTGACCCGCTGCACCTCGAACTGGCCAAGCGGTGGGCCAAGGGCACCGCGATCCTCTTCGCGGTCGGTGCTGTGTCGGGCACCGTGCTGTCCTTCGAGCTCGGTCTGCTCTGGCCCACGTTCATGGAGCACGCCGGGGCGGTGATCGGCCTGCCGTTCTCGCTCGAGGGCTTCGCCTTCTTCACCGAAGCCATCTTCCTCGGCATCTACCTGTATGCCTGGAAGCGCATTCCCCCGCGCGCGCACTTCGCGGCGGGGGTGGTGGTGGCGGTCAGTGGCGCGCTCAGCGGCGCCTTCGTGGTGTGCGCCAATGCCTGGATGAACGCGCCGGCGGGCTTTCGCCTGGTGAACGGGCAGGTCACCGACGTCGATCCGATCGCCGCCATGTTCAACGCCGCCGCCCCGTCGCAGATCGTGCACATGACGCTCGCCTCGTTTGCGGCGACCGGGTTCGCCGTGGCGGGCATTCATGCCTTCGCACTCCGTCGCGGCACTCCGCATCGTGCGTTTCATCGCGCCGCGCTCCAGATCGCGCTGTGGGTGGGGCTCCCCGCCGCGTTGGTGCAGCCGTTGTCGGGCGACTGGAGCGCCCGCAGCGTGGCGGAGCGGCAGCCGGTCAAGCTCGCGGCCATGGAAGGGCATCTCAAAACGGGCCCGGCCGCCTTTGTCATCGGCGGGTGGCCCAATGCGCAAACGCTCGAGCACACGGGGGCCATCGAGATTCCCGGCGCGCTGTCGTTCCTGCTGCACGGCGATCCGAACGCCGTCGTGCAGGGCATCGACGCGGTGCCACCCGACGAGCGTCCGCCACTCGCCATCGTCCATCTCGCGTTTCAGATCATGATCGGCTGCGGCTCGGTCATGGCCGCGCTGTCGCTCTGGGGGGCGTGGCGGTGGTGGTGCCGGAAGCGGGGACGCGGCCTCGCTCTCCCCGACGACCGGCGCTTCCTCACGGCCGTCATGCTGGCCGGCCCGCTTGGCTTCCTCGCGCTCGAAGCGGGATGGACGGTCACCGAAGTCGGACGTCAGCCGTGGATCGTCCAGGGCATTCTGCGCACCGCCGACGCGGTCACCCCGATGCCCGGGCTGGTGGTGCCGTTCGTGTTGTTCTCCACGCTGTATGTCGGCCTGGCGGTCGCCGTCGTCTTCCTGCTCTGGCGTCAGATCATCAAGACGGGCGTGTCGGCCATCCCGATGGGACTCACCAGTGAACTGCCGATCCCGACCCCCGGATCGGTCGCGCGTTTCCCAACGTCGTGATATCCGCCGCCGCAACGGATCTCACCTGGACGCTGCCGCACGCGGTGGCCGGCACCATGGTGCTCTCGCTCAATGCCTACGTGTTGCTCGGTGGCGCCGATTTCGGCGGCGGCGTCTGGGATCTCTTCGCCCGCGGCAAGGATCGCGACGCACAGCGTACGCTGATTGCCGACGCCATCGGCCCGATCTGGGAAGCCAACCATGTGTGGCTGATCCTCGTGGTCGTGCTGATGTTCACCTGTTTCCCGAAGGCCTTCGCCCACTTCGCGACCGAGCTGCACATCCCGATCACGGTGATGCTGGTCGGCATCGTGCTGCGGGGGTCGGCGTTCACCTTCCGCACGTACGACAGCAAGCGCGACCACGTACAGCGCCGGTGGGGTCGGATCTTCTCGGTCGCGAGTCTGCTCACGCCGGTCATTCTCGGCGTGTGCCTCGGCACCGTCGCCAGCGGCGCCGTGCCGATCCGGTCCGTCGCCTCGCTGCGCACCGTGAGCTTCGTCGAACGGTTCGTCGACCCGTGGGCGCGGTCGCCATTCCCGTGGGCGGTCGGCCTGCTCACGCTCGTGCTGTTCGCCTTTCTCGCGGCGTCGTATCTCACCGTCGAAGCCACCGATGACCGGATGCGCGACCTGTTTCGGCGTCGAGCCCAACAGTCGCAGGTGGTCCTCCTGGTCCTCGCCGTGATGACGCTGGCGATCGCCCGCGCCGGGGATCCACTGCTCTTTCAGGGGCTCACGCAGGGGCGTACCGCGCTGCTGATGCACGCGGTGACTGCCGTCGCGGCGACGACGGCGTTTTGGGCGCTCGCCACGCGCCACTTCCAGGTGGCGCGTCTGGCCGCTGCCGCGCAGGCCAGCTTCATCCTCTGGGGATGGGCGTGGACGCAGTATCCGTGGATGCTGCCCCCCGATCGCACCATCACCGAACTGGCGGCGCCGCGCATCACGCTCGCGTTGACACTTGGAGCGCTGGCGGTGGGCACGATGATGCTCTTGCCCAGCTTTGTGTACCTGTTTCGCGTCTTCAAGACCCGCGAGGGTGGCGAGTAGCCCTCGCGTTGTCGTCCAGGCAGGCGCAAATTGACGCATGCGCCCTGACCTGATTCGCGTGGTGTTGGTGGATGACCACCAGATTGTTCGCGCTGGACTCAAAGCGGTCCTCTCGACCGCGAAGGACATCACCGTCGTCGGTGAGGGCGGCACCGGCAGAGATGCCCTCACCCTCGCGGAGCGGGTCGATCCGCACGTGATCGTGATGGATCTCTCCATGCCCGACATGGATGGACTGACCGCGACGCGTGAGCTCCAGAAGGCGAATGCACTGCGGACACCCACACCGGGTGAGCCGATGACGCGCCGTGTGCTCGTGCTCACGATGCACACTGAAGACGAACATCTCGTCGCCTTGCTTGAGGCGGGTGCCGGTGGCTACCTGCTCAAATCGGTGGCCGATCGTGAACTCGTCGACGCCGTTCGCACCGTGGCGGCCGGTGATGTCTATGTGCAGCCCACCGCGGCCCGTGCGCTCGCCCGTGGGTTGGCGCGGCGCGATGGCAACGCGGAAGAGCGCACCCGCTTCGAGAAGCTCACCGACCGCGAGCAGGCCGTGCTCAAGATGGTCGCCGAGGGATTCACCGCGCCGGAGATCGGCGAGCAACTCACGATCTCTCCGAAAACGGTGGACACGTACAAGCAGCGGATCGGCGAGAAGCTCGGGCTCTCGCATCGCAGCGACTACGTGAAGTTCGCCCTCAAGCTGGGTCTGCTGAAGAACGACGAGTAACCGCGCGTTCCTGCTCGGCCTTGGTCAGGCTCCACGCGGGAAGCGGCGGCACGGCCACGTCCATCAGCGCGTCGCTCGAGCCGTAGCCGTGCTCTGCGCGGATGCGCGCCGCAATGTCACGACGCAGATCGTCGATCGCCTCGCCCGCGTCGCCATCGAGTTCCATCCGAATCGCCCGAAAGCGACGGCCCGACTGGATGCAGAACAGATCGGTGAGTGCGATCTCCCGCGCGCATGCCTCGGCACCATGCTCATCGATCAGGCGCTGCGTCCGGGCGATCGTGGTCGTCCGCGCGTACAGCTCGATCGCCATGTCGGCCAAGCGCTCCACCACCAGCTGGCGGTGCAGGATCGCCTGCTTGTGCGTCATGACCATCTTCTGCGTCGCGGCGGCGAGGGCGGCCACGTGCTTCTCCACGAACTCGGCGTGCCGGCGCAGCGACGGGTGAATGGTGACATCGAACCGGTCCTTCCTGCCCAGCGCCGATGCCACGCGATCTGCCGCGTAACTCGACACCAGCACCCAGTTCTGGATCGGGTTCTTCAGCGCGCCCGCCAGCTCCTTCAGCTCCTCGGCCGGCCCCTGAATACCATTGAGCCCGATGAACAGGCGCAGGACTTCGTTGGCGCCTTCGAAAATGCGATTGATGCGCGCGTCACGCAGATAGCGCTCGTACGGCCACGGCTTCACGAAACCACGACCGCCGGCCAGCTGCACGAGTTCGTCGGCGGTGCGCCATACGAGTTCGCTGGCGAACACCTTGGCGCACGCGGCTTCGAGTGAG
>NZ_JBILKJ010000047.1:0-20983 GCF_044376735.1 Gemmatimonas sp.
CATGCACCTCATGGTCCGAACCTTCCTCGTGGCCGTTGCGGCGGTCGCCCCCAGCCTGCTCGCAGCGCAGGGAACGACCGCCCGTACTCCGCTTACCCTCGAGCGCATCACCGGCGGGCCACCGCTCGCCGGCCTTGCGCCGACGTCCCCCAGTTGGTCGCCCGACTCGAAGGCGGTGGCCTTCCTCTGGAGTGATCCGGCGCACCCCGATCGGTCGCTCTGGCTGGTGGACCGCGCGGGTATTGGACCGCGCCGCCTGCTGCCGGCCACTCGCACCGGGCGCGTTGGCGAATTCGTGTGGACGCCCGACGGCTCCGCGATCGTGTTCACGCAGGGCGACTCGCTGTGGCGTGTGGTGATTGCCACTGGCGTGCCGACGCCACTGCCGAGCGGTCGCGGCGAGGTGAGCGAACTCGCGATCTCCCCCGACGGTGCGACGGTCTCGTTCCTCCGGGACGGGGATCTCTGGTTGCTCCCGTTGGCCGGTGGTGCACCGCGACGCGCCACGACGGTGGCCGTCGCGCCGCTCGGCACGATCGCCCTTGGCACGTACTACGGACGCGAAGTAGAAATCGGCGGGGCCACGTGGAGCGGACCGTCGCCGGCCTACGCGTGGGCCCCCGATTCACGCACGATCGCCGTGCACTACGTGGACCGGCGCAGCGTGCCGCGGTTCAGCATGCCGTACTATCTCGGCGACACCGTGCAGATGAACACGCTGCGCCGTGGCGCACCCGGGCAGGCCAATGAAGTGCGTAAGATCGGTCTGTACGAGCTGAGCACGCGCACGCTGAACATGGTGGAGCTGCCTGACTCGAGCAGCACCCGCATCGTGAATTTTGCGTGGTCGGCAACGGGCACCTTGATGATCGACCGCGAAAGCGATGATGCAATCGACCGCACGATTCACGTGCTCACGACCTCGGCGCGCACGCCCCGACTGGCGTGGCGCGACCATCGGGAGACCCGCGTGTACAACGACATCGCCTCGGCCTGGAGTGCCGATGGGCGAAGCATCGTGCTCACCGGCGATCTCGACGATCGGTATCGCCTGTATCGCGTGGTACCCGGCGATACGGTGCCGGTCGCCCTGACCGCCGGCCCGCATGATGTGAGCGGCGCCGGTATTCCCCGTGTGGCCACGCAGAGCATCGACTACGTGAGTTCGGCCCCGCGCCCGTCGGAACGCCATGTCTTTCGTGTGGCGGTCGGCGGTGGTGCGGCGCGGCAGCTCACCACGCTGCCGGGTACGCACGCGCCATTTGTCTCGCCCGATGGCCGTACGATCGCCCTGTTGTCGTCGAGTGATCGGCAGCCCACCGAGCTGTACCTGCTCGATGTGCGCCCCGGCGCCGTGGAACGACGCATCACCACCTCTACCACGCCGGAGTTTGCGAGCGTGCCGTGGATCGCGCCGCAGTATCTGAGCATCAAGAATGGAAGCGACACGCTGCCGCTGCGCATTCGCGTGTTCTTTCCGCCGAACATCGACTCCACGAAGCACTACCCGGTGCTCTTCGGCCCCGTGTATTCGAATACGGTGCGCAATCGGTGGGGTGGATTGAACGGCATGCTGCAGCAGTATCTCGCGCTCGAGAAGGGCTACATCGTGGTGCAGGTGGACGTGCGCGGCAGCACGGGCTACGGGCGCGAGTTCCGCGAGAAATTCCTGATGGACTGGGGGGGCGGCGATCTGGAGGATCTCGAGAGCGCCGTGACGTACATGAAGACGCTGCCGTTCGTGGACGGATCGCGCTTCGGTATCTGGGGAAGCAGTTACGGCGGCACGCTCACCGTGTATTCGTTGCTCAAGAAGCCGGGACTGTTCCAGGCGGGCGTGGCCGGTGCGGCGGCGACCGATCCGTACCTGTTCGGCAGCGACGACGTCGCGATCGTGCGGCGTCCGCAAACTCATCCGGCCACCTTCGCGCGCGGTGTCTTGCCGTACGCCGGCAACCTGCGCGATCACCTGCTCCTCATTCACGGCATGCAGGATGACGTAGTGCCCTTCTCGTCGGCGGTGGCGCTGGCGGAGGAGTTCATGAAGCGCGGCAAGGATTTCGACTTCGCGTTCGCGCCGGCGGCCACGCACGGCTGGACGCAGCGTCCGTATTATGCCACGTACCTACTGCGCAAACTCATCGCGCACTTCGATCGTCACCTCGGCCCGGGTCCACGCTGATGCGAATTCTGATGATTGCCGCCGTGCTTGCGCTCGCTTCAACGGCAGCGCCGCGAGTGGTGCACGCGCAGGAACCGTACGCGTGGCGCGACTCCCTCGTGTTCCACACCTTCTCGATCGCCGCCATCGATCCGCGCACCGGTGAAGTAGGCGTGGCGGTGACCACTCGCGTGCCCTGCGTGGGCAATGGCGTGCCGTGGGTGCGCAAAGGGGTGGGCGCGGTGGCCACGCAGGCCAGTACGCGCACGGAGTACGGCACCGAACTGCTCGACGCACTCGCCCGCGGCGAGGCCCCCGACGCGGCGCTCGAGCGCGCGCTGGCCGCCGACAGCGGATTCCAGTCGCGGCAGGTCGCCGTCATCTCCGTTGACGGTCGTTCGGCGCAGCACACCGGAACCGGCCCGAATGCGTGGGCTGGGCATCGCGCCGGCAAGAACTACGTGACACAGGGGAATATTCTGGTGGGCCCCGAGGTGATCGAGGCAGTGGCGAAGAGCTTCGAAGCGAGCGAGGGCACGCCGTATCATCTGGCCGACCGACTCATCACCGCCCTCAACGCGGGCTTCGTGCTGGGCGGTGACAAGCGCCATGGACTGCGCACGTCGGCGGCGGTGGTGGTGGCCGACGCTCGACCGGGCATGTCGCGTCGCAGCGATGGCCAGACGGCGAACATTAACGTTTGTGAGAATGCCGATCCGGTGGGCGAACTCCGGCGGATCTACGATGCCGTGTCGCAGACGCTGGGCTATCGCACGCTCGAGCAGTTCTCGGGCGGCGACGTGTATCAGCTCAAGGTGATGCTCAACGCGCTTGGCTTCTACAAGCGCGGCGACACGGTGCCGTCGCGCGGCCCCGAGGCCAATCTGTACACGGCCGAGACCGTGGCGGCCGTGGATGCCTTCCGCACGAGCGAGAAGATGGGCACGCCGGCCGTGGGCGGGTCGCCGGCCGGGTTGGTGGACGACGAGACGGTGTCACGCCTGTGGGCCGCGCTCGAGCGCGCCGGCAAAGCGACGGCGGTACGTCAGCACTTGCTGGATGGAACGATGATTCGGCGGTAGGAGGGATCGCGCGCCCCCCGGCCAGGCGTTCTGCGCTGCATGTTATCGTATGCGACACTCCCGATTCCTCCCCGTGCTGCTGCTCGCTGGGCGTGTACTCGCCGCCCAGTCGTCCACGCCCGCGCCCACCGCGACGGGCTATGCGCTCACCGAGTCGATGATTCCCATGCGGGATGGCACGCGGCTCTACACGCGCATCCTCGCCCCGACGAATCCAGCACGCCCCCTCCCCATCCTGTTCGTGCGCACGCCGTACGGAGTAGACGGCAACACGCCGGCCCGCGTAGCCGCGAACTGGGGGTTCATGGCCCGCGACATCGCCCGCGACGGCTACGTGTACGTCTTCCAGGATATCCGCGGCAAGTTCAAGTCGGAGGGGCAGTTCGTCATGCAGCGGCCACCGCGCGCCAACCGCGCGGACCCGAAGGCGATTGACGAGAGCACCGACGCCTACGACAGCATCGACTGGCTGCTCACGCACGTCCCCAACAACAACGGCCGAGTGGGCATGACCGGCGTGTCGTATGACGGCTGGACGGCGGCGATGGCGATGCTCGATCCGCACCCGGCGCTCAAGGCTGCGTCGCCGCAGGCGTCACCGGCCGACATGTGGAAGGGCGATGACTTCCACCACAACGGGGCGTTCCGTCTGAGCTACGGCTTCGAGTACGCCACGATGATGGAGAGCGGCAAGGATGTGAAGCCGTTCGACATGGACGCCTTCGATACCTACGAGTGGTACTTGCGACTTGGTTCGCTCAAAACGGTGAACGAGCGCCTGTTGAAGGGATCGATTCCCACGTGGAACGACTTCGCGCAACACCCGAACTTCGATGCCTTCTGGAAGCGTCAGGCGATGGCGGGCTACCTCGACAAGGTCACCGTGCCCGCGTTGCATGTGGCGGGGTGGTGGGATCAGGAGGACTTCTACGGACCAGTCACGATCTATCGCGAACTGGAGAAGCACGATCGCGAGGGGAAGAATTTCCTCGTCGTGGGGCCGTGGAATCACGGCGGCTGGATGCGCGGTGAAGGCGCCGCATTGGGCCCGATTCAGTTCGGGCAACCGACGGCGCGCTTTTTCCGCGACTCGATCATGGCACCGTTTTTCGCGCGTCACCTGCATCCAGAGCAGCGCGAGGTAGCTGGATGGACGTTGCCGGAAGCGTTGGTGTTCGAAGCCGGCAGTAATGTGTGGAAGCGCTACGACACGTGGCCGCCCAAGACCGCGGTGTCGGCGCGCAGCCTGTACATGCGCGAAGGTGGTGCGCTGGCGTGGGAGCCACCTACCGCGACCGCGCCGGCCTACGATGCGTACGTGTCCGACCCGGCCAAGCCGGTGCCGTATCGCCAACGGCCGGTGCAAATGACCTACGGCCCCGGCTCCACGTGGAGCACGTGGCTCACCGAGGACCAGCGCTTCGTGCACAACCGCCCCGACGTACTGAGCTGGGAGCTCCCCACGCTCACGGAGGACCTCACCATCGCCGGCGATCTCGCGGTGACGTTGCATGTGGCCACCAGTGGCTCCGATGCCGACTACGTGGTGAAGCTCATCGACGTGTACCCCGACACGGGGATGAAAGAGCTCCGCATGAACGGCTACCAATTCATGGTGGCCAACGACGTGTATCGGGCACGCTTCCGCAAGGACCCCGCAGTGCCGGTGCCGCTCACCCCGAATGTGGCCGAGGCGATCACGATCGACTTGCACACGCAGGCGTACACCTTCAAGAAGGGGCACCGCGTGATGGTTCAGGTGCAGAGCAGCTGGTTCCCGCTGATCGATCGGAATCCACAGACGTTCGTGCCGAACATCTTCGAAGCCAAGCCGAGCGACTTCCGTGCCGCAACACAGCGCATTTATCGCAGCAAGGCGAAGGCCTCGAAGATCGTGCTGCCGGTGGTCACGGGAATTCAGCCGTAAGCCGCACGGTTGATCCGTGTTGTTTTCGTGTGATCCGTGTTCCGGCTGTTTTCGATCGGTCCGCACCACTAGCGGCGGTACCATGGCAGGATCGAAACCGCCAGAACACGGATACCACGGATCACACGGAACCAACACGGATAAGCAGAACGGTTGGAGCGTCGACGATTCTCGTCGCACACCCGGAGAAAATCCGTGTTGTTTTCGTGTGATCCGCGGTATCCGTATTCCGGCTGTTCTCGATCTCTGCGTGACACCACCGCCGGTGATGTGGCGAGGTCGATACGGCCGGAACACGGATGACGCCGAGGACACGGAACCAACACGGATAAGCGCTACCGGCGCGCCGGCACCAGCACGGCGCGTTCTTCTGGCGATACGCGCACCACGCGCAGGGACTGCGACGACGCGTTGGGCTGGCCCGGGAGTTCGAGCACGATGCGGTAGTCGCCCGTTTCCACGAACGACGTACGACCGCCACCGAAGCCGCCACCGCCGCCGAAGCCGCCAGGACCACCGGCGGCCGGGGACCGATTCTGCGCGGCGATGAGGGCTTTGGCCTGATTCTCCGGCGTGCCCGTGCTGTCGGCCGCGCCACGCGCTTCCGCCGGACGGGCATTGAAGCCCGCCGGGAAGCCAGGATCGCTGATGCTCCCGGTCGACTGCGGCGCGCTGCCGAATCCTCCGCCGAATCCACCACGACCGCCGGCGTTCGGTCCCTGCATCTGCGAGCCGCTGGCCTGCAGATTCCAGGTGACCGTATTCAACCCGGCCGTGTTCGTACCGAGCAACCGCGCGACCGTATCACCGGCCGCGTTGAGGACCGTGATGCGCGGTGCGCCGCCGGTGACCGGCGCGGCGAGTCGGTACGTGATGGCCGCCCCGGCCGGCACGCGGTCACCGCGCCACATGCGCTGGGCCCGCGGCTCTGAACCCACCGGACGCTCGCCATATTGCAGCGCCACGGTGGGCTTGAAGAGCACCGCCGACGCCGACAGCGCCGCCGGTGTGAATTGCTGCAACGGCGAGACGTCGAGAATCTGCACGCCACGCCCGTGCGTACCGGCAATGAGCTCACGGTCGCGCGGATGCACCTGCAGGTCGTACACCGGCACCGTGGGGAGATTGGTGTCGAGCGTGAACCAGGTCGCCCCCTTGTCGAGCGAGGCGTACACGCCGAGCTCCGTGCCCGCATACAGCAGCGACGCGTTGAACGGATCTTCGCGCACCACATACACCGTGTTCGGGCGACCGACCGCGAGGCCGGCCGCAATCGAGCGGAACGTCTTCCCGAAATCGTTCGACACGTACACATACGGCGCGAAGTCGTTGTCGCGATGGTTGTCGAACGACACATACACCGTGGCGGAATCCGACGGACTCGCGTCGATCTTGCTCACGTGCGTAAAGGGCGGCACGCCAGCAAAGCGCGCGCTCAGATCTTCCCACGAACCACCATCGTTCTTCGTGAGCCACACCTTCCCGTCGTTCGTGCCCACATACAACACACCGGCCTTGAACGGCGACTCGGCGATGGTCACGATCGTGGCGTTCTCCTCGGCGCCGGTCGCGTCGCGGGTAATGCCGCCGGTGGCATCGACCGCCGGATTGCCGTCGATATCGAAGCCGGTGGTGATGCGAATGCGTGACTCATCGCGCGACGACAGATCGGGCGAAATGGCGTAGGGGTCTTCGCCCTTCTTCACCGACTTGAACAGCTTTTCGGCGCCCGTATACAGCACGTTCGCATCATGGCGCGATAGGAGGAACGGCGTATTCCAGTTCCATCGCGTCGCCACGTTGGGATCGGCAAGCTCCTTCTTCATCTGCACGCGGATATCGGCGATGCTCTTCGTCTGCTCCGGCGTGAGCGTCGTGGTGCCAGTGCCGCGGATACGCGCGATCTGCTGTCCGAACTGCGTGCGCGTGACCGTACGAGCCTTCACGCTCGTCACGTCCCCCGTGGCCACATTGCGCCGAGCGACATTGCCACCCTGCGACTCGTAGTACACGAGATCGGGGTTGAACGGATCCTGCGCCGTCTGCAAGCCGTCGGCGGCAAAGATCGCGAACCAGTCGGTCATCTGCAGCGGCGCATTGGCGCGGCGACTCAGGCCGCACGACGTGCCGTTGTCCTGCAAGCCGCCGCACACGCGGTACGGCACCTGAAAGTCGTAGCTGATCCCATAGAACTGACCCATCGCCATGTTGTTCACGGCGTCGTACGTGCCACCCTTGTCCCACGTCTGGAAGATGCCCGCGTCACCGCCGACGATGAAATGCTCGGGGTCGTTCGGGTCGATCCACATGGCGTGGTAGTCTTCGTGAATCCCGACCATGCCCGCGCGCCACGATGCCCCACCGTCGTTGGAGAAGGCAAAGTCGACGGCCATGCGATACACGCGATCGGCGTTCTTCGGGTCGACGCGGATCTGCGAGAAGTAGAACGGACGGTTGTTGATGGTGCTCATCCACGTCCACGTCGCGCCGCCGTTGGCCGAGCGATACAAGCCGCTGAGCAGGCGCTGCGGCTTGGCACCGCGCACGCTGTCGGCTTCGACCATGGCATACACCATGTCCGGATTGCTCGGCGCGATCGCGAGATTGATGCGCCCCTTGGTCGTGGTCGGGAACCCACCGCCGGTGATTTCCTTCCACGTGGTGCCCCCGTCGGTGGACTTCCAGAGCGCCGACCCTGGGCCGCCACTCTTGAGGAAGTGCGCCTTGCGGATGCGCTCCCAGCTGGTCGCGTAGAGCACGTTCGGATCACGCGGATCCATCGCGAGATCGACGAAGCCGGCCTTGTCGCTGATGAATTTGCTCAGCGTCCACGTCTTGCCACCGTCGACCGTCTTGTACAGCCCACGCTCGGGGTTGGTGGCCCAGAGCGCGCCCAGCGCCGCGACGTACACGATGTCGGGGTTGGTGGGATGCACGAGAATGCGACCGATGTGCTGCGTCTTCTCGAGGCCCATGCTCTGCCACGTCACGCCGCCATCGACCGACTTGTAGATGCCGTATCCCGGCGCGACCGAATTCCGCGAGTCTTCTTCGCCCGTGCCGGCCCAGATGATGTTCGGATTGCTCGGTGCGATCGCGAGATCGCCCATCGAGGCGATCGGTCCCTTTTCCCAGAGCGGCACGAACGAGGTGCCGGCGTTCACCGTCTTCCAGATGCCGCCGGTCGCCCCGGCCACGTAGAACGTTTTCGGCGCGCTCGGATGCGCTTCAACGTCGGTGATGCGTCCGGCCATGTTCACGGGGCCGATCGAGCGCCACCGCAGGCCGCTCAGTGTGGCGGCGTCAGGAGTTTGCGCGCTGGCGACGCCGGCAAGGAGGAGTGTCGGTGCGGCGAGACGAAACAGAGAACGCATGACGGTGACGGAAGAGTGGAGAGGGATTCGGGGGCTCATCGCATACCCGCTTTCTGGAGCGCGTTCACACCGCCGACCACGGGAAGGCGGAACGACGACTTGGCGAGATCGAGCGTGAGCTCGGCCCCGGCCTTCGGCCACAACGTGAATTCGCGGTCACTCGACATGATCATCACCGCAAGCTGTTTGCCGGCGGGAATGAATTCATCGGTGGGTTCGAGATCGAAGGTGACCTCGCGATACTCGCCGGCCTTGAGCGCCGTACCGCGGTTCTTGGACGCATAGTTGCCGCCCTGCTTGAGCGCCTTCGCGTTCTGCAGGTCGGCCCAACCATGTGACACGTTCCCCTTGTAACTCTGCGAACCAGCGCGCGCCGAGTCGTAGGGGAGCATCACGAGCCACACGCTGAGGTTGGCCGCCTTCACACTGGCGGCCATGCGCAACGTCACGCGCGGCGTGCCCGAGATGTGGACCGTGTCGGTGAACACCGGCGTGGCGTACAACAGGCGATGGGCCGACGTCGGCATACTCGCGAGCGCACTGCCGCTGAAGGCCACGTCGTCGGTGAGCGACTCCGATCCGGCAGCGACCGGCGCGAACGCCAGCGAGGCAATGCCGCGCCCACCGGCGGTGGGATGCAGCGTGACGGGCACGCTCCCCGGCACGGGGAAGGTGGCGAACGGCGTGGGCAACGCGGTGGCCCGCCCACGCGGGTTTGGCGCGGAGGTGCCCGGAGTTGCGGCCGCCGCGGTCGCCGTCGGGGCCTGCGCGCCGGCGTCCTGCACGATGTACGCCGACTGGTCGCCCGGCACGCCGTTATCCACGCCGTACAAGTAGTGGCTGAACCAGCGGTTGAGCATGTCGGCCGGCGGATTCCCGCCATGTCCGCCCTGATGCAGATACAAGCCGACGGGCAGTCCCCGCGCCTTCATCTCGTCGTAGATGCGCACGCTATGCGCCGGCGTCACGTTGTAGTCGTTCAAGCCGTGCGCCAACAATACCGCCGCCTTGATGTTCTTCACGTGCGGCAACAAGTCGCGCTTCTTCCAGAAGTCGTTGAAGTCGCCGGTGGCGCGGTCCTGTCCTTTCGGGCCGGCGAACACATTGGATTTCCAGATCACGTCGCAGCGGGCGCGCGTGGCCGGGTCGCCGCTGGCCACGAAGTCATACAGCACGTCTACGTCTTCACCCAGGTAGCCGCCGGGTGAACGCACGAGGCCATTCGAGCGGTAGTACAGGTAGTACGACGTGTTCGGTGACACCGGCACGACCACCTCCAGCCCCTTTACGCCGGTCGTCGCGGCGGCCAGCGGCAGCGTGCCTTCGTACGAGGTCCCGATCATGCCGACCTTGCCGGTGGACCATCCGGTGGCGCGGACCTCCTCCCGCCCCGTGGGGGTGGTGTATCCCTTTGCGCGGCCATTCAGCCAGTCGATCACGAACTTCATCGGAGCACGCTCGGGGTAGTCACCGACCGTGGCACAGCCCTGTGACAAGCCGGTTCCCGGGGCTTCCGAATGGACCACCGCAAAGCCGCGCGGCACCCACTCGTTCACCAGCGCGTTCGAAATGCGTCGACGATTGGGCTGGTGCACCGGCGCCGCCAGCGCTCGGCGCGTGGGCGGCTGGTCGCCGAGCTCCTGCTCCACGTTCCAGTTGGAATCGTCACGCGAGGTGCCGGCAAAGTACGGGCTCGCGCCGTAGAGCACCGGCACTTTCAGGCCACCGCCCTCGGTGGTCGCGGGGCGGGTGACGTCGACATGAACGCGGTCCTTGCGGCCGTCACGATCGCTGTCGAAATCGGTTTCGACCCAGAGGTCGTGTCGAATCCACGCGGTGGAATCCCGCCACGCCGGCACCACCTGGGCCATGCCGTTCGCGAACACGGGAGCGGCGGCGGTGGCGGTGGCGGCCGGCGACGAGCTGGCCGCTGGCTGGGCGAGGGCTGTGCGGGCAGAGAAGACGGCGGCCATGGCCGCGGGCGCGCCCAGGCTGGCGAGGACGAAACGACGGCTCATAACGCGATGGCTGAAATGGAGGCGACGCAGACCTTCGGGGGAAGCGGGCGGCAAAGCGCGCCATTGCTCAATGTGAGGGCCGAACGGGCTGAGGGGGAGTAGCGGCTGATTGCGGGCCGATCTGTTGGTGGCCCGATCCGCGGTCATTCGCGTGCATCCGTGGTGAGCCTGTCGGGCCGGAGCCTGCTACGAAACGGCTGGACCGCGGATCGCCGCGAATGGTCGCGGATCGGGACGGGGCGCGCGGCGAGATCGTCGCACCGGCGGAGTCCCAATTCCGTTGGTGGCTCGATCCGCGGTTCAGCCGTCGCTGCGGCGCTCCTCCCATAGCGCGCTGCGCACGTCGTCGACGGCGGGGACGGCGGCGAGACCGAGCAGCACCACCGCCAGCGGAATGGTGGCACTGTAACCGATGGCGCGAAAGCCGACGGCGCCGATGACTCCGCCGGCGAAGAACGCGCCCAACAACATCGTCAGCAGGCGTACCCGCTGGCGGTCGGCCATGATGCGCGGCTCGCCGGCAATCGCGTGCCGATTCACATACAGCGACTTACCGAGCTCGATGCCGAGATCGGTCACAATGCCCGTAACGTGGGTCGTCCGGATCTCCGATTTCGAGATCTTGGTAATCACCGCATTCTGCAGCCCCATCATGAAGCAGAGCAGACTCACCGTGGCCGGGGCGAAGAGGCTGTGAACCAGCTGCAGGCGGGCGCCCAGTACCCCGAACACCAACAGCAGCGCCGCCTCCAGCAACAGCGGCAACGCGAAGGCGCTAGTCAGCCCGCGGCGGCGGGCGTAACTCACCAGCACCGCCGTGACGGCCGCCCCGAGGGTGAACGCGCCGAGCGCCCCGAACGCGGTCAGGAACACGTCGGACTGTCCCAGCACCAACGAGTCCGCCATCGACGAGACGATCCCCGTCATATGCGACGTGTACTGCGAGACCGCGAGGAACGCGCCCGCATTCGTCGCCCCCGCCACAAAGGCCAATCCGACGCCAAGGTGCGTATCCTCGCGCCTGGTGCGAACCGAACCGGTCAGGCGCCTCGCATAGTCGAACGGCATGGCCGAAGCATAGCCGGTCCGGTCCCGGCCGTGGGAAGGGCATTGCCGTCGGCCTGTTCCTCATGATTCGGTGGGACGGGCCGATATTCACCAAGATGAGCCCTCTATTGCATGCCTCCGACCGCGTCAGTGACGCCGATTACCACCGGGACGGGCCCCACGGTGAGGACGTTGGCGGCGATGACAACTTTGCCATCCGGACCCGCCTGACCCGCGTCATGCAGGGCGGCGACCTGCCGGCGTTGTCGCATCAGCTGATCGAAACGATCACCGGCAGCGACGACGACACGGTGTCCACCCAGCGGCTGGCCAACGTCGTCCTCCGCGAGTACGGTCTCGCGTTGAGTTTGGTACGGACCGCCAACAGCGCACACTATCGACGCGGGGGCCGCCCCACCGAGAGTGCGACGCACGCGATGATGGTGATCGGGTTGCGGCAGGTTCGGCAGCTGGCCAGCGGTTTGTTGTTCTTCGATCACTTCCAGCGCCGTTCACCGGAACTGAAGGAGCTGATGGTGCTCTCGCTCCTGACCGCCAACCATGCGCGGGGCATGGCGCTGCTGCAGGGACATGACGCCCCCGAAGCAGCGCATCTCGCGGGCATGTTCCGCAACCTCGGCGAAGTGCTCATGGCCTGCTACTACCACGACGACTACCAGCGCGTCCGCTCGCTGGTTCAGGATGACGGGCGCAGCGAGGCCTCGGCGATGCGGATGGTCTTCGGTTTCGCTTCTGACGACTTCGGCCTCGAAGTCGCGAAGCAGTGGGGACTACCGGAGACCGTGGCGGACGGGATTCGATCGACCGACCCATCGCCGTTCGGGGCGATCATCGCCTTCAGCCATGCGCTCACCTCCACGCTGTATCAGACGGACAGCAACAGCCGGGTGGGACCAGCGCTCGATGCGCTGCTGGCGTCGTATCAGGGGCGTCTCCGGCTGACCCGGGACGAGGTCAGCCGCGTCGCCAGCGATGCGCTCATTGAAACCCGCGAGATGCTGCAGAGCGCGGACGGCGGGCAGAGCGCGCAGTCCCTTCTCGACCTCTCGGCGGCCGCGCGCCGTGCCTTTGGTCCGAACTTCGTGATTCCCGACGACGGCGACACGCCGACGATGCTGGCCGAGCCGGATGTTACTCTGCGCGAGCGCCTGCGCAGTGAACTCGTGGACGCCGCCGATCCCGCCTCCGGTGCCACGATCGGCACCATGCTGACACAGGCCATGGAAGTCATTCTGCGCGGCGGCCCCTTCGATCGGGTGCTCACCTGCTTCATGACGGGCGACCGGACTCAGCTAGTAGCGCGGACGGGATTGGGCCCTGATATTGAGGCTGTGCTGGCGGCATTTTCGTTTCCGGTCACGCAGCGAGGCGGTCCCGTGGTTTCCCTGACCATTCAGCGACAGCCGATTTATCTCCCCACCGACCGGAACATGCTGACGACGGAACAGCGCTGGGCGAACCAGCAAGGCGTGTCGCAGTTCGGCGTGTTCCCGGTCGTCGTGTCGGGCAAGGTGATCGGCTGCCTGTACTGCGATCGCAGCGGTAGTGGACCGGCACCGGATCGCGCCACCGTGCGCTACGTCACGTCGATCGTCGATCTCGTAGTAGACGGCATCGCACGGAGACGCAACGGATGAGCATCGACGTGCTCCCACCGCCAGAAGGGGCGACACTCGAGGAACGCGACGTCGTCCTGCGCGTCGGCATCGGCCACGGCGGTCCCCTTGAGCTGCGGGTGGACGACGGGCTCGTGTTCGCACGGTTCTTCGGTCAGGAGCCAAGGGTCTGGACCGACGTGTCAGTCGCGTCGGTCCTCGCCCTGTTCGCCGCGAACACGCCGATCAGCACGTTCCTGCGGCGCCAGGGTGCGCTCCCGATGCGCCAACTGTTGCTGGCCTCGCTCACCGAGGACATCGACCCGGTCAACCGGTCGGTATGAGCGGCGCCGTCGCGATCTCGCCGGAGGCCGAGGCGTTCGTGAAGGCCGTCGGCGCGGCCGCGAACCTGCCGGCGTTCGCGCGCAACGTCCGGTCGATCGGCGCCGTGTCCTCCGATCTCGACGCCCGCGTCGAAGCGCTCGAGCGCGCGATCATGCAGGATATCTCGCTCTCGGCCAAGGTCTTGCGGATCGCCAACGCGACCTCGGGCGGCGGCACGGATCGCATCGTCGGGTCGGTCAAGCAAGCGATCATGATGTTGGGCTTCGACCGCGTGCAGCATCTGTCTGCGGCGGCCAGCGTGTTCGACGAAACGGAGAAAAAGGCCCCGGCGTTGCGTGATCTTCAGGTCCAGTCGGTGTTGTCGGCCAATCTCGCCTTGCAGCTCGCGGACGCGGCCGGGTTCGAGAAGCCCGAACTGGCCTATCTGTGCGGGATGTTCCGTCGGTTCGGCGAAATGCTGGTGGCGTGCTATCGACCGTCGCCCTATCGGGAATGGACCGAACAGGTGAAGAGCGACGGCCCCTTCGACGAGGGTGCCGAGGCGAAGCATTTCGGCTTTTCCTTCGAGGAAGTGGGCATGGCGCTGGCGGCGCGATGGGGCATGCCGGCGGCCGTCGTGCGCACGATGAGCACCTTTCGCGGCGTGTCGCAGGAGCTGCAGCTCCTGCACGCGATTACGCAGTGCAGTACCGAGTTGGTGAGCGCGCTGGACGGCGGCGAGGTCGACGGTGAAATCCCCAGCGAGCTTCGCGACCGGGTCTCCGCGCTGATCGGCGTCGACGCCTCAACCATGCAGGAGTGCGTCGCGACGACACTCAGCGAGGCGAAACCGTCGCTGACCGGCATGCAGGTCGATCTGGACACGTGGCGGCGCGCCCAGGTCGAGGCGCGGAAGGTCGCACCGCGCAAGCGCACCGACAGCGGCCCGACGACGACGGCGGCGGTGGGTCGTGATGCGAGGCAGCCTGAACCGGCAGCGAACGCGGCGACGCCCAGTGTAGCTGACCGGCTGGCGCCCAGCGCGACGGATACCGCGCAAGAGGCACGGCTGCGCACGGTGGTGCGGGATCTCGCGCAGCAGCAGGAGATCGCGCATCAGCAGAATCAGGGGGCCCCACCGGCGTCGTTCAGTGTGGGCTCGGTCACCGATTCCACCCTGCGCGCTGCCTGCGAGGCTGGCTACGAGCGCGGCGTCCTCGGGATCAACAGCGAGGATCTGACCATGATCCGCGGACGGGTCGGCATCGGCCGCGGCAACGCGGAACTCTCGCGCAACTTCCTGGTGCGGACCACGGCGGCGTTCGGCCCACTCGCGGCGGCGCTGCAGACGCACACCGATCTCTTTATCGAGATGACGGGCGCCCACGCGAAGGAATACAAGCGCGATCGACTGATCAAGGACCTCGACCCCAGCGCGTTCGCGTTGCTGCCGATGGTGATCGATTCCAAACTGATCGGCTGTCTGTACTTCGACAGCACGATCGAGTCGGTTGCTGCATCCGAGACTAGCCGCCAACTGCTGCGCGATCTACGCGACAGTCTGGTGGCCGCATTTGTGCGTCACCGGAAGAGCGCCGCCGAGAGTGGCCCGAGCGCCGACGGCTCCGCGTAGCCGTTGCCCCCCGGTGTCACGCGTCCCGATACGCCGCGCGGTTCCGCCCTTCCCAGTTCTTGATGTCGTCGAGGGCCGAGCGATCGGTCGCTGCGTAACGACGACGGGTGGCGGCCGTGGCCGGATCGTCGGCCGACGCGGCAACGACCGAAGCAATCGGCATGCGCCAATGCTGCCAGCGCGAGAAGTAGGTGTCGGTACCGATCCACTGCTCGGCGCGCCCTGACTTCTTACCGTTCTCGAGCGGCTGATTACCGACGGCCGTTTTCGCGAACAGCGGGACGCCGGTGCACCGACCGGCTTGGGCATCGACGCCCACGATCAAAAAGTCCTGCGTACCGACGACCGAGCGGTCGCCTTCGGGCCCCAGCACGGCATTGGTCTGGGCGCCGCCGAGCGCGCGCAACATGGCCGTGTCCAGCTGGATCACGAGCCCGGGAGTGACGTCTTCGTGCGTGAGTGACATGGCGCATGATGCCCGGGACAGCCAGCGCTGGCAAGGCCGTCGCGGGCGCGCACGCTCACAGAAAGTCGGCGATCAGCGACAGAATGCGAGCGGGCTGTTCGCGATGCGGTACATGGCCGCAGCCGTCGATGATCTCGAGCTGCGACCTGCCCTGCACACCGCGGGCGATGCGTCGCGGAAACTCCACCGATCCGAACTCGTCCGCGTCACCGTGGATCACCAGCGTCGGGCAGCGCACCCGGCTCAGGTACGGGTCGAGATTCCAGTCGGTGAAGGCCGGCGACATCCAGGTCTCCGTCCAGGCATCCAGCACCCACCGGGCCTTCTCCGCATGAAATCGGGTGAGGCGCGCGAAGTAGGCCGGGTTGTCGAATTGAAGCTTGGCCGCCCGGATGCCATCGAGCGTATGGGGTTCGAGGAACGACTGGGCCGACTCCGAGACCACGTGCTGACAAGAGTCCGGCATTGTGGCGGCAATCACGAGGGACATGCCGCCCCCGACGCTGTGGCCGACCAGCGAGAACTCGGTGAAGCCGAGTGCATGCCGGAGCGCCGGGAAGTACAGCTCGGCTTCTTCATCGATGAAGCGCATGGACGGTGGATCGTGACGCGGCGACGACTGGCCGAAGCCCAGTCGATCGTACGCGATCACGGGGCGGCGCACGGCGTACGCGAGGAGCGCGGGGAAATCACGCCACAGTTCGACGGAGCCCAGTGAGTCGTGCAGCAGGACCACGGGCGACGCGCCCGCGATGCCGTCGCGGGGCGTCCATTCGCGGGCGAACAGGCGTCCGCCCGGCACCGGCACGTGGTGCTCCGTTATGGTGATGTGCTCCGCCGCTGTATCCATGTCCGGAAGATATTCGCGCGGCGCCTCGTGGATTACCGTCGCACGTTCGAGGGCCACGGCATGCGAGGACTAACCGTGATGCGGTTACTTTATCGTGCCGGCCGAGTATCCGCCCCATTCCGACTGCCCTGAGACCCTTTCGTGGCCCGGATTTAGTCCGCGACGACCGAGGCACCATATGACGACGGCCGCCACCCCCGAGAACGGGCGCACCCCCATCCAGCAGCTTCACGACGCGATGCAGCGAGGCGACGCCGATGCCGCCCGCATGCTGTTCTCGCAGCACGCGGAGTTCAAGCGGCTCGTCAACGCACCAGTGTTTCCGTTCAACGCGCCCGCGATCGTGGCGTATGCCAACAACCTGCCCATGGTCGACGTGCTGCTGGAGGCTGGCGCCGATCCCAACGCGCGCAGTACATGGTGGGCCGGACCGTTCCACGCGCTGCATGTGGCCACGGGTGCGGCGGCGGATCGCCTGCTCGCCGCTGGTGCGATTCCCGATGCCTGCGCCGCCGCCCATCTCGATGATGCCGCGTTGCTCGAGGCAATGATCGCCGCCAACCCCGCATGCGTATCGGAGCGGGGCGGCGATGGACAAACGCCCCTGCACTTTGCGCGCTCACGTGGCGTGGTCGACCTGTTGCTCGGCGCCGGCGCCGACATCGATGCACGCGACGTGGACCATCGTGCCTCACCCGCGGAGTGGATGCTGGACCGTTCGCGCGACGCCGGACGCTACGACCTCGCGCGCTATCTCGTGGAACGTGGCGCCCACGCCGACATCTTCATGGCAGCAGCGCTGGGGCTCACCGATCGCGCCGTGGCATTACTGCGCGCACGCACGGCGCTGTTGGACGAGCAAACGGGTCGCGGCGTCTACGCCGAAATGCCGCCGAGCAGCTTTCACATGTATTTCTGGACGATTGGCAGCAACCGCTCACCGCTGGACGTCGCGGCGCAGTTCGGGCACGACGACACCCTGGCCGCGATGCGTGCGTTCGCGACACCGCTACAGCAGCTGCGCCTGGCGTGCCGTCGCACCGATACCGACACCGCACGCGCGTTGGTACAGGAACATCCCGGGCTCGTCGCATCACTGCGTGCGCAGGATCATCGCGCCATCACCGACGCAGCGTGGGATGGCGATGCGCCGGCGGTGGCGTTGATGCTGGAGCTGGGCTTCGATCCCGCCACGCCGGGCCACGACTCCGGCACGGCGCTGCATTGTGCATCGTGGCAGGGCTCGGCGGCCACGGTGGGCGTGCTGCTCAGTACACCGCAGGGTCGTGCCTTGCTCACGGTGCGGGACGCCCATCATCAGGATATGCCACTGGGCTGGTGTCGCCACGGGGCCACGCATGGCCCTCGTGGCGGCGACCACGCGGCGGTGGAAACGCTGCTGCTTACTCCACCCCGATCTTCCGCCTGATCTCGGCGTTCGGTCCTTCGAACTTGGGCATCGCCACGTTGCCGATGTACCCCAGATCTTTCCACCCCTGCGGCGTGGTGTAAAAGGCGGTCGCGGTCTGATCGCGAATCGTGTCGAAGAACTGCGCGGCGAACTGATGCTCGGGCTTGGCCTTCGGCAGATAGCAGATGTCGTCGCAAATGGCCGTGCGCTGCGCGTTGGTGGCGAGATGGAAGCGCTTGCCGAAGCGCGTGGTCGATTCGCGATCGAGCCACGCGAGTCCGCCGCGCACGCGCACCAGCGACGCGTCGCCGCCGGGCCGGCTGGCCCACTCGTTGATGTAGGCCGGCGCGCCCACCGCCGATGCCGCGGGGCTCTTGGCGTCGGCGGGGATGATCATGTCGCACAGCGCACTGAGCGTGGCGAGCTCGCGCAGTTGCAGCTTGTTCGGCCAGTCGGCCTTCGCCACTTGCAACACCGGATCACTGGGCGTGCCACGCGGGCCTTTGCGCTTGGCTTGCTGTACTTCGTCGAGCATCGGCAGCGGGGTGCGCGCGGCGGGCGTCACCGGTGCGGCCGCCGCGGCCTCGGGGAGCATCGGCACCATCGCCGCGGCGGCGATCGCCTTCAGCGCGTCGCGTCGCGCGATACCGGTCGTGACGGGCTTGGCGTCGTCGCGCGAATCGTGCATCTCGTCGCTCATCAGAGATTCCCCCGCTTCAGTTCTGCTACGAGGTGATCGCAGCTGCGCCACGCCAGCGCGAGAATGGACAAGGTGGGATTCTTGTCGGCGTTGGAGACGAACGTGGCCCCGTCGGTGACGAACAGATTCTTCACGTCCCACGCCTGCCCGAACTCGTTGAGCACCGACGTTTTCGGATCGCTGCCCATGCGCACGGTCCCGACTTCGTGAATGATCGAGCCGCCCGTCGCGATGGCCTTGTTGCCGTCGGTCTGCACCGTGCCCTGCACCGTGCCGCCCATCTTGCCGATGATTTCGGCGAACGTGGCGTGCATGTGCGCGGCCTGCTGGATCTCGTGCTCCGACCACTTCCAGTGGAAGCGCAGCACCGGAATGCCCCACTGGTCGACCGCCACCGGATCGATCTCGCAGTACGAGTCTTCGTTCGGGATCATCTCGCCACGGCCGTCGAAGTACATGAACGAGCCGTAGTAGCGACGCGCTTCTTCCTTGAACTTCTTCCCGTAGGCGCCCTGCGTGAAGCTCTCGAGCCCGCCGAAGATACCGGGGCCCGGCATGCCGCGTCCGCCGCCGAACTCGATGTGATAGCCACGCGCGAACGACATCTTGCCGGCCTTCTGGTCGCCGTACTTCCACCACGGCATGTACATGTGAATGCCGGCGGTGCCGTCTTCATTCACCGGCGGCAGTCCTTCCAGACGCGGGATCTGCGCCGACAGGCCGGCGCCCACGGTATCCATGAGATACTTGCCCACTACGCCGCTGCTGTTGGCGATGCCGTTCGGGAACAGCGTGCTCTTGGAGTTGAGCATGATGCGCGACGTTTCGCACGCGCTCGCCGCCAGCACCACGACCTTGGCCGTGACGTGATGATCGACCCGCGTGAGCTTGTCGATGTAGTGCACACCGCGGGCCTTGCCCTGCGCGTCGATACTGACTTCGCGCACCATCGCGTCGGTGATCAACGTGACGTTGCCGGTGGCCATCGCCGGCGGGATGAGCACGGTGGTACTCTGGAAGTTCGCCTTGATCGAGCAGCCGCGGCCGCAATCGGTGGCGTAGAAGCAGGCCATGCGCTCGTTCATGCTCTGCCGCAGCACCCGCTGCGCCAGCGCATTGCCCGGGTGCAGCTTGGCCGGAAGCCGTGCCGAGTCCTGGCGCTGCGTGAGCACCGCGCGGTGCGCCGGAATGACCGGAATCTGGAGCGGATCGCACGCCTGTTTGGCCAGCAGCTCGTACGAGCGCGCGGCCGGCGGTGGCTGCAACACACCGGGCGACGAGCGCGGCGTGTTCTCCAAGTCATCCTCGCCGCCGTACACGCCGATCAGCAGCTCCGTCTTGTCGTAGTACGGCGCCATGGTTTCATACGTCATCGGCCAGTCGGCACCGAGTCCGTCGCGTGACTTGGGCTTGAAGTCGTACGGGCCCATGCGCAACGAGATGCGGCCCCAGTGATTCGTGCGTCCGCCCAGCATGCGGGAGCGCCACCAGCTGAACTGGCTGCCCGGCGCGGTGGTGAACGGCTCGCCCGGCACCCGCCAGCCGCCGTCGACCGTGGCGTCGTAGAACCCGAACGGCTTGTCCGCGTTACCGCTGCCGCGCAGGGGCGCGTCTTTCGGCGTCTGAAACATCGGCGTTTCGGTGACCGGGTCGTAGTCGCGTCCCGCCTCGAGCAGCAGCACCTTGAGCCCCTGCACCGACAGCTGGTAGGCGGCCATGCCGCCACCGGCCCCGGAGCCAACGACGATCACGTCATATTGCGGCGCAACTTTGGAACGGGAGGACACGAGAACACTCCTCTACAGGCGGGACGCAGACGGTGCACCGATGCACCTGCTGCCAAGCTATCGTCGGGGCAGGGAAAGCGCTGCGATAATCCGCCCGTGATCCGGCTTCGGCTCGTGCTCTGCCGACCAGCGCGCCGTATCCAGCGCCGTCCCGCCGAAGCTATTGAGCACGTCGGTCGAGACGCCGCGCGACAGCAGCAGCTCCACCACCGCCAGTTGCCCGCGATTGGCCGCCCAGTGCAGCGCGTTCATGCCAGTGCGATTGCCAGCCTCGGGATCGACGCCGAGGTCGAGCAGGTAGCGCGCCACCTCGACTTCGCCCAGCCAGCAGGCCGTGGTGAGCGCTTCGGCCAGCGCCTGCGGCTCCAGCGCCAACGCGCCGGCGCTCACCCATTGCACGATAGCACTCGAATGCGGGTCGCCACCGACCGTCTCGAACACCGGCGTCAACGCCGTGCAGTCGCCGTTCAGCAGGCCCCGCACCACCGCCTCGAATGTCCAACGTTCCCCAATCCGCATCGCCGCAAATTTGCGCTCGGCGACCGGAAGGGCAACTTAGGCGGAGCAGATCCCTTCATCCCGCTCGA
>NZ_JBILKJ010000006.1:0-66958 GCF_044376735.1 Gemmatimonas sp.
ATCCGCTGCCGGAAGCGCAGCTCGATCGCTTCATGCTGGAAGTCATGCTCGACTACCTCCCGGAAGAAGACGAAGTGGCGGTCGTGAAGTCCACCACGTCGTTGCCGCCGGAAGCGGTGCAGTCGGTGGTGTCGAAGGAGGAGATTTTAGCCTACCAGCGCGTGGTGCGTCGCTTGCCCATTGCCGACGCCGTCACACGCTACGCCGTGAAGCTGGTGCGCACCACGCGCCCGGGCGACGGCGCCCCCGACTACGTAAAGCAGTTTGTGTCGTACGGCGCCTCGGTGCGTGCCGCGCAGGCGCTGGTGTTGGGTGCCAAGGCGAGGGCGCTGCTGCAGGGGCGGGCCAGCGCCAGCTTTGAAGACGTGCGGGCCTTGGCGCGTCCCGTCTTGCGGCATCGCGTGCTGGTGAACTTCACCGCGCAGTCGGAGAAGGTGACCACCGATTCGCTCATCGGGCGTCTGCTCGAGAGCGTACCACTCCCCCGCTCGTCGCTCTGAGCCATTCGTGGCCACCGCTCCCGCCTCCTTTCTCGACCCCGCCATGCTGGCGCGGATCTCCGACCTCGCGCTGTTGGCGCGCACGGTCGTGGACGGCTTCATGCACGGCCAGCACCGGTCGTTGCGCAAAGGCTCGTCGCTGGATTTCGCCGAGCATCGCTCGTACCAGCCCGGCGACGACCTGCGCCGCATCGATTGGCGCGTGTATGGGCGTACCGACCGGTTCTACATCAAGGAGTACGACGCCGACACCAACGCCGGCGTGATCTTCGCACTCGATGCCTCGGGGAGCATGGACTTCGGCAGCGGCGCGGTCACCAAGTTCGACTACGCGCGTTTTCTCGTGGCGTCACTGGCGTGGCTGTCGAAGTCGCAGGGCGATCGCATTGGACTGGCCACGTTCAAGCAAGAGTTGGTGGATGTCGTGCCGCCGTCGGTGCGTCATCTGCAGCTGCTGCTGCACACACTGGCGCGCGCCAAGGCCGCGGGTCCGAGTCGGTTAGTGCATTCCATCAGTCGCATCGGACACCTCACCACGCGCACCGGCATCGTCGTGCTGGTGACCGACTGCTACGAGCAACCGGAAGCACTGGGACGCGCGGTAGCGGCGCTCCGCATGGGCGGGCACGACGTGATCGTGTTTCACGTTGTCGACCCGGCCGAGACGCAGTTGCCGGGTGACATGCCGGCCACCTTCGAGGACGCCGAGAGCGGCGCGCTGTTGCCGCTTCGTCCGGGCGAACTGCGCGACAAGTACGCCACGCTGATCACCGCGCACCACGCGGCGTTGCAAGAGCGCTTCACCAGCGCCGGTGCCGACTACGTGCGCCTCGACACGAGCGAACCGCTCGACCGTGCCCTGCATGCGTACCTCGACGCGCGACTCTCGCGCAGTCGGGTCCGCTGACGATCGACTAACCGAATATTTCGCGCATGGGCATCGGATTCCTCGTTCCCGCATTTCTGGCCGGACTCGCTGCATTGGCGATTCCGCTGCTGATGCATTTGCGGCATCGCGACAAGGACCGGCCGTTCCGGTTCCCCTCGCTGATGTTCCTCGAGCAATTGCCCATCCGCACGTCACAGCGCCAGCGCATCACCGACTGGCCGTTGCTGCTGTTGCGCGCGCTGGCGGTGGCGGCCCTGGTGTTCGCCTTTGCGCGCCCGGTCCTCACCGACCGCGCGGCGGCTGGTGGCGACACGCGTCGGCGGGCGGTGGTGCTGGTGGTCGATCGCTCGCTCAGCATGGGCTACCAGGGTGTGTGGCCACGGGCGCTCGATTCCGCACGGGCCGTGGTGAACGCCCTCGGCACCGGCGATCGCGTGGGCGTGGTCGCCTACGACGACGCCTCTGAAGTGCTGCAGCGCATGAGCGACGACAAGTCGCAGGCGCTGGCGGCCATCTCCACGCTCAAGCCGTTGTCGCGTGGCACTCGGCTGGCGCCGGCGTTGCGCACGGCGCGCCAGATGCTGCTCGACGCGCCCTTTGCGGCGGCCGAGATCATCGTGATTTCCGACCTGCAGCGAGCGGGCGCGGCGGGCCTCGCCGGCATCGATCTGCCGGCTGGCGTGAAGCTGCGCAGCATCCCCGTGGGTGCAGCCACGCGCGCCAACAGTGCCGTGCGCGTGATCGAAGCGCGGCGGGTGCTCGATGGTACACGCTCGCTGTTGGCGGTGAAGGCGCGGGTGCAGTCACACGAGCTGCCGGCGGCGCGCATGGTGAAGGCGCGCCTTACGGTGAACGGTCGTGATGCCGCCGGCAGCGACGTGTCGTTGCAACCCGACGGAGAAACCGTCGTCACGTTCGCCCCGGTGCCGGCCCCCGATGATGCCGTGGCGCTGCTGGTGTCGCTGGAGTCCGACGCGCTGGTGGCCGACGACACGCTGCACGCCGTGGTGCCGCGCGACGACGCCGTGCGCGTGGCGCTGGTGTCGCCGTCGGCCGGCGCGGCCAGCGAGGCGCTGTTCCTGGAGCGCGCACTCGCTATCGGCGCCGCACCGGCCATTCAGATCGACCGGCTGGCTTCTGCGCCGGTGAGCCGCGAGGCGCTGGCCCGTACCAGTCTCGTGATGTTCTGGGACATGCTGCCGTCGGCCTCGTCGGTTGCGGCGTTGCAGGAGTACATGAACAAGGGCGGCGGCGTGGTGATCGCCGCCGGCTCGCGGCTGGCGGGGCAGCGTGGCGACAACTTGCCGCTGCTGCCGGTGCGCATGAGCGGACTGGCCGACCGGTTGGCCGATCGCGGCGGCACGCTGCGCGATGTGCGCATCGAGCATCCCCTGTTTACGCCGTTCCGCGAAGTGCCGGATGCCTTGAGCTCAGTGCGTTTTCTGCGCTATCCGCGAGTGGATGTGTCCGGTGCGGTGGACGTCTTGGCGCGTTTCGACGATGGGTTGCCTGCCGTGCTCGAACAGCGCCTCGGGGAGGGCCGGTTGGTGGTGCTCACGGTGCCGCTCGACGCCCAGCGCAGTGACTTCCCGCTGCAACCCGCCTTCCTGCCCTTCGTGCGACAGCTCGTGCTGCACACGTCAGGCCGCGATGCCGTACCGCTCTGGCGCTCCACCAGCGAGAGCTGGTCGTTGGCGCCGTCGGTGAACGATCCGGTGGTGCGCGCTCCCGATGGCACGCTGCTGCGGCCGCAGGCCGACTCATTGGGCACGGCGGTGCCGCTGGCCGATGCCGGCGTGTACGAAGCGTTTGCGGTGAGTGCGACCGGCGCCTCCGTGGGGCGGGTGGCGGCCAACGCGCCGGCTAGTGAATCGGAGCTCACCCCCATGGACACCACCGAGCTGTTGCTGGGCGTGCGCGACGCCGAGCCCGGCACGATGGCGTCGAACGCGCCGCCCACCACGGTGGAGCTCGAGCGTCGCCAGAATCCGTGGCGCGTGTTGCTGATCATCGTGGCGTTGGTGTTGGTGATTGAAACGATCATGGCCACGCGCGGATGGCGTGCCGTGGCCCGACGTGTCCGTCCTGTCTCTCCCGCGTCCGCTTCCGACCGGAGCCCCACATGAGTCCCGACCGTCAGCTGCTCACCACCCTTGGCGCCCTGCGCCGCCAGTGGCGCCAGCGCATTCTCCTCGAGTCGCTCGTGTGGATCGGGGCATCGATATTGCTGGCCGTGCTGGCCACCATGCTGGTGCTCACCGTGTTCAGTGGCGACGGACGGGCGCCGGTCATCGCGCGAGTGATTGGCTACACGCTCATTGCGGCGGCGTTCATCCGCGGACTCGTGCTGCCCCTCATGCGTCGCGCCAGCGACGAGCGTTTCGCGCTGTACGTGGAAGAACGCGCACCGCAACTCAAGCAGACGCTGATCACCGCGGTGCAGGAAGCACTCGTGCCGGAGCGCGAGCGGCAGTCGGGCGCGCTGTCGGCGCGATTGATGTCGCGCGCGAGCGCAGCGATTGCCCCGCTGCAACAGCGCGCGGCGCTGGAGCGTCCGCGCATGGTGCGTGCGGGGCAGATGTTGGGTGGAGTGGCCGCGGTGGCGGCGCTGATGTTCGTGGCGGGCCCCGCGCGTTTGCGCGAAGGCGCCAAGTTGCTGTTTGTGCCCTTCGGGACGGCCGAAGCGGCGGTGCCGGTCCGGGCGCTGAGCGTCGAGCCGGGGAACGTGGCGGTGCCGCGTGGTGGTGCGATTGAAGTGCACGCCGCCTTGGTGGGTTTCGCCGCCGATGGGGCGGAGCTCGTGTTCCGCAGCGATTCCGCCGGTGAGTGGCAGCGACTCCCGATGAGCCCCGAAGCCGATTCGTCGCGCTTCCGCTCGCGGCTATTCGACATCACCAAGCCCACCGAGTACTACGTGGAGTCGGCCGACGTGCGGTCGCCCACGTACATACTCACGGTGAACGACCTGCCGGCGGTGTCGAATGTGTCGCTCGACCTCAGCTTCCCGGCGTACAGCGGCCTGCCCGCCGAGCATGTGGAAGACGGCGGTGATGTGGCGGCGATTGTGGGCACTACCGTCGTGGTGCACGCCAAGGTCACGCGGAAGGTCGCGAGCGGCGTGTTGCGTTTCGACGACGGCACCACGGCGCCGATGGCGATCGAGGGCGACAGCGCGGTGAGCGGCCGCTTCAAGGTGTCGAAGAGCGGGTTCTATCACGTGGACCTCGTTACCACCGACGGCACCACGGTGGCGGGTTCGGTGGAGTACGTGATCGATGCGATCCCCGATCGGGGGCCGCGCGTCACCATCGAAGAGCCGGGGCGCGACACGAAGGCGTCGAACACCGATGAGGTCACGGTGGCCGTGCAGGCCAGCGATGATCTGGGTGTGGTCGCGCTCGAACTGCGCTATCGCGTGAACGGCGGGGCCGAGAAGCGCATCGTGATGCAGGACAGCACCACGCGCCGGCCGCGTGATGCGCGCGCGGCGCACACGCTGTTCCTGGAGGAGATGTCGCTGGTGCCGGGTGACTTGGTGGCGTATCACGCCGTGGCCAAGGACGGCTCGGGCCACAGCGGCAGCAGCGATGTGTACTTCCTCGAGATCCGTCCGTTCTCCAAGGACTATCGGCAGGCCGAACAGCAGGGTGGTGGCGGTGGTGGTGGCGGCGGTCCGCAGGGGGAATCACCCGAAGGCTTCGTGGCGCGGCAGAAGGAAGTGGTCGCCGGCACCTTCAACTGGTTGCGCGACAGCAGCAGCACCGCTGACAAGCGTCGTCGCGAGAACATTACGACGCTTACGATCGCCGAAGGGCGGCTGCGCGAAGAAGTGACGAAGCTGGCGAACAGCCTGAAAGAGCGCGGGCTCGCCGCTGGCGACACGATGTTCGCCAAGATCCGTGTGGAAACGGAGACGGCCGCCGCCGCGATGAAGCTGGCCGAGGAGCAGCTGGGCCGGGGACGCGGCACCGACGCATTGCCGCTGGAGCAGAAGGCACTGCAGCATCTGCAGCGCGCGGAGGCGCTGTACCGCGACGTGCAGGTGCAGATGGGGGGCGGTGGCGGAGGCGGCGGTGGTGGTGGCGGCGGCGGACCGAAGGCGGAGGACCTGGCCGATCTGTTCGAGCTCGAGAACGACAAGCTCCGCAATCAGTACGAAGCCGTGCAGCAGCAGTCGCAATCGCAGCAGAGCGCGCAGCAGGCGGTCGACGAAACGCTGGAGAAGCTGCGGCAACTCGCGCAGCGGCAGCAGCAGGAAAACGAACGGATGCAGCGACAGGCCGAAGCCATGCGTCAGCGCGTGGGTCAGCAGCAGAGCGGTGGCGCCTCGGGCAGCAGTGGCGGTGCATCATCCAGCGGAGGTCGCGGGCAGCAAGGACAGCAGGGTGGCCAGCAAGGCGCGCAGGGACAGCAGGCCAACAGTGGTGCGCAGCGTGAGTTGGCGCGTCAGGCGGAAGAAGAAGCTCGGCGCCTTGAGCGGCTGTCGCGCGAGCAGAACAACCCGGAGTTGGGTAACGCCGCGCAGCGGTTGCAGCAGGCGGCCGACGCCATGCGTCGCGCATCGAGCGGATCGGCGGCGCAAGGCAATGCGGCACTGGAAGAGTTGAACCGGGCGGCGCGCAATCTCGAAGGCACGCGCGCCAACGAACTCAATCGCGGCGTGCAGCAGTTGGCCGAGCGCGCGCGGGACCTCGAGGCGCGTCAGCAGGAGATCGCCGAGACCGTGAAGTCGATGGCGGGGGCGGCGCCGAATACACGCAACGAACAGCAGCGACGGTTGGGCGAGCAGAAGGACGCGCTGGGCAACGACGTGCGCAAACTGGAAGCCGATGCCGATCGGTTGGCCCGTGAGGCCCGTCGCGATCAGCCGAAGGCAGCGGGCAAGCTGGGCGAGGCGGCGGAGACCATTCGCGACACGCGGGTAGCCGACAAGATCGACTTCAGCAAGCAGGTGATTCGCGGCGGCTCGGCCGAGTACGCGTCGCAGTTCGAAGGGCAGATCGGCGAGAATCTGAAGGACGTGGCGGAGCGGCTCCGGGCGGCCACAGGCGCGATGTCGGGCGAGTCGGCGGCGCGCGCGCAGGAACGCACGCTGGAGCGCACGCGGGCCCTCGTGGAGGGTTTGGAGTCGCTGCGCGAGCGCGTGGCCGACAGACAGGGCCAACAGGGGGGCCAGCAGGGCTCACAGGGGCAGCAAAGCGGCCAGCAAGGGCAGCAGAGCCAACCGGGCAAGCAAGGGCAGCAAAGCGGCCAGCAGGGGCAAGGTCAGGGCCAGCAACAGGGCCAAGGCCAAGGCCAGCAGGGCCGCCAACAGGCCAACGGCGGACGCGGCGGCAATTCAAGCGGTGCGCCGCGGGCCGGTGGGATGCCGAATGGCGAAATGCCCTCCGGGCAGTCGTCGCCGACCGGCAACGAGGGTGGCATGATGCCGTCGGGCACGCCGGAACAGTTCGCGCGAGAGTTCCGGTTGCGTCGTGAGAACGCCGAAGGGCTCCGTCGCGAGGCGGCGGCGCAGGGCGTGGATACGCGTGAACTCGATCGCGCCATCGAGGGGCTGCGTCAGCTCGAGAACAGCCGCGCGTTCGGCGACCCCAAGGGGCTCGAGCAGTTGCAGACGGCCATGCTGGAGCGCCTTAAGAACTTCGAATTTGCGCTGTATCGCTCGGTGGGACTGGGCGCTGATGGTCGGCCGGCGGCCGGTGCCCGCGCCGCCGCACCGGCGGAGTATCGCGCGTTGGTTGACGAGTACTATCGGGTGTTGGCGGGAGCGAAGCGGCGGCCGTAGCCGTCGTTCACCAGCCGTGAGCGGCTGCCGCTCACGGCTACCGCGCGCGTGCCGGCCGCGCGAACAGCTGTCGCTCCGGTGCATCATCGAGCGGCCGTGGATCCGGCGGCGCGGTGGCACCGTGCGCCGCCATGGGCGTGAGCCACGACGAGATCCACCAGCGGTAACGCTCGTCCTGATGCAGCGCCAGAAAGCGCGGCCCCGCTCCGCTCATGGCCGACGCCGTGAACGGCAGCATCGCGCTCTGGATGTATCGTCCGCGCTCGTCGTAGTAGTCGAGCACGCGCCCCTGGCGGTCCGACTCGAGTCCCACCAACACCACGAAGCCGCCATCCACGATCGCGGCATCGACCACGAATGGCTGCCGCAGACGCGCGCTGTCGGTCGCCGTTCCACGACGCTCGATGGTGGGCGGCGGCCCCGAATCGCCCGGCGCGCGGAGCGTGGTGAGTTGAGGCGACACACCCGTGCTGGGGTCGACGGGCGCGCTCACGATAAGCACCTCGCGATCGGTAAGCAGCAGACAGCGCCGCGCGTCTCCATTGCCCCACCGCAGTCGCGATGACGGGGCCACGATGAGACGATGCCGTCCAACCAGCGCATCGTCTGTCGGGCTCGCCGTAATCGTGAACGCCTCGAGCGCGCTGCGCTGCCCCAACGTGCGCACATGCAGCAACGTGGCCGGCGACAGCGTGCAGAGCTTGCCGCTGCCGCCGCGCAGCAATGGCAGTTCGCGACGGAACATGAAGCCGCCGATCGACTCGCGCACCAGCGTGCTGGTAACGCTGTCGATCACATCAACCTCGCCGTCATCGGTGATACGCGACAGTTCGGTGGGGGCGATGATGTCGCGCGGAACCGCCGCGTTCAGCACCGAGTCGATACGCACCGGACGCGTGGCCAGCAACATGCCGCGCCGATTCAGCTCGAACAGCGAGATGCGCATCGGCGACGCCTGCAACAGCGCCACCGTGGTGCCACCGGCCCGGAACACCAGCGGCACCATGGTGCTGTCGGTGTGCTCCGTGATGTCGGTGCGCCACTCTTCGCGCTTGGCCGGATAGATCGTGCGCGTGGCCATCGCCGCCCGGAGCGCGGGCGGGGCCTCGTCGCTCACCGGCGCCGTGCGATCACACGCCAGCACACCCACCGGCAGCGTGAATACGAGCAGGACGCGCGCGATTATCCCCCGCACACGTTCCAGCGGACCACGGTCTCGTCGTTGCACCGGTACGTGCAGAAGCCGCAGCTGTTGCCCGCGATGTTCGTGCACGCGCCGTAGCCCGGTACCCGCGCGAACTGCGGGCAGCGACGCTGCCGAGCCTGCGACTGCACGTGCGACGATGCCGACACAAGCAACGTGAGCACCGACAGGGCGGCATACCGGACTCGTCCGCTACAGCACATGGCCTTGAGTATTGAAGAGTTTGGCATACGAGTGAACTAGGGGGTGGTGCGAAAGTCGGCAAGAGCGGATCATCGCGGTCTGCCCGCGGCATGCTGTTGCACTCCCCCGCCCTCGCGCCGCGCCCAGGCAGGCGGTATGTTCGCTCCGCCCTGCTGGCACTTCTCAATCGTTGGATTTCGCAAGAGGAGCATTCATGAATCGCTGGAAAACAGTGGTGCTAGGCGCGCTTGTGCTGGCATCGACGACCGCCTGTTTCAGGCAGGTTGTACAGACCGGTCGCGCGCCGAGCCAAACGGTCGTTCAACAGAGTTGGGTGTCCACGTGGATTTTCGGCCTCGTTGCCGCAACGCCGATCGATGCCCGCACGAAGTGTCCGAGTGGCGTGGCCACCGTCGAGACGCTGACGAGCTTCCCCAACGGATTTGTGAGCGCCCTGACGCTTGGCATTTGGGCACCGCAGACGGTTCGGATTACCTGTGCCTCGGGCACGGCGGCGCTCCCGAACGGCACGGAGATCGTGCACGTGGCATGGTCGGCGACCGATTCGCAGCTCTCCGACGCGCTACAGCAGGCAGCCGCGCGCTCCGCGCAGCTGGATCGCCCCGTCGCCGTGCAGTTCGGTGACGTGACCTCGGCCGAGGAGTAACGTCCATGCGCATCACCAACATCCTCTCCGTGGTGGCGTTGGTCGCCCTCAGCGCCTGCTACCGCGTCACCGTCAACACGGGCGCGCCGCCGGCGGCCACCGTGATCGACAAGCAGTGGCAGCTGTCGTTCGTGTATGGCTTGGTCCCGCCGCCGGCGATCGACGCCAAGCAGACCTGCCCTCAGGGCGTCGCCTCGGTCGTGACCGAACGCAGCTTCCTGAACGGCTTGGTCGGCGCCATCACGTACAGCCTCTTCACGCCGATGCACACCACGGTCACCTGTGCGTCCGGGCCCGTCGCGAAGTAGATCACGCACGATGGGTACCGCGGGGGAGCGTCTCTCACGAGATGCTCCCCCGTAGTGCATCCCGGGCACCGCGAGCACCGATTCGGCGTTGAGCCGTCTGTTCATCACCGTGTATCACTCTCATCACCGTTTCTCAGCAGGAGTAGTCGATGCGTCGTAGCGGAAAGGCCGTGTGGCTCGGCACGGGATTGGAAGGCTCGGGGAGTCTGACCACGCCAAGCGGCGTGCTGACGGAGCAGCCGTACTCCACGAAGATGCGGTTTGCCGATGCCGAGGGGCGGAGCGGCACCAACCCCGAGGAGCTGATCGCGGCGGCGCATGCCGGATGTTTTGCCATGGCGCTGTCGTTTCAACTCACCGGCGCGGGCTTTCCGCCGACCGCGCTGCACGTGGAGTCGGTGATCACGATGGGGCAGCAGGGCTTCGACTGGTCGATGACCGGCATCGTGCTCACGCTGGATGCCGTCGTGCCGGGAATCGACGACGCGACCTTCCGTGAGAAGGCGAACGCGGCAAAGGTGGGCTGTCCGGTGTCGCAGGCGCTGTCAGTGGTGCCGATCACACTTGAAGCGACGCTTCGGGCGGAGTAGGGCCCAGCGTCGCTCGCCACCAGCCGGCGGGACCGCGTCGACGCAAAGGGAGTGGGCCGTTAAGCTTGGTGGATGTTCCCCCTCCTGTTCGCGCTGCTGCAGCAAGTCAGTGGTCCCGCTCCCGCCCAACCCCCCGCCGGAGGGGAGTCGTTTTCGGGCCGGGCGCGGGCCCTCGACGTCCGCGCCCCGCGACTGTCTGATGCCATCGCCATCGATGGGCAGCTGACCGAACCGGCGTGGCAGCGCGCAAGCCGTCTCACCGAGTTCACATCGTACAATCCCGTGGACGGGCGTCCGGCGCAGGACGAGACGGAGGTGAGGGTCTGGTATGCGGCCGATGCGATGTATGTCGGCATTCGCGTGTACGCGCCGGCGGGGACGGTGCGGGCCACGCTCGCCGAGCGCGACCGCATCGCGAACGATGACTGGGTGGCGCTGCATCTCGACACGTTCAACGATCGCCGCCGCGCCTTCGTGTTCGCGGTGAATCCGTTCGGTGTGCAGGCCGACGGCATGCGCACCGACCAGTCGGCCGGCCCCGGCGTGTCGCGAGCCTCGCTACAGGCCGTGGACCTGTCCCAGGACTACGTGTGGCAGTCGAAAGGACGCCTGCTCGATGACGGGTACGAGGTGGAGGTGCGCATCCCCTTCAAGTCGATCCGCTATCAGTTGCGCGAGACCCAGGACTGGGGGCTGCAGATTGTGCGCCAAACGCAGCGCACCGGCTACCAGGACACGTGGGCACCGACCTCGAAGGCCATTCAGGCCTTTACGCCGCAAGCTGGCTATCTGCGGGGGATGACCGGCATGAAGCGCGGGCTCGTGCTCGATCTGACCCCCACAACGACCACAGCGACGCGCGGCACCCGCGACGAGAAGGGCTGGCGCTACGGGACCCAGGGGGAGGCCGGCGGCGACGTGCGCTGGGGCGTGACGTCCAACTTCACGCTGAACGCGACGGCCAACCCCGACTTCAGCCAGGTGGAAACTGACGTCGGCCAGATTCCCGGCGACGTGCGTTTCGCGCTCTTTTTCCCGGAGCTTCGCCCGTTCTTCGTGGAGGGCAGCGAACAGTTCGACGCCCCGAACCGGCTCGTCAACACCCGCTCCATCGTGCAGCCCCTCGGTGCCATCAAGCTCACCGGCAAGATTCCGCGCACGGATGTCGGCCTGCTGTCGGCACTCGACGCACCGAGCGCGGGCAGCGATGGCAAGACCAGTCCGCTGTTCACCATCGTACGGTTGCGCCGTGACCTTGGCGAGCAGAGCACCGCGGGGATCGTGTTCACCGATCGGAGCGAAGGCGCCCGCTTCAATCGTGTGGCCGGCTTCGACGCGCGTCTGCAGTTCGCCAAGGTGTACAGTGCCGACCTCCGCTTTGCCAACAGCACCACGCGCGACAGCGTGTCGCGCAGCGGTACACTCTGGGAAGCGAACACCGGACGCTCGGGACGCGAGTACGGATACCGCTTTGCGCTGCAGGGCTTCTCCCCGGGATTCCTCACTCAAACCGGCTTCGTCAATCGTGTGGACTTCGTGCGCGCGCAGGTCAACCAGCGCTATACGATCTTCGGCCGCAAAGGTGGATGGTGGGATCAGCGGCAGCATTTCTTCAGCGGTTCTACCCTCTGGAGCTACAATGGCTTTTCCCAGCGTGACACCCCGCTGGAGTCACGCTTTTCGCTCGACAATTCCATGACGATCCGCGGTGGGTGGCGCGTAAGCGTCACTCCCGACTTCCAGGTGATCTCGTTCGACAGCCGTCGCTATGCCGACTACAGGGTGCCGACCGCCACGCAGCGCGACACCGTCGCGTTTGCTGCAAGCGCGGCACAGCGTACCAGCAGCACGACGCTCGTCGTGAACACGCCGCAGTGGCGCCGGGTGGGCGCAACAATCACGGCCGTGGTCGGCAGCGAGCCGGAGTTCTTCGAGACCGCCACCGTGAATCGGCGGGACGTCGAGGCGCAAGTCGACTTGCGACCGTCGACGCAGGTACGCATTGGCACGCTGCTGCGCTACCAGCGCTTCGTGCGCGCGCGAGACGGTTCGCTGTTCAGTACGCAGATCGTGCCGCGGCTGCGACTCGAGTATCAGTTCTCGCGCGCGCTCTTCCTGCGGTTCGTGGGGCAGATGGAATCACGCGACCGCAGTGCGCTGCGCGACCCCCGCACGGAGCAGCCGCTCTTTCGCCGATCCGCCAACGGGTCGCTGGTACGGCAGTCGGCTCGGCGCTCTCTGCTCGGTCGTGCCGACTGGCTGATCAGCTACCTGCCAAGCCCGGGCACGGTGGTGTACCTCGGCTATGGTACCGGCGTGGACGCCACCGAAACGATGCGCCCCATCGACGTCCAACGCACCACGGACGGCGCGTTCGTGAAGTTCAGCTATCTGTACCGGGTACGGGGTACGACACGCTGAGTGAGGTTGGGGGGGAGCCGCACACCGAGCGTACCCGGTGGCCGACTCGCGCCGGCACGGACCGACGCGCATGCTTCCCTCATGCAACTCGAGCTGCCCTGCCGTCAGCCGGTGATCCTTCTGCTCCTCGCGACGGCACTCGCCTGCGATGGTGGGCACGACGCGACGACGGCCGCATCGGAAGACACCGCGCCGGTGCTCGTGTCCGGCCCGGCGCCCCGCATTGTGCCAGTCGGTGCCACGTGGACGTTCACGGTGACTACCACCGGCGCGCGACTCGCCTACCAGTGGCGTCGCGATGGACAACCCATCGCCGGCGCCACGGCGGCGGCCTATGTCTTCACGCCGCGCTCCATGGCCGAGGGGGGCCGTTTCGACGTGGTCGTACGCAACGGCGCCGGAGCGGTCACCAGTCCGCCGGTCACCGTGCGCGTCGTGAGCACGCAGGGGCCGTGGCAACAGGATCTCAAGATCGCCGTGGGCACCGACGCCGACCGCTTCGGCACCCCCACCACGTTCGTGCGGCAGGCTGGCGTCGTCAGTCTTGCCCGCCGGACCAGTGGGCAACTGGTGGCGGTCTTTCAGTGGTTTCCCTTCGATGACCCCGATGCGTTCGACCTCGTGGCCGCGTCCGTCTCCACCGACGGCGGCCGCAGTTGGTCCGCGCCGCGGACTCTGACCGTCACCGGCCTCCCCGCCGGCTTCCAGCGCCCCTTCGACCCCACCATCACGGTGCGGGAGGACGGCGCGCTCCGGCTGTTCTTCACCTGCGGCCCGCTGCCTGGGGGCGCCACCACCGCGACGCTGGGCTTCTGCAGCGCCACGTCCACCGACGGCGTCACCTACACCGTAGAGCCCGGGTACCGGTTCAATCCGGGGCGCAACGCCGTCGATTGCGCCGTGCTGCGCTGGAACGGCCAGTGGCACCTCACCGCACCCATCGGCGCCCCGCAGGAGGGGGCCTACCACGCCGTGAGTGCCGACGGCCTCACCTTCACCCGCGTGGCCGACATCCCTAGCACCGCCACGGTGAACTGGACCGGCAATCTGGTGGCGGTGGGTAGTACCCTGCGCTTCTACGGCAGTCCGCTTTGGTACGCCGCCACCACCGACGGCGCGACGTGGGGTACACCGCGATCGTTGGGCGTCACCGGCGGCGATCCGGCGGTCGTGGAGGCCGAGCCCGGTCGCTGGTTGATCGTGTACACCGGCGCGCCGGGCAGCTGACGGCGCACGACGGGCGCGCCCTTGGGCACGATCGGCTAGCGGCCGGTACGCACGCCGTACACCCGGCAATCCAGGCTGCCGACGTACACCACGTCATTCACGATCGGAGGGGGCCCGATGGTTGACGGGGCGTTGACCCACTTGCCGGCGTCGAACCGCCAGTGCACTTCCCCGGTAGCGGGATCGAGCGCGTGCAGCGAGTTCCCGCCGGGTACGTACAGGACGTCGCCATACCGCACGGCGCTCCCCACGGGGCCGCCGCCAAGGTCGTACGAGCGGGTGTCGCCGTCGGTGAGCCGCACCGCGTACAGGCGGTCGGCGCCGAAGTAGACCCATTCCCCGTCGATCAGCGGCGTCGCTTGGCTTAGTGTGTGCGTATTGACGGACCACCGGACGGCACTGCGCTGCAGGTCGTAGCCGATCAGCGCAAAGCCGTCATCGACCTCGGCGTTGAACACGAGCAGCGCCCCCTGCTGCACCAACGGGCTCAGGATGCGCGTGGCTGGCCGCAACAGCGTCACCTTGCGATCGGTGAGGTCGAGCGACACGAGATACCCGCTGCGCGTGCCGTAGCGGAGTATGGGGCCATCGGCGATCGGCGTGCGATCGGGGCGATCTGGGAGCGGGATCTCCTCGAGCAGTGACCAGTCCTCCGGGTCGAGCACCATCAGGGTGGGCGTCGCACTGGCGCTGAGGTACAACCGCCCATCGGTCACGAACGGCAGCCCGTACACATCCGCCCGCCTCCACAGGAGCGCGCCGGCGGCGCTGAAGGCGCTGAGAGCCCGCCCATCCCAGTGGTACAACACGTCGTCGATGACGCGGAGCATGCCGCACCCGTTCGGCTGGCCGCGGCGCCAGAGCTCCTTCGACGTGCGGAGATCGACGGCGATGAGCCGTTCCTCATTCTTCCAGTTACTGCCGCCGCAGAACACGAGGGTCGTGCCCATGACCACCGGCGCCGGGCAGTTGCAATCGCCCCGCCAGAAGCGCGCATTGAAGGTGGTATACGAGAACGCCAGCCGAGCATCGCGACGCGGGCGCAGTCGGGGGGCCAGCACCACCAGCACGCCGATGAGCGCCAGCAGACCAATGATCGCCCAAATGGCTCGTCCTGCTGGTGGTCGCATGAAAGCTACGGTGTGCGCGTTGAGACGGTCGGATCGGCGAGGCATGGAACCGCCGGGTACATGAGAATTCCGGCGTCGCGTTCCGATCCGCAGTAAAGTAGATCGGGCGTGCATCGCCGGCGAGGATCAGGGCCTATACTCGACCTGCTTCGATGGCATTGCCCCCCGGATCACGGAGCCCGTGCACGGCGCCGTCGATCTGGACGTGTTCCCCCTCACCCCCTGAGAGCCGTTCGCATGCGTACGAATTGGCGTGTCGTTTCGCTGTTGTGCGTCGTTGCCGGCATCGCCTATCTGGTGCGCACCGACATCGCCGTGGCGCAGGAGCGCATGGCGCCCGCGATCGGTCTCACGATGACGGAGATGGGCGCAATCACCGCGTGGGGCTTCCAACTCAGCTACGCGTTGCTGCAGGTGCCCGCTGGATTGTTCGGCGAGCGTGTCGGCGCCCGCATTGCACTCGCGCTGGCGATGCTTGGCGGCAGCCTCGCGTCACTCGTGGCCGGGCTGATGCCGGCGGCGGCGGCGACAGGCACCTTGATTGGTTCCCGCATTGTCCTCGGTGTCTCGCAAGCGGCCGTCTTCCCGGTGGCGGCGCTGGCGGTCTCACAGTTCGTCGACGCGGCATACCGGACCCGCGCGCTGGCGATGGTGATCTCTGCATCCTCACTTGGCGGTGCGGTCGCACCACTGCTGATGGCGCCCGTGATGGAGCAGTTGGGGTGGCGCGCCGTATTCGTGATCAGTGCAACGATGGGCGCCGCGACGGCGGCGGCATGCCTGTTGTTCATGCCGCGCGCAACGCCAGCCCATGTGGTGTCTCGCCAGCAGCCCGCGTCTGGTTTCTTCCACGGGGCCCGCGTGCTGCTGGGCGAGCCGAACCTGCAGCGCCTGTCGATCGCCTATCTCCTCCACTCGGCCGTCTACTTCGTGTTCGTCTTCTGGTTCTTCCGCTATCTCACGGAAGGGCGAGGCTTCACGATCCTTTCCAGTGGCGTGTGGGCCAGTCTTCCGAATGTGGCGGGATTCGTCGCGGCGCCACTCATCGGGACGTTCGTCGATAGATTTGGCGCCCGCATCGGCGGCGCTACCGCGCGCCGCCGTGTTGCCATGGCGTGCCTACTGGGCGCCGCGGCGTTCGCACTCACGGGGGCCGTCGTTCCGGGGGCGGTCCTTGCGATCGTTGCGCTGAGCCTCTCGTCAGCGTGTCTCAACGGCGCGGAGTCACCGTTCTTTACGTCGGCTACGACAATCGGCGGGCCGCACGCGGGTGCCGCCGCCGGACTCCTCAACCTGATGGGCAACGTCGGCGGCGTACTGTCGATCTGGCTTGCGCCGCAGATGTCAGCGGCGTGGGGATGGAATGCGACGTTGCTGTGCTGGGCGGCGGTCGCGTTCGTGGCGGCGATACTCTGGCTGACGGTGCGCGTCAACGATCACGCCACGACGACGCGCGATCGATGACGCGCGATCGATGACGCTACGGCCTGGATGCAATCCAGGACTCGACCTTGCTCCCCAGCACCGCCAGCGGAAGGGCGCCGGAACCAAGCACCACCGCGTGGAAATCCTTGATGTCGAAGCGCGGGCCCAAGGCACGGCGCGCCTGTTCGCGCAGCCGGATGATCTCGAGTGCCCCGATGCGATACGCCAGTGCCTGTGCCGGAAGATCGACTGAGTACCGGAGCATTTCCGTGCCAAGCTGCGTGGGGCTCTCGATGACGCGCGCCGCCATGTAGCGGAACGCCGAGTCACGTGGCCAGCCGTAGTAGTTCATGCCCGTGTCCACCACCAGTCGGCACGAGATGAACAGTTCCATCTGCAACCGCCCGTAGCGGTCGTACAGATCTTCGTACATCCCCATCTCGCCGGCGAGACCCGAGGCATAGTCGCCCCAGCCCTCGAGAAAGGCCGTCGGTATGATGGCCTGACGAAACGGGGGAAGCGCCGCGTTCTCCAGCTGGAGGCTGATCTGAAAGTGATGGCCCGGCACCAGCTCGTGGTAGATGAGCGCCGCGGCACTGATCTGCGGACGCTCCTCGAGCTTGGAGCCATTGAAAAAGTAGTGACCCATGCTGTCCGCCGGTGATGGCGGCGCATAGTAGCCGAAGGTCATCGAGGGTTCGAGGCGTGGGTCGAGTCGTGTCGCGTTGGCCGGCGCACGCGGCACGAGCGAGAACCACTGCGAGACGACGGGACGGATGCGGTCCGCAAAGCGGTTGAGTCGTTCACCCACCTCGTCCGGCGTGCGTGCGAGAAAGCGCGGGTCGTGCCGCAACTGCTCGAGGTATTCAGCGGCAGGAATGGTGACGCCCAGCTGCTGGCGAATGGCCGCCATCTCGCGTTCGATGCGCGCGACTTCGCGAAGTCCCGTCGCGTGGATCTCCTGCGGCGTGCGATCCGTAGTGGTGTGCAACTTCACGAGCCAGCGGTATGCCGCAGGACCACCCGGGTACTGGCCCATCCCCACGCGTTCCGGTGCTGCGCCGAGGTATGCGCCCTCAAGCGACGCGGCCAGGCGCTCCAGCGCTGTGTTGATGCCGGGCTCGATGGTGGCAGCGGCGATGCGCACGCGGGCGCGCTGCGCATCGTCGAGCGACTGCAGGCGCGTGTCCGCGATGACGAACGGACTCTCGGCGCGTGGCTTGATATACGCGCGCACGAGTGCAGTTACCGCCGGTATCTCGGGCTTCGGGATACGGATGCCCCGCGATGCGCGGGCGGTCAGGCGCGCCCTGATCCCGTCCACCCACGTGGGGAGTGTGCCAATGAGACGCTCGTAACGCGCGACGTCCGCATCGGTGCGCAGCGGAAGCGCGGCAAACGCGCGGACGACGTGTGGCAGGGGGGACGCGTAGGGGGTCACGTCGGTGAAGCGCACCCACGCATGCGGTGCAGCCTCCGCGTCCATGCCCAGCTGCCAGCGAAGGATGCGCAGGGTGAGACGTTCCTCGGCGTTGAGATCGCGTTCGCGGACGGTGGCGAGCGCGCGCAGCCGTTGCCGAGCCTTGGTGCTGGCGCGGGTACTGGCCTCGAACGACAGGTCCGGTAACTGCTCGAGTGGCATGCCCGCAATGTTGCGTTCACTGACGTCACGATCGAGCTGCTCGCGTCGCAGCTCGGCGCCCATGCGGGCGACCGCGCGCTGTGCCGCGCTGGAGTCGGCAGCGAACAGCGTGCCGGCGAGCGCCAGGACGTGAAGCACTACCGTTGCTCCTTCGTCGGATGCAGCGTGAGCTTCTGCACGCGCCAGTTGAGGATCTCGCCAATCCAGAGTTCGTTCTCCGACGGACAGGCGATCTGGTGAATCCACCCGAACTCACCCACCCGCTTGCCGGCGTCGCCCAGTACGCCGAGCACCTTACCGTCGAGGGTGAGTTTGTAGATGCGGCCGGGAACGGCATCGGCGCTGTAGAGGTACTGCGTGGGCCCCTTGGTAATGCAGATGGCCCATGGCGCACCGGACACGCCGAGCGCGTTGACGCCCGGACGCGGCTGCGCGCCGAGCATCACGTTCACGTCCTTCGTGTAGGGCACATCGATGGTCATGACGCGCAACAAGGCGCCGTTGGGGTCGAACACCTGGATGCGGCGATTCGTGCGATCGCCGACGTAGATGTTGCCCTGTGCGTCGTTGGCGATCGTGTGCAGGATGTTGAACTGGCCGGGCTCCTTGCCGCGCTCACCCCACGTCTTGAGCCAGCGTCCGTCCTTGTCGATCTTGACCACGCGCGAGTTGTTGTAGCCGTCGGCCACGAAAATGTTGCCGTCGTTGTCCCACGCGACATCGGTGGGGCGATTGAAGCCACCCCAGCGCGGTGCCGGCTCCGGTGCGCCGGGCACATGCGGCGCGCGTTCTTCCACCGCTTCGTCGCGTCGGCCGAGTGCCATGAGGACTCGGCCGGTGTTGCTGAACTTCACGATCATGTTCGTGCCTTCGTCGCTCGTCCAGATGTTGCCCTGCGGGTCGACACGGACGGTGTGGGCGAACGAGAAGCCGTACAGGTCCTTGCCGATCTCGCGGATGAAGCGTCCATCGGGGCCGAACTCGAACAGTTGCGAGGCCACGCCGTCGTGCACACTGCTGCGTGCGCCGGTGCGGGTGAACACGTACACATGACGCCGCCGATCGATATCGATGCCGGTGACTTCGCCGAAGTGCATCGATGGCGGCAGGATCAGTGGCGACGCATTGGCGTCGTACTTGATCTCCGTCGTTGGCTGCGCGGCGAGCGGGGTGACGCTCGCAGTCAGGAGAAGCGAAGCGACAGCCAGTCGATGAAGCGTGGCCACAGTGCGTGTCTCCGATAGACGCAACTCCGACGAACGGCCATCGGAATCGCGAGGTGAGGATGTCGACTCAGCGGTGGGAGCATGCCTACAGTACGAGCGAACTCGCTCGGGCACCAGCACTCCCGGGTCACTCGAGCGTTGCGGGAACGCCAGTCGGCTCTCCGTGCGTTCAGCCGATGTCGTCGCACGGGGCTGCCACGCCGTTTGCTGTTCGGAGTCGCGATGGCATGAGCGGTATCCCTTGACCAGCTCGATCGCGCCGGTGAGGCTTCTCGTATGTCTGCCCAGAACGACCTTGGTCTTCCCGGCGCGCTCCCGGAGCGTGACCGCCTCGCACTCCGTCGCTGGATGCTGCTCTCCATCGTGGCCGTGTTCTTCGCGGTGGCGGTGGGCGGCATCACCCGGCTCACCGAGAGCGGGCTCTCCATCACCGAGTGGAAGCCGGTGTCCGGCGCCTTGCCGCCGTCGGGTGACGCGGCGTGGGCGGCGGAGCTCACCAAGTTCCAGCAGATCCCTCAGGCCAGCTCCACGCACGCCGGCATAACGCTGGCGCAGTTCAAGTGGATCTACTGGTGGGAGTGGTTTCACCGGAACGTGGCACGCACCGTGGGATTGGTGTTCGCCATCCCATGGCTCCTGTTCATGGTCCAGGGGCGCATTCCGCGCCAACTGCGCCTGCGGCTCACCGCCCTGCCCCTGCTCACGCTCGGCCAAGGTGCGTTGGGCTGGTACATGGTCAAAAGCGGCCTCGTGGAGCGCATCAGCGTGAGCGCCTACCGGCTCACGGCCCATCTGGGGCTGGCCCTTGGCATTCTGGCCGTGAGCGTGTGGACGTACAGCGAGCTGCGCGCGCGCACGGCGGCGGAGCGGAGTGAACCCGTGGCCACGCCGCGCGCCTGGCAGCGCGCGTTGCTGAGTGCCGCGGTGTTGCTGGGGATCACGGTGCTGTCGGGCGGCTTTGTGGCTGGCCTGCGCGGCGGCCGCATCTTCAACGAGTTCCCGCTCATGGGCGGACAGGTGGTGCCACCCGGCTACGGCACGCTCACGCCATGGTGGAGCAACGCCTTCGAGAACCCGGCGGCGGCGCAGTTTCACCACCGGGTGTTGGCGCTCACGGTCACGGCGTTCGTCCTCACCCTCGCGTGGCGCGCGCGCGGCGCCGCGCTGCCCCGAGAGGTTCGTCGGGCGGTGTTCGCCTTTGGTGCGGTGATCACCACGCAGCTGGTGCTCGGGATCACCACCCTGCTGCTGGCCGTGCCCGTGCCGCTCGGGGTGCTGCACCAATTCACCGGCGTGCTGGCGCTCACCGCCGCGCTGGTGGCGACTCAGCGGGCCATGGCGTCTGGGGCGACCGTGGAAGTTCCGCGCGAGGTGGTGGCCGCACGCCCCGCACGCGCGGCGGCGCCGGTCGAGACGGCAACGGCCGTCTAGCGACGGAGCGTTGCCCATGCCCCTGCTCCGCCTTCGCTCCCTCCTGGGACTCCTGCTGCTGATCGCGCTCTGCTGGGCGCTGAGCCGAAATCGCCGCGCCGTCACGTGGCGGGTGGTGGCGTGGGGCGTGGGGCTGCAAATGCTGTGCGGGGTGCTGGTGCTCCTCACGCCGGCCGGTGCGTCGTTCTTCAGCGCCGTGAACGACGCCCTGCTCGGCATCATGCGCTTTTCCGACGTAGGCGCCCGCTTCCTGTTCGGCGACCTGGTGTTCAACAACATCCCCGTGGGGACCGGCGTGGCGGGCACCAACGGACCGCTGTCGAACGTCGGCACGCAGGTGGCGCGGACGGGCGCGTACTTCGCCTTCCACGTGCTGCCCACGATCATCTTTTTCTCGTCACTCATGGCCGTGCTGTATCACCTGCGGATCATGCAGCGGGTGGTGCACAGCATCGCGTGGGTGATGCAGCGGACGATGGGTACCTCCGGGGCGGAGTCGCTGGCCACCGCCGGCGGCATTTTCGTGGGCTTGATGGAAACGCCGTTGCTGGTGCGCCCCTATCTCGAGCGCATGACGCGGTCGGAGCTGTTCGCGCTGATGGTGGCCGGGCTCGCGTCAATCAGTGGCGGGCTGCTGGTGGCGTACGTGGGGCTGCTGTCGCCGTTCTTCCCGGACATCGGCGGCCATCTGGTGTCGGCGTCCTTCATGTCGGCGCCGGCGGCGCTGGCGGTGGCGAAGCTGTTGTATCCGGAAACCGAGGCGGCCGAGACGTCGCGGGGGCTGCCGGTGGAGTCGAAGCGCAGCGCCGATGTGAACCTGATCGATGCGGCCGGCCGAGGCGCCAACGAGGGGCTCTTCATGGCCCTCCGGGTTGGCGCCATGCTGATCGCCTTTCTGGCGCTGCTGGAAATGGTGAACGCGGGCGTCGGGCTGCTGGGGCGGACGGCGGGTGTGGCCGAGCTGTCGTTACAGCGCATACTCGGGTTGCTGATGGCGCCGGTGGCGTGGCTGATCGGCGTGCCGTGGTCGGATGCCCAGTTGGTGGGGGAGCTGATCGGGGTGAAGACGATCCTCAACGAGTTCGTGGCGTTTCGTCAGCTGGCCGACCAGCTGCAGACTCCGGGCGCGATCAGTCACCGGTCGATGGTGCTGGCCAGCTATGCATTGGCGGGGTTTGCCAACTTCGGATCGATCGCAATGCAGATCGCCGGCATGAGCGAACTTGCCCCCGGCAAGCGCCCCATGCTGGCGGAGCTGGGAATGCGAGCCTTGCTGGGTGGACTGATCGCCTCGCTGATGACCGCGGCCGTGGCGGGTGTGCTGCTGTCGTGAATTTGTCTTTAATATGTCTTGAGTTTGTCGTGATATTGTCGTGAAACCGTCTTGGTTATCAGCCTATGGTGGCGGCCATGAGCCAGCGCGCGCGCTGGTGGTGAGCGGGACGCTCACGCTGGATACCACGGAGCGGGCGGGGGTGGTGCACGCCGAGGTGCCGGGGGGGTCGGCGCTGTATGCGGCGGCGGCGGGGAGCCTGCTGCTCCCTACGCGGGTGGTGGGCATCGTGGGCGACGACTTCCCGTTCGATGCGCTGGCGCCGCTGTGGGCACGCGGTAGCGATCGCACGGCGGTCGAAGTGGTGCGCGGCCGCACCTTTCGCTGGCATGCCCGCTACGCGCCCGATGGCGACACGCGCGAGACGCTGGCGCGGGTCGCCGGGGTCGCGGACGGTCGGCTGCCCACGGTGCCCTCGATGCCCACGGGAGACTACGCGCTGCTGCTGGGGAGCACCGATCCGCGGGTGCAACGGCACGTGCGTGCGGCGTGCCCCACCGCGGCCGTGGTGGGACTCGACAGCATGGCGCACTGGTGGCAAGCGCGAGGCGATGCGCTGCGCGCGCTGCTGGCGCAGGTGGACGTGCTGTTCGTGGACGAGGACGAGCTGGCGCAGGCCACCGGCGAGACCGACGCCACGGCGGCGGTGGCGCGAGTGCTGGCGCTCGGGCCGGGGGTGGTCGTGGTAAAGCGCGGGGCGCGGGGCGCGTGGATGCAGCGCCGGGACGGCGCACCGGTGGAGACGGCGGCGGCGCCCGTTCGTGAGGTGGTGGATACCACGGGGGCGGGCGACGCCTTCGCGGGCGGGTTCATGGCGGCGCTGGCGCAGCGGCCGGCCCTCTCCGACCACGAGCTGCTGCGCATGGCCGCGGCGATCGCCGCCTTCGCCGTTGAGGGTGTCGGCCCGGCCGCCCTGCTGGCCGCCGATCGCGCCGCGGTGGAGCGCCGGCTCGCCGGCTGAGCCGTCGCGACAGCTTGCTGCGCACACCCACCGATTGGACATTGTCCACGTCGACATGGACCACGTGGACATTCTCCGTCGACCCGCGCGGTCCGTCCCTCCACCCTGGCCCCCGTCGCATGCGCCCCGTTGGCCCTCGTGCTGTGCGTACCCGTAGGTGGCCCCTGTGGGTGGTGGCGCTCATCGGGATGGGGCTACCGGTGGCCCGCGCCGGTGCCGAGTGCCTGCGTCGCGAACCGGGATGGCTCTGGAACTACGAGGGGACCCTGGGGACGGCCGGGCGCGCCCGGATGACGCTGGTGATCGACGGCGAGCGAGTGAGCGGGGTCTATGCGCTCGCGGGCTCGGCGACCGACGTGATCCTCACCGGCCGGCTCACGGCGGGACGCATGCTGGTCCTCGAGGGACGTGACGCCACTGGGCGACGCACCGTGCGCCTGACGGGCACGTTTCCCACGCGCGATCCCAGTGGCCGCCTGGGGGAGAGCCCACTCACCTGCGACGTGATTGCCGGCACGTGGGAGTCGCTCGGCACGCCCACACGCGTGGCGGTGCTGTTTGCTTTGCAGGACGGCACTGCGGGCTCGCTCACGCATCGCTATGCCGCCCTTGGAGTGACGGATGACGCGATCATCAACCACACGGCGCTGCGCTGCTGGGTGGCGCTGCGCGACGGCGACCGTCGGACCATGGCCGATCTCGTGGCGTATCCGCTCACCGTGGTGGTGGGCGGACGCCGCATACGCCTGCGCACCCGCGCACAGTTCCTCGCCCGCTACGAGGCCATCGTCACGCCACGCCTGCGCGCCGCGGTGCTGGCCTCGGTCCCGCGACACCTGTTCGTCCGCGACCAAGGGGCGATGCTCGGCGCGGGCGACATCTGGATCGGCGCCACGGGGCGCCTGGTGGCGATCAACCCCTGACGCCCGAGCCCTCGCACGCCGGCGGCGTTACGCGAGTGGCGGTCGCACCCGTGTCGCATGACGCGCAGTACTCACACCATGGCGAGAGAGAATACCAGAATGCCGCGCGCATTCCGGAACGCGCCCATGAGGGCGAGCGGATAGTGCTGAACATCGCGCGCGTTACCGCTCGTTCATCCAACGATCTTCGAGCACCTGCACCGACTTGGTGTATTCCTTGCCCCCCACGCTGAGCTTCACGATGTAGCTCCCCGGTGTCGCGCCATTCCCCGCGCCGCCCCGTCCGCCACCACCGCCACCAACTGCACTCGGTGCACAACTTTTGTCCAGCGCCGCAGCACCAGGCTGCGCCGCGGCAACCGGTGCACCCGGTGCCGTCGGCGCGGCGGCCAGCATCGGGGCCACCAGCGTCCACTGCACGCGGTTCATTCCGGCCACTGCCTTCACGGTCGTCTCGCACAGCGCGCGACCGGTGGGATCGGCGATGGAAATCTTGGCGTCCCCAGCGGTCTTGAGGTGGAAGTGGATCGCGGTGCCGCGCGCCGGATTCTCGCCCTCGAACTGCTTCTCACCGCCGGTGTAGATGTCGAGGCGCACATCGTTCGCATACGCGACCGCAGCGCGCACATCGAACAGCGTCGCGTCGGCCGCCGCCACCGAGGGCGTCCACTGCTGCAACGGCGTGATGTCGTCGGCAATCCAGATGCTGCGGCCGTGCGAGGCGACGATGAGATCGCCGTCGCGCGGATGCACGAGAATGTCATCCGTGCGCACGGTGGGATACCCGGTCATGAACGACTCCCACGTGGTGCCACCGTTCAGCGACATGTACAACCCGAACTCGGTGCCGGCGTACAACAGTTGCGCGTTCTTGGGATCCTCGCGGATCACCTGTACGTTGCCGCGCCGAGGCAGCGTGCCGCTGACACTCGACCAGCTGCGGCCGTAGTCGCGCGTGACAAACACGTACGGCGTGAGATCATCGCTCCGATGGCCGTCGATGGCGACATAGGCGGTAGCGGCATCGTAGTGCGACGCCTCAATGCGTGAAATCCAGTAGGGATTCGCGCCATCCAGCGCGCCACTCGGCAGGCCGGTGATGTTCTTACCCACTTCGGTGAACGTTACGCCGTGATCGCGGCTCAGCTGCAGGTTGCCGTCATCCGTGCCCGCCCACACCACACCCGCCAGTGCCGGCGATTCGCTGACGCTGATGATCGTGCTGTAGTTGGCCATGCCGTCGTTCTTGCCCAGCTGCGGCGCGGTGCCCGCGGCACCCATCACCGTGATCGTACAGCGATCCACCTGCTTGGTCAGGTCGGCGCTGGCCACCCAGAGGTCACCCTGATTGGTGGAGCGGAACAGGCGATTGCCACCCAGCCACACCACGCTCGGGTCGTGCGGCGACAGCATGTACGGCGTGTTCCAGTTAAAGCGATACGTGTCGCCCGGCTGCGCATTGATCACGTTGGCCGCGCCAGCGCCACGTCCGCCAACGCCTCCGCCGGGTCCACGCGCGCCCGCGGCCCCCGGCGCGGGCGCGGCAACGATGCGACCGTCCACACACGTGCCCGGCGCCGGTGTGGTGGCACCGACACGCGCGGGCGGCCCCACGGGGCGGATGCTCTTCACCACGCCCGTGCTCAAGTCGGTGCGCTGCGTGTTGCCGTCCTGCGACTCACTGAATACGACGAACTTGTTGGTGGGATCGACGGCGGTCTGGAATCCGTCACCACCGCCGAAGCGGAACCAGTTGTGATCGCGGATCCCGTTGCGGCTGCGCATCGCACTCGCGCCGCCCCAGCTGTCGTTGTCCTGCAAGCCAAAGTAGATGTTGTACGGCCGCGCCATGTCGGCGCTGACCCAATACGCGAGGGCGACGGCCACGGTGTGTACGTACTCCCACGTCACGCCCTGATCCCAGGACACGCCGAATCCGGCGTCGGCGCCACGCAGGATGTGATCGCTGTTGGCGGGATTGATCCAGAACGCGTGCTGGTCCACCATCTCGTTGCCGGCGCCCAGCCCCGAATCGATGGGCGCGAACGTCTTGCCGCCATCCACCGACTTGGCGGCACGCACGTTGGCGAGATACACCGTCTGGTCATTCGTGGGATCGACGCGGACCTGGCTGAAATACATCGGGCGCCCGTTGCAGTGGCTGACGAGCGTCCACGTCCTGCCCTTGTTCTCCGAGCGATAGAGCCCCGGGCGATAGCGGCTGAGTGCGGGCACCTTCTTGAGGCTGTCGGGCGTGTTCGCGCTGAATCCCTTCGTCGACTCGGCGTTGCTGCACCAGTCGTACCCGCCGCGTCCACCACCGCCGCCCGCACCGGCGCCGCCAGTGATGACCGCCGCGGAATCGGCACCGTCGGTCTCGATCTGCGCGTACACCACGTTGGGATTGCTGCGCGCCACGTCAATGCCGATGCGGCCCAGCGTACCCGGAGGCAGTCCGCCGCCCGTGAGCTTGGTCCAGCTCTTGCCGCCGTTCTCCGTCTTCCACAGCGCGCTGCCGGGGCCGCCGCCGTTGAAGCAACAGCCAGTGCGTCGACGCTGATAGCTGGCCGCGTACAACACACTCGGGTTCTGTGGGTCCATCACGAGATCGGTGAAACCCGTGTTCTCGTCGATGAACTTGATCTTGTTCCACGTCGTGCCACCATCCGTGCTCTTGAACACCCCACGCTCGGCATTCGGCCCGAACAAATGTCCCGGCGACGCGACATAGACCGTGTTGCTGTTGCGCGGATCGAGCACGATGCGCGCGATGGTCTGCGTTTCCTTGAGGCCGATGTTGGTGAACGTCTTGCCGCCGTCGGTGCTCTTGTACATCCCGTCGCCGAATGACGACGTCTGCCGATTGTTCGGCTCGCCCGTTCCCACGTACACGATGTTCGGATCGCGTTGATCCACCGCAATGTCGCCGATGCTCGCGCTGCTGTAGCGCTCGAAGATAGGTGTGAACGTCGTGCCCGCGTTCACGGACTTGAACACGCCGCCCATGGCGTAGCCGACGTAGATGATGCGCGGGTCCTTCTCGAACACCGCGATGTCATCAATGCGGCCGCCCATGCTGGCCGGACCCACGGAGCGGAACCGGAACGGCGCGAGCACCGGGTTCGCGCTGCGGTTGACCAGCGCCGTGGTGTCGCGCCGACGGATGTTGGATTGGGCACCCAGCCCGACGAGGGGCGCGGCGAGCAGCAGCATAAGCGCTGCGCGGAAAGCGGAAGGACGCACGATGAGGCTCCAAAAGAGGATGGAACTAATGTGCGCCACCCCCGGTCATTCGGGGAGTGCGGGCGCTACCGCGCGCGGGTCGCACTCCGGGCTATCGGTACAGCAACGCGGGCAGTACCCGCGCTGCCCAGTCGTCGAGGCGCGTCCACTCGCGCACCTGCGCGAGGTCGATGCGCTCCGCATCGCGATCGAACCACCGCTGGAGATCGGCGCGACCGACCAGCCGCGCCAGATGCGCGTGCCCGGTCGGATTCGCCGCCGTGGGATAGGGCACCCACGCGAACGCCTCGCGATGCACCGTCATCACCGACGCCAGCAGCAGTAGCCCAAGCGCGACCGGCCCGATGCCCAGCGCGTCGGCTGGCGCCACGCGGACGCCATCACACGGTTCAGCGTCATACGGCGCCAGCGTCGGCGTGAACGTGACCGGCGTACACGTGACGGCCCCGTGCGTCCGGCGTGCGACGTCGTGCGCCACGGCCGGCGCATGCAGCCACGGAGCACCCACCACCTGAAAGGGCGTCGCCGTGCCACGTCCCACGCTCACATTGGTGGCCTCGAACAGGCACGTCCCGGGATAGCACGCCGCGCTCGCGTACGACGGCATGGATGGCGAGGTGGGTACCCACGCACATCCGGTGTCCGGCCACTGCATGGCGCGCGTCCAACCATCACACGCCATCACCTGCAACATCGCGTCGGGAAACCGCTCGCGTTGCCAGAGGCGCGCGAGCTCCCCCAGCGTCAGCGCGTGGCGCACCGGGATGGCATCCTCTCCCACGAACGAGCGGCAATCCGCACGCAGCACCGGCCCTTCCGCCTGCGACAGCACGCCACCCAGCGGATTGGGGCGATCCAACACCATCAGCGGCACGCCCGCCTCGGCGCACGCCGCCATGACGTGATACAGCGTCCACGTGTAGGTGTAGAAGCGAGCGCCCACATCGGGGATATCGAACAGCACCCCATCCAGATCGCGGAGCGAGTCGGTGGTTGGTCGCATACGCTCGCCGTACAGCGAGATCACGGGCAAGCCGGTCAGCGCATCGACATCGTCGTCCACCGGTGCGCCATCGGCCGCCAACAGCTGCAATCCGTGCTCCGGGCCGAACAACCGCACCAGCGGCACGCCCGCTGCCCGCAGGGCCTCGCGTGATCGGCGCGCCGGGTCGGTGGCGAGACGCGCGGCATCGTTGGTGACGAGACCAACGCGCCGCCTCGCGGTCGGCAGCGCGTCCGGCCGTGTACGCCACAGCGCATGCAGTCGCGTCGGGTCCGCGCAGAGCCGATCGACGCCGAAGCGCAGACTCAGGGCATCCGTCCGTACTTGCGCATCGCTGCCAGCATGCGATCCAGCGGCATGGCGTAGATGCGCAAGTCATTGGCCCCGGTGGTGGTCTCCGCCGCCAGCAGCGCATTGGTGATGGCCGCCTCCGTGGCCTGTGCGGTCGCCTGAAACAGCGGCGAGAGGCGATCGTTGTTCACCATCCGCACCGAGGACACACTGTCGGACGACCAGCTGTTAGTGTTGGCGGTGGAGAAGGCCACGAAAATGTCGCCGGAGCCATTGCCGCCAAAGCCACCCTGCCGCCCGATCCCCAACGACACGCGGGTCGCCACGCGCTTGAGTTGATGCGGCAGCAACGGCGCATCGGTGGCGACCACGACAATGATCGACCCTTGCTCGGGCGCGTCCGCCGCGTCGCCATCGCGATCACGCGTGCTCTCACTCGGCACATCGCACCGCCGCACCGTCGCGTTGGCCGCGAGCGGCGCGGTGTTGGCAATGCACGGTTGCAGATCGGGGATCTCCTCGCCCACCGGCACGCCGGCAATCCGCAAATCGCGACGCGAACCGAAGTTGCACTGCACGAGCACCCCCACGGTGTAGCCACCCTGGGCCGCCGGCAGTTTGCGCGACGCGGTACCGATGCCGCCCTTGAAGCCGAGGCAGCGCATCCCGGTGCCGCCGCCCACCACGCCTTCGGCGGGGAGGCCGCCCGCGGCCGAGTTGAGGGCGGCGAGCGCGTGCGACTCCTTCACGTGGAAGCCGTTGATGTCGTTGAGGCCGCCGTCGAACGTCTCCGCCACCACCGGCAACCACCACGGTTGCAGTACATTCTTTTGCGAGACTTCCCACTTGATGATCGCGTCGCGCACCACGCCCACGCTGTGCGTGTTGGTGATGCCGATGGGCCCTTCGAGGAAGCCGCTCTCCTGCACCCAGGTGGTGCCCGTCATCTCGCCATTGCCGTTCAGCGCAAACCACGACGCGAACACCGGGTCGTGATTGGCCTTGCCGCGCGGGTGCACGATGGTCACGCCGGTGCGTACCGGCCCCTGTCCCACCACGAGCGCGCCACTGCCGGAGATGATGGTGCTGTGTCCGACTTCTACGCCCGCCACGTCCGTGATGGCATCGAGCGCGCCGGGCGTGCCGCCGATGGGCAGCTTGAGGTCGTTCTCGCGCGGCTTCCGCTGCGCACTCAGCGCGGCGGCATCGAACGTGGACGCGATGACCGCCAGCAGCGCGAGGGTGAAAGACACGGACCGCATGCGAACTCCGGCGAAGCGTGATGAGCGCGGCGTCGACCAAACCCACGGCGCGAAGGGCAGATGTCGCCGAAAGGGTACGTCGGCTTCCGCCTCTTCGTCAAATGTGGGCGTGTTGCGAGCCCGGCAGACACCGCGCGCGCAGCGAGCCCGCGCGCCATCGCACCGATGGTCCGGCAACAGCCTGCGGCGCTGGCGAGATCGGCGATCGCGTCGTAAGCTCGACGGACCGTCGAATCCACCCCGATTGAAGTTCCTATTCCGGCGCGATGGGGCGATCACGCGTACGGTCGAGGCAACGCGCTCCCCCATTCTCATGACACCTCCCGTCCGCTCCCCGTTGGGCTCCCGCAGCGCGACCATCGGCGCCAACTGCGGCGCGATCTTGGCCGCGACCCGTGTCGCCGCCCTGCTGCTGACGCTCGCCCCCGCGAGCATCGTCGCGCAGCCCCCGAGACAACCCGCCTCGTTCGTCATTACCGGCGCGCGCATCGCCGACGGCACCGGCGCCCCACTGCGCGCCGCCAGCGTGCGCGTGCAGGGAGACACCATTGCGGCCATTGGCGCCATCACGCCGCGCCCGGGTGAACCGGTCATCGATGGCACCGGCATGGTGCTCGCCCCGGGGTTCATCGACACGCACAACCACTCGTCGTCGGGTATCGAAGTCGAACCCGCCGCCGTCTCGCAGGTCTCGCAGGGCATCACCACCATGGCAGTCGGGCCCGACGGGAGCTCCCCCTGGCCGGTGGGCGAGTACCTGCAGCGGCTGCGCGCCAAGCCGCCCACGGTGAACGTGGTCACCTTTGCCGGACACGCCACCATCCGCCGCGAGATCATCGGCTACGACTACAAGCGTCAGGCCACGCCGGCCGAAGTGGCGCGCATGGCCGCGCTGGTCACGCAAGCCATGAACGAAGGCGCCTTCGGTCTCAGCTCCGGCCTCGAGTACGAAGTGGGGAGCTACTCCGCCACCGACGAAGTGATCACCATGGCGCGCGCTGCCGGCGCCAAGGGCGGCATCTACACCTCGCATATTCGCGATGAAGCCGATCTGGCCATGGACGCCATCCGCGAAGCCATCACCATTGGTGAGCAGGGCAAGGTGCCCGTGCAAATCACACACATCAAACTGGGCACGGTTGGCGTGTGGGGAAAAGCCAACGAGGCCGTCGCCATGGTGGAGGCGGCGCGCGCACGTGGCGTCGATGTCACCGCCGATGCGTATCCGTACCTCGCCTGGCAGTCGACGCCACGCGTGCTCATTCCCAACAAGCGCTACACCGACTCGGCCAGCGTGCGACGCGGGCTCGATGACATCGGCGGCGCCAGGAATGTGCAGATCACCCGCTGGGGCGCGCATCGCGAGTTCGTGGGGAAGCGGCTCGACGAAGCGGCGCGACTGCTCGGCGTGAGCGACATCGAAGCGTACATCCGCTTTCAGGGCGACGAAGAATCCGGGATGATTGGCCATGCCATGACCGAAGCCGACCTGCGCCTGTTCTACCGGCAGCCGTGGGTCATGGTGGCCAGCGACGGGGGCATTGCCAACAATCACCCGCGCGGGGCCGGCACCTTTCCGCGGGTGTTGGGTCAGCTCGTGCGCGAGCAACAGTGGATGACGCTCCCCGAGGCCATTCACAAAATGTCCGGCATGCCGGCGGCGCGGTTGGGGCTCCGCGATCGCGGCACGCTGAAGACGGGCATGAAGGCCGACCTCGTGCTCTTCGATCCGGCCACCGTGATCGATCGCGCCACCTTCGAGCAGCCGCGTGCGCTATCCACCGGCATTCACCGCGTCTGGGTGAACGGGGCGCTGGTATGGACGGGCACCGCGGTCACCGATGCGCGGCCGGGACGCGTCTTGTCGCGGCAGTAGCGACACCGGCGTCGCGCGGCGTCGCGCGGCGTTGCGATGCGCCAGCGCGGGGGCGCGGGCACGGCGTGCTCAAGACGGCGGCACCACCGACGCCGCCGGCCGCGTCCCCTGCAGAATCCACCGCTGAATACGCCGGCCGTTCCCCGCTTCGCCGGTGTACAGGCGGTTCTTGGAATCGATGGCGATCATGTGCGCGCGAATGAACTCGCCCGACTGACGGCCCGGGCGCCCGAAGCGATCGAGTATCGCCAGGTCCTTCCGGCGCAGAATCCATACCCGCTGATTCGTGCCGTCGATCAGGTACAGCAGGCTTTGTTCGGCATCCCGCGAGACCTGCAGACTGAACCCGCTACCGGAACCGCCCGTCTCCGGGCGCACGAACTTCTCCATCAGGTATTCGCCATTCTGCCGGAACACCTGAATGCGATTACCGCGCCGGTCGGACACGTAGAGCAATCCGTCCTTGGTCCCCACCAGGCCATGCACGGTGGAGTACTGCTGCGGCGGTGCCGCCGGGTTCACCGGATACCTGTAGCGCTCGGTATCATTGGGCCGCTTGCCGTAAGCGCCCCAGTGCCGCTTGTAGGCGCCGGTGGTGGCATCGAACACGATGACACGCTTGTTGAGGTAGCCGTCGGCAATGAACAGCTCATTGGTCTTCGGCTCCACGTAGAAGTTGGCCGGGCCGCCGAGGTGGGTGGAATCGTTGCTGCCCTTGTTCACGCCCGGTTCACCGATGGTCATCACGTGCTGGCCGCCCTGCGTGAACTTCATGACGTGCATGCCGTTGCTGGTGCCCATCCACACGAAGCCCTGGTGGTCGATGTAGATGCCATGCTCCTGGCTGAACCAGGTGTAGCCGGTCCCGGGGCCCCCCCACGCCTGGACGAGCTTGCCGTTGGCATCCAGCTCGATCACCGGTGGCGCCGGAACACAGCAATCAGCAATCGGCGGCTTCTGCGCGGCGCCGATCTCCTGCTCGGTGAGGCTCGACGGCATGTGAATGATCCACAGATGGTCGCGGTCATCCACGAACAGCCCGCGGATGTCGCCCCACGTCCAGTCGTTCGGCAGCGTCGGCGGCCAGGTGGGGTCGACCACGTAGATCGGCAGGCGCTCCGCCGTTGGTGAGCCACGCGCCACCGCGGCGTTGGCGCCCTGCGCGCGCGTGACACATGCCGGCACGAGGAGGCCGGCCAGCAGGCCCAAAGTGGTAGCGCGACGGATCGTGGGCAGCACCGGTGGCGGGTGGGGGGGGCTCGCGGGGAAGGCAGGAGCTCCCAACACTCACGCCGGAACGCGCCGCGCGCAATGCAACGAAGCGTGCTCGTGCAGCTCACGCCGACACCGTAGCGCCGCGATCAGCCGTGGCCGGCCGGCGGGCTCAGTCGCCGGGGCGCGGCCCGCGCTCGAGGAAGGCCTCGATGCGTTCCCACTGGCGGTGGACATCCTCTTCGCCCAGCTCGATCAACCGTCGCAGGTAATCCTGCTGGAACATGACGAGCGACAGGATGTCGGGGCTGGCGGTCTTCCGGGTACCCAGTCCGCGGGTAAGGAAGCGGAAGACCCGCGGCAGGCGCGGTTCGTAATCGCCCGCAAGGCGGCCGAGGTCGCGCGACGGGCGCAGCACCAGCATGTCCACCACCCGCAGCCCGTGACGATGCTCGGGAGGCAGTCGCTCGACGAGCCGGTTGGTGCGCTGCAGCCGCAGGACGTCCTGGTCGATGAGATCGAGAAACACCGCGTTGTACAGCACGCCCAGCACCTGCGCTGGCGGCGGATAGCCGGCGACCTGCGGCTGGGCGGCCTCGGTGCCGCTGCGATCGTAGCGGGTGGCAATGGTGATGATGCGCGAGGCGCCGAGGTGCAGCGCCGGCGACAGCGGGGACGTGAGGCGGATGCCGCCGTCGCCGAACCACTCGTTGCCCACGCGCGTGGCCGGGAAGAGCAGCGGCAGGGCCGTGGACGCGAGCACATGATCGACCAGGATCTGCGTCCGCTCGCTGCGCCGCTGTGGGCGTTCCCAGAGGGCGATGTCGCGTCCCTGCACCCACGTCACGCTCTGCGACGTCGTGTAACTGGTGCCGCACAGGGCGAGTGCGCGCAGGTGCCCGCGGTCGAGGTTGTGGGTAATGCCGGGCAGCGTCCCGTCGGGGTTGCGTTCCAGCACCCGCTCGAGAAAGTCGCGCAGCGGGGCGGTGTCCACCATGCCCTGGAACTGCTCGGGGTGCCCCTGCCCGCCGGCGACCAGCCGGAAGCCGCTGCGCATCACATTGGCGGCGAGCGACGAAGCGTCCACGCGGAACACCTGGTCGGGGGTCAGCGACAGCCAGTGCTGCACCAGCGCCTGCATGGCGTCGGCGAAGGTCCCGCGGTGGGCGGCCAGATGCGTGGCGTTCACCGCGCCGGCCGACACCCCGACCAGAATGGGGACCTGCAGGCTCGGGTAGCGGGCGGCGATGGCGTGGAGCACCCCCACCTGGTAGGCGCCGCGCGCGCCCCCTCCGCCGAGGACCATGCCGAGATCAGACGTGACGGGTGCCGAAGCAGGCATGCGAGGTGGGGTGGAAGACGGCGGAAACATAGCGCCCCATTCAAGCTGGGCACCGTGGGCACCATTCTGCAGGGACCGGGGCGGCCGTACCCGGGCATGTGCGGGCCCATGCACACAGGGGGCGGGAACCGGCACCGACCGCTTCCCACCCCCCGTCTGATTCCGTCAGCGCACCGCGACCCGGTCAGTACCCCGGGTTCTGCGTCAGCTGCGGTGAAACGCGCACGTCGCGGATGGGAATGGGGAAGAGCACCTGCCCCGGCCGGTCCTGAATGCCCTTCACCTGCACGGCTCTGCCAAGCCGGATGAGGTCCGCCCAGCGATCGCCCTCGAGCGCGAGTTCGAGGCGACGCTCCAGTTCGATCTGGTTGATCACGGTCGCCTGCGTGGTGACCTGATTCCCCAACGTGTGCGGCGCCAGCCCGGCACGCACGCGCACCTTGTTGTACTGGGCCACCGCCTCGGGGAGGCGATTGAGGCGGGCCAGCGCCTCGGCCTTGATCAGCGCCACCTCGGCCAGGCGAATCACGTGCACGTGCTCCGTGCCCGGACGCGCCGACCACTTGGTGCCGTTGAGCGGACGTGACGCCACGCCGCTGGGGCGTACGCTCACCGTCTTGCGGATATCGCCGGCGGTGTACGCCGCGTCGAGTCCGGCGCTGGGCGCCACCTCGGCGCGACCCACCGAGAGGTAGTAGTTGCTGAGACCATTGGTCTCGGTCGCATTGAAGGCGACGCGGAAGATATCCTCGGTGGTGTTGCTCCCCAGCGCCGAGAAGAGATCGGCGTAGGGCACCACGAGCGTGTCACGCCCCGCCAGCACCTGATTGGCCGCATCCAGCGCCGCCTGGTAATCGGCCTGGCTGTTCGCGTTCCCCGCGAGCCCCGCGCGGTAGAAGAGCACGCGCGCCCGCAACGCGCGCGCCGCCGTGGGCGTGGCGTAGCGGGTATTGGTGGTGTTGCGGGTGAGCGTCTGCGCGCTGTCGAGGTCTTTGAGCACCTGCGTGTACACGTCGTTCACCGGCGTCCGCACGTAGGCCTTCGACTCGTCGGGACCGGTCGTGACCTTGGTGGGAATCGGCACCGCGCCCCAGTACTTGACCAGGTTGTGGAAGCCGAGTGCGCGGATGAAGTACGCCTGTCCCATGACGTCGGCGCGGGTCGCCTCGGGAATGGCGGTCACCGTGGGCGCGACGGCGATCAGCAGGTTTGCGCGGTTCACACTGGAGTAGATCGCCGTCCAGAGGGCCGTCACCTCCGCGTTGTCGGCCTGCATGCGATTGGTCTGCATCTCCCCGAGGTACTGGAAGGTGCCCGACCAGACGGCGTTGTCGGCGGCGAGGTCGCCCACCAGTTGCGCCGAGAGGCCATAGTAGCTGCCGCTCTGCAGCGCGTCGTAGGCGCCGTTGAGGGAGGCGGTGGCCGTGGCGGCGTCCTGAATCATCTGGTCCTGCGGGAGCGACGTGACGGGCTCCGTCTGCAGAATGCCGTCGCAGGCCACCGTCGTGGCCAACGCCGCCACCGCGACGGTGCGTGCGAGCAAGCGGGTGCGAGTCTTGAGGGCAGTCATGATCACCATCCGGCGTTGATGCCCACGGTCCAGGTGCGGGCCAGGGGGTACGCGTAGAAGTCGACGCCCAGCGACAGATTCGCGTTGGTGCCGGCGGAGTTGACGTCGGGGTTGTAGCCCGTGTAGTTGGTCCACGTAACGAGGTTGCGACCGCTCACGTAGAGACGGGCGTTATCGGCGCGCATCTGCTTGGCCAGCGACGCCGGAAGACGCCACCCGAGGGTGACTTCCTGCAGGCGCACGAAGGATCCGTCCTCGATGAACCGATCGGACATGAAGCGTGCACCACCGGTGCTGCCCATGCGCGGCTGGTCGGTGATGTCACCCGGCTTCTGCCAACGGTTGCGTACGTTGGCGAACTTGTTGTCCGAAGAGTTGCCACCGTCATCGGCAAAGAGACGGTTCATGTTGAGGAGCTCGTTCCCCTGCGTGAACTGCAGGAAGGTGCGCACGTCGAATCCCTTCCACCGCATCGCATTGGAGAGGCCGCCGAAGTAGTCGGGCTGGGCGCTCCCCAGGTCGGTGGAGAGGTCAGCCGTGACCGGGGTCGTTGTTTCTCCGCCATCACCGCGGCGATAGATGGCGTTGCCCGTCGCCGGGTCCACACGGAGAAAGTCGTAGACGAAGAACGTGCCGATGGGCTTACCCACCATGGCCACGCTCGTGAGCCGGCCCGAGGTGGTGGAGTTCACCGGCTGCCCGTCGGAGAGCGCGGTGATGAGGTTGCGGTTCCAGGTGACGTTCAGATCCGTGGTCCACTCGAAGCCGTTGGTGCCGGGCCGACGAATGTTCACCGTCTGCAGCTGGAGGTCGAGACCGCGGTTGCGCAGGGAGCCGACGTTGTCGGCGACGGTGGTGTAGCCGCTGGTGGCGGCCACCGGGCGGTTGACCAGCAGGTCGGCCGTGGCGCGGTTGTACCAGTCCACCACGAGGTTGACGCGGCCGCTGAAAAAGCCCATGTCGGCGCCGAGATCGGTCTCGGTGGTGCGCTCCCAGCGAAGGTTGGGGTTACCCAGCTGCGAAGGGGCGAGCCCGGCGATGCCGGCGTACGGGTTGGCGGCAGCCAGTGTGCGGCTGCCGAAGTCGGCGATCTGCTGGTTCCCGGTGCCGCCGCGGCTGGCGCGCAGCTTCAGCGTCATGAGACGGGAAAGCGCGCTGGCCCAGCGTTCGTCGCTCACCGTCCACGCACCGGAGAGCGCCGCGAAGTTACCGTAGCGGCTGTTGTCACCAAAGCGCGACGAGCCATCGCGCCGCAGGCTGGCCGTGACCACATAGCGCTCGCGCCACGCCCAGTTGGCGCGGGTGAAGTACGACACCAACGCGTTCTCGGTCTCGCCACCATCGAACACCGAGACCTGCGCCGCGTTGCGCACGAAGCGTTCGAAGCCGGTGGGGAATCCCGTGCCGGCCACGTAGTTGAAGTTGGTGGAGTTGCGCTCCTGACTGGCGCCGGCGGTGATGCGCAGCGTCTGATTGTCGGAGTCGATCACATCCCAGTTGCCGAACGTTTCGGCCAGGAAGCGATAGGCGCGGGTGCGTCCATTGGCGCCTTCGCCGCCCACGCTGGCGCTGACGGCGCGGTCGACCTTGGGGGAGCGCCAGCGGAGTTCGTCGAGCGAGTAGATGTCGGTGCCGAGGCGCGCGGACAGGTTGAGCTTGGGCGAGATCGTGTAGCGCGCCTCCATGTTCCCGAGCGCGCGCAGCGTGGTCACGTTGAGCGCGCTGTAAGTAGCCGTGGCCACCGGGTTGGAGTAGATCAGGCCATTGGCGATGCCGGCGAACCCGAAGGAGCCGCCGCGCACCGGCGAGAAGGGCTGCATGGCCAGTGCGTTGGTCACAATGCCGTCGATGTTCTGGTCGCCGGGCACGCGATCGTTGGACTCGCGGGTGAGGCCGATGTTCGAGGTGACGGTGAGCTTGCTGGTGGCCTGCGCGTCGGTGTTGAGGCGCACTGCCTGCCGCTGGTAGTCGGACCCGATGACGATGCCCGTTTGCCGCGTGTCGCTACCGCTGAGGAACATGCGGAGGCGGTCGGTGCCGCCGCTCACGCTCATGTTGACTTCGCTCATGGGCGCCTGGCGGAAAACGGCGGACTGCCAGTCGGTGTTGATGCTGTCGGTGCCGGGAGCGAAGCGGGGGGCCAGCCCTTGGTTCGTGCGCGCCTCGTTCATCACCGCCACGTAGTCGCTGGCGTTGAGCAGGTCGACGGTGCGCTCCACCTCTTGCGACGCCGTGTAGGCGCTCAGGTTGAAGCGGAAGCGATTGCCGCCCGCGCCACGCTTGGTGGTAATGACGATCACACCGTTGGAGCCGCGCGACCCGTAGATGGCGGCGGCAGCGGCGTCCTTGAGCACGTCAATGGAGGCGATATCGTCGGGATTGATGCCCGAGATGGGGGTCATACGCTGGCCGCTGGTGCCGGTGATCTGCTCGAACGTGCCCTGCAGCATGGGGACGCCGTCGATCACGTAGAGCGGCTGGCTGCCGGCGTTGAGCGACGCGGGGCCACGAATGCGCACCGACACACCGCCGCCGGGCTCACCGCTGTTCTGCATGACCTGCACGCCGGGCACGCGCCCCTGCAGCGCATTGTCCACACTCACCACGGGAATGGCGTCGAAGGCGCTGCTGTCCACGCTGGCGATGGCGTTGCTCACGGTGGCGCGGCGGCTGCTGCCGTAGCCGGTGGCCACGACGGTGCTGAGGACGGCGGCCACGGGGCGCAGCCGGATGTCCATCGTGGCGGTGCCTCCCGCCGTCACGTCCACGGTGCGCTGGGCGGCGCCGTAGCCGAGGCGCTGGGCGCGCACGGTGACCCGCCCGGCGGGGACGCCGGTGAGCTGGTAGACGCCCGACTCCGAGGTGGCCGCGCGCGCGGACGCGCCGGCGACGGTCATCTGCACCCCGGCCACCGGACGGCCCGTGGAGGAATCGGTGACCACCCCGCGCACGGTGCCCGTTGCCCCCTGCGCCTGCAGGGTGTCCGCGGCAGGGAGGGCCGTCAGGACACCGGCGAGTGCGATCAGCGACGTCACGCGCAGCAGTGCGGGCGCCCTCCCTGCCACCACAGACCACAACCATCGACGAGCGATCATGTCTTTCCTCCGGAAGCCGAATGACGGAACAGGTACAGCACGCGGGATCGATCAGATACGCGGCCAGTATATGGTCTCACGGCCAATTCGGCGAGCGCGCCTAACTGTTTTCCACTTCGGGGGATGCCAGCGAGAGCAACCACGGCACGCGTGCGCCGGTTGCCGTACACGTGCCGGCTACTTCAGCGCTTTTCGTTCGGCCGCGAGGGCCGACCGGCCGAGCTTCTCCACCAACGTCGGGAACCATCGCCCCAACCGCCACGCCAAGCGCGCTCGCGCCGGGAGTACGATGACGCCGTGATTCGCGTCCAGCGCGACCAACAGTTCGGCCACGGCGTTCTCGACGGAGTACGGCGGACCGGCCAGCGCGGTGAGGAACCGGCGCGCATCGGGGGCGGAATTGATGCCGAACTCTGCCGGATTCATGCTGTCCAGAATGGGTGTCTCCACGGCCGCTGGACAAAACACGCTCACCCGCACGCCACGCGCCGCGGCCTCGATGCGCAAGCTGGTACTCAACCCGACCACGGCGTGTTTGGTCAGGGCATACGGCGCGAACAAGGGGGCGGGTCCCAACCCCGCCAGCGATGCCGTATTCACGATGTGTCCAAATCCCTGCGTGAGCATCAGCGGATAGGCCGCAAGGACGCCGTGCAACACGCCATACACGTTGATGTCAACGATGCGACGCCACGCATCCAACGGGATGTCGTCGACTTCACCGGCCGTGCCGATGCCCGCATTGTTGAACACATAGTCCAGCCGTCCATGCTCGGCCGCGAAGCGCTCGATGGCCTCGCGCACAGCGGTCGGGTCCCGTACGTCCAGTGCCGCCGCGACGGCGCGCGGACCACACTCCTGCGCCACGCGTGCGGCCGCATCATGATCAACGTCGGTCACCGCCACTGTGATACCGCGGGCCGACAGCGCCTTCGACAACGCCCGGCCAATCCCCGAGCCACCGCCCGTCACGAAAGCCGTTCTTGCACCAAAAGCATTCATCGTTTTTCTCCGCTCTGAATCGGTAGTGGCGCCGCCCAACGCTGGCCTCGGTGGCGAGCGAGGAAAGCATACGCGCGGTGCTGGAGTGGCGCTCGGTGGGTGGGATACGCGTTGAGCGGCCGTCCCTGAATCTGCGCGGTGCGGCCGGGGACGGCGCAACCTGGCCGGCCGGGCCCATCGTGGTCGCGGTTGCGGCGTTGGGCGCGTTCTAAAGGTCGGCCGAGTGGGACAGTCCGCGGCCCGGTGGGACGGTTGGAACGCCTCGACAGTAGCCGTCGTTACAACGTGCGTACATAATCCGCTTGTGTGGTGCGCATCACCCGCCTCCCATCCCGCCCCACGCTTCATTCCTTCCCCACCCCTGAGGAGACTCGCTCATGCTTAACTCGTGGCGCCCCCTGCTGGCGCTCGCGGGGCTGCTTGCGCTCGCCGGCCCGTCAGCTCGAGCGCAGCAGCCCGCTACCCTGACCGTGACGGTGACCGACGCCGCCAACCAGCGCCCGGTTGAAGCCGCTCGCGTGTTTCTGGTGGGTACGACGGTTGCCGGACAGACCACCCCGGAAGGGCGTGTCACGTTTCGGGCGGTCAGTCCCGGGCAGTACACCGTTCGCATTTTGCGCGTTGGCTACACGGAGCAGGCCAAGCCGGTCACCATCGCGGCGGGACAGTCCGCCACATTGAGCGTGGCGATGACGACCGCCGCCATCAATCTGGCCGCCGTAGTAACCACCGCCACGGGCGAGCAGCGTCGCGTGGAAATCGGCAACGCCACGGCCAACATCGACGTCGCCAAGGTCGCGGAGTCGGCGCCCCTCGGTAACCTCAACGATCTGCTCAACTCGCGTGCACCCGGTGTCACGGTCACGAGCGGTACGCAAACGGGAACCGGCGCCCGCATTCGCATTCGCGGTATGAACTCCGTGAGCTTGAACAACGAGCCGATCTGGATCATCGACGGCATTCGTATGACGAGCAACAACGCGAGCTTCACCACCGCGACCGGTAGCGGCGGTGGTACTGGTGGTAACGCCCCAAGCCGCGTAGGCGACCTCAATCCGGAAGAAATCGAGAACATCGAAATCGTGAAGGGACCGTCGGCGGCCACGCTGTACGGCACCGACGCGGCCAACGGTGTCATTCTCGTGACGACCAAGAAGGGACGCGCGGGCGCGGCCCGCTGGTCGGTCTACGGGGAAGGCGGCACGATCTACGATCGGAACTTCTATCCCGATGCGTACTCGCTGTGGGGGAAGCGTCCGGGGGAAACGGTGTCGTCCCGCGCCTTCTGCAACTTGCAGCGCATCGGCCTCGCGCAGTGCACCGCCGACTCCACGAGTGCGCTCAATCTCTTCGACGAAAAGAATCTGACCCCCGTGGGGACGGGCAACCGTCGCCAGACCGGCGTGCAGGTCTCGGGTGGTACCGAAGCCGTCCGCTACTTCCTGTCGGCCGAAGACGAAAACGAAATCGGCGTGCTGGAACTGCCGGCGTTCGAACGGCAGCGTATGGATTCCACGGGCATCCCCATCCGTCCGTGGACGGAGCGTCCCAACACGATGAATCGCCGCTCGCTGCGATCCAACGTGAATGCTCAGCTGAATCCGAAGCTCGACGTGGCCATGTCCACCAACTTCATCAACGTCGCGCAGCGGTATTCCCTCGAATCGAACGCGACGGCGGGTCTTGGTTCTCACCTGTTTGGTGGCCCGGGCACACGCGAAAACGGCACCGTGACAGGCTTGGGCACGCCGCTCAACGGCTACCGCGCATGGACGCCGGGATATATGTGGGCGGAAAAGACCGAACAGACGGTCAACCGCTTCATCTGGTCGGGTCAGGCCAACTATCGTCCCACATCGTGGCTCTCCACACGGGCGACCGTGGGTAACGACTGGACGGGACGCAACGACGAAAACCTGCTCTTCCGCGGCGAAGGCCCGCCGCTGACGGCGACGACGCGCTTTGGCTCGCGCGGTATCGGCCGGGTGTTCATCAACAACCTCACCGTCGATCTCGGCGCCACGGCCAACTACGAAAAGTTCGGCTTCCAGCACAAGACGACCGTTGGCGCGCAGTACATCGGTTTCCGCTCCACGAGCTCGACCACGGGTTCCGAGCAGCTGGCACCGGGTTCGCAGAACGTCAGCTCGGGCACGGTGCTCACCGTCGCCGAAGGCACCACGCTCACCAAGACGTTCGGCAGCTTTATTGAACAGTCATTGGCGTGGCGCGACCGCCTGTTCCTCACGGCGGCCGTGCGGAGCGACCAGAACTCGGCGTTCGGTACGAACTTCCAGAGCATCGTGTATCCCAAGGCGTCGATGTCGTACCTGATCTCGCAAGAGGACTGGTGGAAGGCGCCTGGCTTCGTGAACACCTTCCGTTTGCGCTACGCATACGGCCAGTCCGGCGTGCAGCCCGGCCCGAACGACGCGCTCTTCTTCTACACCGCGGGCATTACCAGCGTCGCCGCCACCGACCAGCCCACGGTCATCCAGGGCGCACTCGGTAACGCCAATCTCCGCCCGGAGCGTTCGGCCGAACACGAGATGGGCTTCGAAACCCAGATGTTCAACCAGCGCGTGAGCCTCGACTTCACCTACTACAGCAAGCTCACCACCGACGCGCTCATCAGCGCGGTGCTGCCGCCGTCGTATGGCTCCGTCGCCTCGCAGCTGCGCAACCTGGGCTCGGTGAAGAACGCCGGTGTCGAAGTGGCGCTCAACGCGCAGCTGGTGCAGAAGAACAGCTTTGGATGGGACGCGAACATCGCCTTCTCGTCGAACGACAACAAAGTCGTGTCGCTCGGCGACACGCCGCCGCAGCTTGGACTGCCCACGCGTACCGTGGCAGGGTACCCCATCGGTGGCCTCTGGTCGCAGCCCATCACGGGCTGGGCAGACAAGAACGGCGACGGTCTCCTGACGTACTTCCCCGATGCAGCCCGCAACGAAGTGTTCGTCGGCGATTCGGTGATCTTCCGCGGCTACTCTACGCCCCGGTACATGACGACGCTGGTGAACGGCTTCGATCTGTTCAACCGGCAGCTGCGTCTGCAGGGCATGGTTGACTGGCGGAGCGGCGGCAAGTGGTACAACAACACCGAGCGGATCCGCTGCACGCGCCCGAACTGCTCGGGACGCAACAACCTGAAGGCCGAGTTCGTGGATCAGGCCACGAATATCGCCGCGAACGAACACCCGGCCCGTACGCTCGACGGCTTCCTTCAAAGCGGCGCGTTCGTGCGTTTGCGTGAAATCTCGGCCCAGTGGACGGTCTCGAGCAGCTTGGCCAAGCGCCTCGTGCGCGGCCGCTCGCTGTCGCTCGTGGTCACGGCGCGTAATCTCAAGCTGTGGACGAACTACCGCGGCACCGATCCGGAGTCGGGCTTCAATACCACGAGCGGCACGGACGCGCCCAGCGAGTTCCAGACGGTGGGACCGCCGAGCTACCTCATCACGCGTATCAACATCGGATTCTGAGGCTACCGACCCCTATGACTCCATATCGATTTTTGGGCCGGCGCTCGTTGAGCCGAACGGCAGGCGCCGTGGCCGCGCTCGCCCTCTCGCTGACGGCCTGCCAGACAGCGAACGACCGCCTGCTTGGCGTGGTCGACCCCGACATCATCGCCCCCGGGGATCTCGAAAAAGTTGACGGCGCCGTCGCGCTTGCGAACGGCACCATCGCCACCTTCCGTGGCATTACGGGTGGCGGTGAAAGCTCGTGGCTGTTCGGCGGCTTGTTGGCTGATGAATGGTCCACCAGTTCGACGTTCATTCAGAACGACGAAACCGATCAGCGGCAGATCCAGCTGATCAATTCGTCGATCACGGGAATGGTGCGCAGCCTCTATCGTACGCGTACGCGTGCGTACGAGGCGATCGAGTCGCTGCGGAAGTTCAGCCCGAGTTCACGGGCGACGATTGCCGAGATGTATCTCGCGCGTGGTTTTGCGGAGATGCAGTTGGCGCTCGACTTCTGCAACGGCATTCCGATTCCCAGCAATCCGCTCTCCAACCCGCCGGAGAATGGAACGCCGAAGACCACGGCGCAGGTGTTTGCGCTGGCGGCCGCGTCGCTCGATACCGGACTCACGTTCGCCAACGGGACCGACGCGGCGAGCGTGCTGATGAATCGTTCCATCCGTGTGGTGCGTGCTCGTGTCGCCCTGGCGCTCGGCGACTTCGCGGGCGCGGGGACGCTGGTCGCCGGCCTCCCCACGAACTTTACCTACGCGCATACCTTCTCGAACTCCACGAGCAACAACACGATCTGGGGGCAGGGGCTCAGCTCACGCCGCTACAGCGTGGGGGACAGCGTCGAAGGCAATTCACGCAACATCCTCGTCGCGAACGCCATTCCGTTTGCGTCGGCCCGCGATCCGCGCTTGCCGGTCACCATCCCGACCAGTGGTTCTATCAACGGTCAGGACGGACAGACCTTCACGCGGACCACGGGCATGTGGGGGCAGCTCACGTCCGTCGACGTGGTGAACGGCATCGATGCCCGCATGGTTGAGGCCGAGGTGGCGCTGCGCACCAACAACCCCACGCAGTGGTTGGCCATTCACAACGCGTTACGGGCGGCCCCGCCGAAGCTCGGGGAAATTCAGCCGGTGGCGATGGCCGCGCTGATTGATCCGGGTACTGAGGCCGGTCGCGTGAATATGCACTTCCGCGAGAAGGCGTTCTGGACCTTCAGCCGCGGCCAGCGGTTGGGTGACATGCGCCGCCTCATCCGTCAGTACGGTCGCACGGAAGCCACCGTCTTCCCGCAGGGGCTGCACTACAAGGGCGGCAGCTACGGGAAGGATGTGAATCTTCCGATCACGCAGCCGGAAGAAAACAATCCGCTTTTCAAGGGATGCACCGATCGTAATCCGTAACGCAGTCATGCCGCGGTAGGCGGCAGCACGTACGACGACGGCCCCTTCACCATCACGGTGGAGGGGCCGTCGTTTTTTGGCACGAGCGGAGGGCACGGAGCAGCGGCCACCGCCCGCCGCGCCGACGCGCGTCGGCTACACGCCGAACTGCGTGAGGTGGTGATCGAGGTGCTTGGCGAAGAGCACGTTCCACTCGGCCGCCGTGAGGGGACCGAAGGAGGGTGATTCCCGCTTCTCGAACGCGGCCCGCCCCTCGGCAGCCACCCGCCGGAGGAACGCGATGAGACGCTGACGCTCGGTGGCGAAGTCGCGCGCTTCCTTGATGCGAAACGCCGGCGCCGTGGGCGAGTTGCGCGGATACGGCGCCAAGCCGACGACCTTCTGCTTCACGATGGTCTTGAGGACGAAGCGCACGATCGGGTTGGGGCGCGGGTGCTTCTGCTCATACACCATCTCGTAGGCCACGTTGGCGTGGGCCAGCATCTCGGCGACGCCCATTTTCCCCCACAGCGGCCGCGTGTCCGGCGTGAGTGCATCGAGGCGGCGCAGCATGGTGTCCACGCCGGCGGGGTCGAAAAGATCGGGAAGTTGGGACATGGTACCGGGGCAAGGGGACTGGGAACCGATCGCGGGGGCGCCTGTGTATGAAATGATATGCGCCCACACCGTTTCTTATCCAGCCTCCCGCTGCTCCTGCTCTTCGCGTGCGCTTCCGACACGGATACGCCGGTGCAGCCGGTCGCGCCCGTCACACCCGTTGCGCCCGTCACCGACCCGCCGGTGCTCACGCGCAGTGTGGTGGAAAGCGGGCTCAGTGCCCCGTGGGACGTCGCCGTGTCGAGCGATGGCGCGCTGTTCTACACGGAGCGGTGTGCAGGGCTCAGCGTACGCCGTTCCAACGGGACCAGAGCGCGCCTCTTCGGCACCACGGGCAGTGCCCTCGTGGCGCCCGATCTCTTCTGCCTCGGGCAGAGCGGGATGAACGGCGTCGCGCTCGACCCCGGCTTCGCCACCAATCGGCTGATCTACGTCTTCATGGCGTCAGCGCTCACGACGTCGCCGCGCACCAATCGCGTGGTGCGGCTGCAACTCGATGCCGGCTACACCACGGCGACTGCGCGCACCGACATCGTCACCGACATCGCGTTCAAGGATGCCGCGAACGCCGTCGGTGGTTCGGGGGCGCACAGCGGTGGGCGCATCCGCTTCGGCCCCGACGGCTTCCTGTACATCGCCACCGGTGACAACCACAGCGCCACGTTGCCCCAGCATCCCACCCTGCTCGGCGGCAAGGTGTTGCGCGTGACGACGTCGGGTGCCGCTGCGCCGGGCAACAACCCGCCGGCGGGATTCGACCCGCGCATCTTCACCTACGGGCTGCGCAACCCGCAGGGCATCGCCTTTCGCCCCGGTTCGGGGCAGCCGTTCATCGCGGAACACGGGCCCAACCACAGCGACGAAGTCACGCGACTCGTGGCCGGCGGAAACGGCGGGTGGGATCCGCAGGGCCGACCGGCGCTCTCCTGTCCCAGCAACTACTGCGGCTACGCCGGCACACCGACGAGCATGCCGATGACCGACCTCGCGCGCTTTCCGGCGGCGCTGGCCCCCGCGTGGAGCAACGGGGGCACTTCGCAAGGCATGGGACCCGCCACGTTCCTGGTGGGCCCGCAGTGGCGCGCGTGGAACGGTCGGCTCGCCGTGGGGATCATGGCGGGACAGCGGCTCGTTGTGATCGACCTCGACGCGGCGGGGCTGGCCAGCGGCACGCTCAACGCCCCGCTGCCAAGCGTGCGGTACCGGGCGCTCACACAGGGGCCGGACGGCGCGCTCTACGTGGTCACCGACGCGGGCGAGATCTGGCGCGTGGTGGCGTCGGCGGCGCCGTAGCGGGCCGACCGCCGCGCTGCCCACCAGCGATGGACGCGCGTGCGGTCTACCCGGCTTGAGAATCGGTTCGGCTTCCCTGCATAACGCGCAACGGGCACCGGTAAAGATGCCCGCCGGCGGCATGATCGTGCACGGAGGCGTCACCGCCGATCGTGGCGTCACGCGGGGTGGCCGGGCCACGCGTCGCGTCGGTTTCTTCGTGAACGCATCCAGACTGGCGTCGATCGTCCACGGATCGTGCGGCGCGCGCAGCAGCGACGCGACACACGCCCACGCATGACGAAGGATCGGCGACACGGAACCGCGGGGCCGATTGTCCAGATCCCGCGCGTGAGGAGGCGATCACCGGCGCCTGCTTCGCGGATTCGAGGAGAATGCCGTTCCATTGGGATGCGTACTCCCCCAAGCCGCTCGCGAGGACACGCGTAGGCGATCACGCGGTTTGCGCGACGGATCATCGACCCACCGCGACAGCAGCTCCGATCCCATCCGGCGGCGAGTGCCCTCGATGCAGCGAGCGCCGCTCCCCGAACGGGGAGCGGCGCTCGCGTGCACCACATGGACCAACCGACTAGTTGGCGCTGCGCCGGCGACGCCGGACAGCAAAGAGCCCCACCAACCCGGTCGCAAAGAGCGCGTAGGTCGACGGCTCCGGCACGACGCTCGTGCCCGACGGCGGGGTCAGTTCCTGAGTGATGGATGGGTTGACGAAGCCGCCGCCGCTGGCGTTCTCGAAGCCCTTGACCTCGAGCGAGTTGAACTGGGCCACTAGGTCGGTCGTCCCGACGTTGGTGGTGGGCCCGCAGAAGTTGTCGTAGACGCGGAGCGAATTGGTTGCGGGTCCGCCTAGAATGATGCTGCTCGCGCTGGAGATGTACAGGTAATCGGCCTGCGCTTGCTGCCCCGCCAGCGTGCTGCAGTCTTCAGGGGAAGGGTTGTTCGTGACCAGCTCGATGGTCCCGTAGAACATCTGGTTGAAGGGAGTCCCCCCACTCGTGGCCGTCGTCGTGATCACGAAATCGAGAAAGGTCGGTATGGTACCACCCCCCGGGTCTCCCGCGCCGAACCAGGCGCCGTTCTGGTACAGCAACGAGCCGAGCACGAAATCCTGACCGAGCGGCACGTTGTTGAATGCATTCGGTGTGAACGAGACCAAGTTCTCGAAGATGGTTCCTGCCCCAGTAAACGTACGATCGTAGCGCATCGAGACGGAGTTGCCAGTCAACGCTTCCGAATACAAAGTGAGCCGGCAGTTCGGGTCGGTGTCTGGGCGGCTGCAGGTTACGACCCGGTCGAAAGTGCTGGGGGACGCGCCGTTCACGAGCCCTTGAATGGGGAAGTTGCTGCTGGGGTTCGTGTTCCATTGGTACGCCGGACCACGGAACCGCGTGAAGCTGAAACTTACGGATCCAGATCCGACGTCTTGGGCGTGCAGCGTGCTAGGGCCGAGCAGAGCGGCGAGCGCGAGCGCAAGCGCCAACTGGCGCGCACGGTGACCGCGATGTTTGTTTTGCGGCAAGGTCGAGGGCATCAGAGCTCCAGAGCGAAAACAGAAGGGAATTCGGGAATCGATCAATTGCTGATCGAAAACCAATCTCAGCTGTCGGTTCAACCCGGGATCAACTGCCTCAAACCATTGTTGTATAATCACTTATGCAGACATCAACAGGTCCGGTCCGTGATCGTTGATGTCCTTGGTCGCTGACACCGCCGGAACCACGTTCATCCGATCGCGTTCATCCGATATGAGCAACGGACCCGCTGTGGGCCCTACCGCGCGCCGCGCGCCACGCGCCTGTATACGCACCCTCGGCGGCCTCACGCTCGAGATCGCCGAGGGGAGCGGTACCACCGAGCCCGAAGCACGGGCGCTGCAGGAGCTGGCCAGCCGACGCCGCAAGGTCGCGCTGCTGCTCTACCTGACGGGCCAGACCAGACCGGTTTCCCGCGAGCTGCTGGCCACGCTCTTCTGGAGCGAGGACGAGCCGGCGCGTGCCCGCCATAACCTGGCCGAGGCGCTGTCACACATCCGACGGGCATTCGGACGTGACGCCATCGCCTCGCGCGTCCAGGACGTCCAGCTCGCCGACAGCTGCCCACTCGACGTGGACGTCCGCCTGTTCGACGCGGCACTGGCCAACGGCGAGATGGAGCGCGCCGCCGCCCTGTATTCCGGCCCTTTCCTCGACGGCGTGTTTCTGGATCGTGCGCTAGGGTTCGATGACTGGGTCGCTCGCGAACGGGCTCGATGGTCGGGACGCTTCGCCGCGCTGTGCGCGACGTTGGTCCCACGCCTGCTCTCGGAGGGTCGATCGGCCGAGGCCGGCGCGTTGGCTGAGCAATGGCTGGGGGAAGATCCGGAGGACGCCGACGCGGCGATCGGGGTGCTGAGAGCGCTTGCGGCGCCCGGTACCCGCACCGCGCTGCGCGACGCGATCAAGCGCTATCGGCGGCTCGAGACTCGGCTCCGAGCCGAGTACGAGAGCGAGCCCGACGATCGCGTGACCGCGCTGTCGGCCACGCATGTCGCAAAGTTGGCGGCGCTCCCTGCACGGCGGGAAGCGGACAGCTCGCGCGTCACCCCAATCGAATCCGCGGCGATCACGACCGACGCCCGTCCGCACACTGTGCCCGCGGTGGGTACTACGACGCAGGTTTCGTCGCCGCGCCGATTCAGCGGCATCTTCATTGCTCTGGCGGCAGTGCTCGTCACGGTCGCCGCGTGGGTTGCTTTGCGTCCGCGCGAGGCCGTTTCGTCGGCCCCGGTGTTGGTGCTGGTCGCGGACACCGAGGACCCGGCGCGTGATCCGGTCACGGCCGCCTCCATTACCACGGTGTTGCGCATTGCGCTCGCGCAGGGCGACCGGCTCAATGTCGTCACGCACGACCGCATGCGTGAGGTGCTACGATTACTGCGTCGCTCGGACAGTACGTTCGTCGACGAGCAGACGGCGCTTGAGATCGCCACGCGCACCGGAGCGGGGTGGGTCGTCATTCCTTCGCTCGCCAGGTTTGGCGCGCGGCGCTCGCTGTCCACACGCACGCTCGAGGTTGCGACCGGCCGGGCGCTCGGCGCTGATCAGGTCACGGCGGTCTCCGATGACTCGCTGCTGTCGGCGCTGGATTTGGTAGCACGCCAATTGCGCGGGCGACTCGGTGAATCTGCAGGCAAAGCCAACGCGCCGCGACCGCTGCCCGACGTGACCACGGCCTCCCTCGGCGCCCTGCGCGAGTATACGATCGCGAATGACTACTCACGACGTCGGGTGTACGACTCGGCCGTCGTTGCCTATCGGCGGTCGATTGCCCTCGACTCCAGCTTTGCCACAGCGTACGCGGCGCTCGGCCAGCTGCTGCATTACACCAACCAACCCGCCGAGGGGGAGCGGGCTCTCGAACGCGCGCTGTCGCTGCGCTCGCGGCTGAGTGAACGCGAGGTGATGCGCAACGAAGCCACGCAAGCCAGATGGCGGCGCCAAGCAGATAGTGCGATCGCCATCCAGCAACGCTGGCTTGCCGGACACCCGCGCGATTCCGATACGCGGTCATCCATGGCCTACGACCTGTTTCTGGGGCGACGCTTCGCGGCGGCGCGGCAGGCGTATCTGGAGGTGTTGGCCACCGATTCACTGAATCCGGTCGACTGGATCAACCTGGCGGCTGCCGGGAAGGCACTCGACACGGAGAGCGATCGGGCGGTGGCGCGTCGGGCGTACGCGCGTGCGTTTGCGCTCGATCCGTCGCTGCGCACCGATGTCATCCAGAACAACGAGTACGGGTCGCTATTGGTGCGTGCAGGATTCCCGGATTCCGCCGCGGCGGTGTTCCGGCTGATGCTCAGCGGTCCGCCGGGGCAATCGGCGCGAGGCTATCGCTCGCTCGGCTTGCTCGCGCTCTGGCGCCGTGATCCGCGTACCGCCGTGGCGCTGTTCGACAGTGCAGCGCAGGCGCATCAGGCGATGAAGAGCGAAGCGCTGGGCGAAGTGCGTGCACGACTGATGCTCGCGTGGGCGCGCGGCGAAGCCGGTGACGAGGCGGGTGCGCGGGCGGAACTCGAACGCGCACGTGCACTTTCGCGAAACGGGGTCGCCGAGCCGACGGTGCTGTACTGGGCAGGAAAGGCGATGGCGCGACGCGGCATGACGGACGCCGCACGCGAGATGCTCGACATGCTGGCCCGCCGCGCAGTGTCAGGAAACGTGCGGCATGAGAGTGCGGAACTGCTGCTCCGCGGCGAGCTGGCGGTGGCGCGGGGGGAGCTGGGCATCGCGGTTCCGCTCATGGAACGCGGCGTCGCGCTCGACACCGTGGACGTACCGCGTGAGTCGTTAGCCCATGCGTTGCGCGCCGCCGGTCAGTCGGCACGCGCGGACTCGCTTTATCGGACACTGGCGGGCGCCCTCAGGTTCGGAACGGAATCGATGTTGGCGCAGCAGTCCGCGGCGCAGCAGATCCGACCGAACGCGCGCTGATCATCGCGGAGATCTGCACGGCACCGCGCCGGCCGATGGCGCCGCGCGCTACTGCCCTTGCCCCAGCGAAAAGCCGCTCACGCCATCGAACGTGTACAGGTGCTCCGTCTTCACGAAGTCGAAGTGCGCATTGCCGACGCGCATGAGCAGGCTCAGGACCTGCGAGAGCTGCAGCGGATGCGACGCATCCGTCGCCACGAAACGACAGCGCCAGTGGTCCGTGCAGAACGTTTCCGGCATCCCGTTGGGCCACACCTTCACGCCACGGTTGGAGATCATCGAGAGGGTGAGGCCGTCCCCGTTGACGCGCGCCAGCTGCTCGCCCAACGCATCGGCTGGGCCACGCCAGTGGAGGAACACGTCCACACCCACGAGTTCCTTGCGCGCCGGGTGCGTCAGCGTGACGCGGCCCGCAACCGCGATCGGGGGGCCGCCGGCGTACACGACGGGCGTGAACTTGGTGGGACGACGGCCCAGCCGCTCGATAACCGCGTCGGCGAATCCTTCGGTTCCTACCTCCACCTCCGACACCTTCTCGTGGTAGATGTCGCCCGTGTGCACGCCAGCCTCGAGCGTGGTGAGCCACGCGTTGTGGACCTTCTCCGCCACGTCCCCCTGACCGATATGCACCAGCATCATGACGGCGGCCAGCAGCAGACCACTGGGATTCGCGATACCACGACCGGCAATGTCCGGCGCGGAGCCATGCACGGCTTCGAACATCGCGCACTGATCGCCGATGTTCGACGAGCCACCCAATCCGACAGACCCCGTGACCTCAGCGGCGATATCCGAGATGATGTCCCCATACAGATTGAGCGTGACCACGACATCGAAATCCTCGGGGCGCGTGGCCAGGCGCGCGGCCCCGATGTCGATGATCATGTGATTGGTCTGGATCTCCGGATACTCGCCTTTCACCTCGTCGAAGACCTGATGAAAGAGCCCATCAGTGAGCTTCATGATGTTGTCCTTCGTCATGCAGGTAACGCGCTTGCGCCCGTTCGCGCGCGCGTACTCGAAGGCATAGCGAATGATCTTTTCGCACCCGGGACGTGACACGAGCTTGAGGCACTGGTACACGTCGTCGGACTGGCGATGCTCGATACCGGCGTAGAGATCCTCTTCATTCTCGCGCACGATGACGAGGTCGACCCGCTCGTGCTTAGTGGCCACGTACGGATGGAAGCTCACGCATGGACGGACATTGGCGTACAGGCCGAGTGTCTTCCGCACGGTCACGTTGAGCGACTTGAAGCCACCGCCCTGCGGCGTGGTGATCGGCGACTTCAGAAACACCTTGGTCCGGCGCAGGGAGTCCCAGGAGGCGCTCTCGATGCCAGCCGAATGGCCGCGCGCGTACACGCGTTCGCCGATCTCGATGACGTCGGGGGTGATGCGTGCGCCCGCGGCGGCGAGTACGCGCAGCGTGGCGCTCATGATCTCGGGGCCGATGCCGTCGCCGTACGCGACGGTAATGGGGGTGGCCATAGCCGGAATCGATACCGTCGAGGAAGCGGGAGCGGCCACCGTCCGTTGCCGGCGCGGCCGCGCGAATGATGGAAGAAAGCGATTGGATGCCTCGCGTTCAACCGCCCCGCCAATGGCATGCTCGAGGGCTTCCTCGCGACGCTCGAAGGCGAGTGCCCGGCCAAGCATGATGACCCAACCTCACCGGCTCTGCTGAGCCGGGCCACGTTCAGCAGTGGTTCAGCAGTGGTTCAACGGTGTTGATCCACGAGTATCTGGTTGCCGTCGGGGTCGGTTACCGTAAAGCTCGCCGGGCCCTCCGTGCTCTCATCGGCGGCAGTGGAAAGTGCTATGCCTTGGCTCTTCAAGTGACGTTGGATGTCTCGGACGTCAGTGAATTCATCCAGATTCTTGGCGTTGCTATCCCATCCTGGATTGAACGTCAGGATGTTTCCTTCAAACATTCCCTGGAATAGTCCGATCAGGACATCGTCGTTCTTCATGATCAACCAGCGCTGATCCTGATTACCACCCAGGATGCTGAACCCGAACTTCTCATAGAAGGCCCGTGACGCCGCGATGTCTTTGACCGCGAGGCTCACGGAGAAGGCGCCGAGTTTCATGTGCGATCCTTGGTGTGGAGTGAAAGCGCGATACACGAAAGTGGGCGCGTGACGACGCCGAACGCCCTGGCATTGCGATACGGCCCGGCCTGCTCGACGCTCGACTCCGAATCCTCAGGCATGCGTTCCTCCGCGGACACCGAACGATGGCGTGTGCGGCGGGCGCTTCCACCAGCGGTCTTCAGAAACCGTTGCTATGCTGCGCCGATCTCGGTCAGCGAGAGGAGGTTACCCTCAGGGTCCTTGAACCACGCGATGCGTGCGCCGCCCGGGGCGTCCCAAATCTCCTGCTCGTCCTGTAGCAGGAACGGGTAACGCTCAAAGGTGACGCCGCGCGCATGAAGCGTGGCGACCGCGTGTGCCGCGTTGGCCACCTGCCAGCCCAGCGCCGTGAAGGGCTGGGGCGTGAACTCCCTTACCTTCTGGATGCGGAGGGGCACGCCCTGGAGGTCGAAGACAATCGAGAAGTCGTCTTCGGAGCGCAGAGGCAGGCCGAGGGTGTCGGCGTAGAAGAATCGAGCGCGGTCTGGATTGGCCGTCGCGAGGAAGGCAATGGGAGCGTGGGCGTCAAGCATCGCTAAGGTCCGCGAGAAGGTGGAAAGTCTGCATACAGTCCTCGACTTCGAGCGACACGCACACGTCCCGCCCATGTCCAGGCATCGGCGCATCGATCGTCAGGATGATGCCGCCGCGCTCCATTGGTTCCTCGTGAGGAATTGCGACGGATGCAGGGAAACGACGAGCTCTGCTACTTCCTGACGGCGGGGATCGCGTCGTTCCACGATGACGTGACCGTGATCCGCATGCCCTCGGGTGTGCGCACAAAGACACGCGTGGACACACCGTTGAGGGTATCACCCGGGGTTGGCACGCCGATATACCGATAGTATCCGTAGACTACACCCGGAGCGAGCGGCACGACTCGCATCTCTTTCACGATCAGGGTGTCTGGCCACGAGTTCTGCGTGATGGCTGACCAGCCTTCGTATCCGGTTTCGAGTGCCGTTGGGGAGTGGCGTACCAGTCGTTCGGTGTGAACGTAGGTTTTGAGGTACCGCGCCTTATCACGCTGATGAATCGCCGCCAGATTCTCGCGAAAGGTGGCGAGCGCATCGGCGGAGTCCTTGGCCGCGATGCGTTCTTGTGCGGCGGCTGACGGCGCCCGTCTTGCCCCAGCGGAACGGCCGCCTTGCGCGTGCGCGCTGTGCGTCAACGTCAGGCCGGCAACCAGAACGATGGCTGACGTAATCCGGTGGTGACGCCTTGATCGGTGGGAGTGCATGGGCTATGGCTTGAGTGTTCTGAGCAGATCCAGCGCCTCTCGCTTGCGTCCGTCATCGCCGATCTCTTGTTCGGCCAGCGCCGCGACCCCCTGAAGCGTGGTACGGGCCGCAGCGGCATTGCCGTCCTCGATGAGAGCTCGGCCATACTCCAGCTGGAACATGACGAATCCTGGCCGCAGCTCGGTCGCTCGTCGCAGATGCTTGAGCGCGTCCGCGAGGTTGCCGAAGCCCAAGCCGAGCGGCATGCGGAGCGGGCGCGGTGTCTCCGTGAGCTTCAAGTGCGTGCGACCCAGAATGTACTCGGCGCTCGCTACGAGGATGGGAGGAGCGCCGGGCATGGCGATGACACGCTCGGCGTCTTCCTTCGCCTGAACAACGTAGTCGGCGGCATCCAGGGTGCCGGCAAACAGTGCCACCTTCCCCGCCGCGGCAGCGCGACGCAGATAGCCATCGGGAGCAACGCTGTTGGCTTTGATCGCCCGTTCGGCGAGAGCAAAGGCGTCCTTGTACGCCTTCTCCTGCCCCTTGCTCTTGGGTGCCGCCACATCCCCCTGCAGGACGCGCACTCGGGACGCGCGCCAGAGCACATCAAACTGCCGCGGCGAGGCGGCAAGCGCCTGTTCAGCAATGGCCACGGCGGCAGGCAGCTGATTGGTCGCGAGCAGCGTATCCACGCGCGCGATACTCAGCGGGGTTGCAGGCGCCTGCGCATATGCGACTGGCGCGCTTCCTGTTTGCCCGATGATGGAAAACGCGGCAGCGAGTGGCAACAGCACACGTAATGGTCGTGTGGACATGGCAGGAGTGGTTGGCATGGTCTGTCCGATTGCACCTCAGGCGAAAGATATTCAATGTTGGCTGTCCCGCGATGCGTGGTCTCTTCAACCCTCCTGTCATGTCGCGTTTTGCGCTGTCGTTTCGTCTGCTCTGCGTTTTCGGGTTTGGCGCGGTGGCCACGCCAGGCACGCTGCTGGCTCAACGGGAACGGCTGATCGTTCGCCTCGAATCGTTTGCGCCTACGACGGCCGAGCTCCCGCTCGGGCGTCGATCCGGTGATGATGTCGACCAGCGCTCGCTGCAGCTGTCGCTCGCCAATCGGCTCATTCGCGACAAGGGCAATACGATGTTTCTCGTTGGGGCTCAGTATCGGGAAACACGTGCGGCGTTGCCGGCATTACAAACGGTCGGGGGACGTCCCGCGCCGGCGCTGGAGAGCCGCTTGCGTGTGGTGACGGCCGATCTCTGGATGCTGCGCACGCTCAACGCCACGTACACCGTGATCGCCGTCGCCCGTCCTGGTCTCTACGGCGACCTCGATGCCATCGGTGATCAGTGGCGCCTTGAAGGGGCCGTCTTTGTGGATCGCATCATGTCTCCCAAGGCCACCGTTGGCCTTGGCATGTCCTATGCGTCAAACTTCGGCCGTGTCTTGGCGGTACCCGTCGTGCATGTGGTGGCCCGACCGAAGCGGCGTCTTCTGTTCGATGCATTACTGCCGTCGCGAGCGGATCTCTGGTGGATGCCAAGGAAGGGTTTGGATCTTGGCATTGGCACGTCGCTCACCGGTGCGCAATACGGTCTCTCCAACGCTGCGGCGCAGCCGCTCCAGGCTACCGCGTTGCAGCTGGCCAACGCCACCGTTGGTCCACAGCTGCGGTGGACGCCGCGCGGAAAGTGGCAGCTCACCGCTGATGCCGGAACAACGGTCCTGCGTCGGCTGCAGTATGCGCGGGGAGCTGCGACGTTAGCCGAAATGACACCGGACAATGTGTTCTTTGGGCGCCTTGGGGCGCAGTGGCTCTTTTAGGCGGACACACGCAACGTGGCGCAACGTGCATACAGGCGATTTGCCGTGTCCTCCACGGTGCTCTTGCTGCCGCCGCGTTGTCGGGCTACCGAGGGCGCCGTCGTTGCAGCAGGCCGCGTAGCAAGTCCGGTCGATCCGTCGTGATGCCATCCACACCAAGGTCGATCAGGCGCGCCATGGTCGCTGTATCGTTGACCGTCCACGGATAGACGCGAAGACCAAGCGCCTGTGCCTCGGCGAGTCGTTGCGGTGTCAGGTTGCGATAGTTGGGAGACCATGCCTTCCCCCCAGCCGCGACGATCGCGCGCGGAACCGAACCGCTGTGCGCATCGACATCGAGTCCACCCATCCAGACGGCGCCCCCAGGTCGCCCGATCTCAATGGTGTTCCACGCCGTCGAGTCTTCGCCTTCAAAGGTGAGATAGCTCGTGGGTATCTCGGGCGCGATGCGCTGTACGGCCATCGCCGCACGCCAATCAAAGGCGATGACCTGCGCGCGATCGGCTACGCCGCGTTGACGAAGCTGTGCTGCAACCTGCGCCGCGATCTGCGCAGGTGCCGCAGCGAGATCCGGCTGTGTCGGATCCGTCTTGATTTCCACCACCAGTCGCGTTGGCCTCGCACAGGACGCCTGGAACAGCGTAATCACTTCATCAAGCGTCGGGATACGCTCGCCATCCGCCGCCTGCTGTTCAGGGTGCTTCGTCGCATACTCGGATCCCGCCCTGAGACGTCCCACATCATAGCGGCGGAGCGTGGCGAGCGTGCTCTGATGCAGTTGCGGTCGTGGTTCGGACACGCTGAACGCTCCGTTCGCGTCTCGCGTCAGGTCTGGGTGCAGCGCATAGTCGTGGTGAACCACGAGCACGCCGTCGGCCGTGAGATGCACATCGAGCTCGATACCATCCACTCCGATAGCGCAGGCGCGTCGAAATGCCGCCAAGGTATTCTCAGGTGCCAGCCCCGCGGCGCCGCGGTGTCCGATGATCTCGACAGGACGCGACGAGGGAGCGCCTTGCGCACCGACCGTCTCGACAGTGAGCAGGGCGCCGAGCACGATCTTCCGTGCGCCGCGCAACATCGGTAGCTGGTGATTGTTCATACATGGCAGCGAGAAAGGAGTGCGAAGCTCTCCTCGCAGGATAGCGGTGCCGTCCGTGCACGCACTCGCGTGCCGTGGTCCGTTGCAAAGGCGGGACGGTTCCGTGACAGACGAAAGAGCACCCTTGAGCCGCTGGCGGCACGACCCTTGACGAACAACGGGCACGGCTGCCAACTCACAGCTGTCACCGCACACCATCAGTGTCGCTTACAGGAGGACCACCATGTCGGAGCGTGATCTCACCAAGACGTACGGACGGGCACAATTCGTCGCAAAGCTCCGTCGTCTGGCAGACGCTATCGAATCTGAGCAGGCGTTTATGATTCAGGTTGGTGGACAGCGACTACGCGTTCCTGCCGACGCCGCCTTTACGGTGGAGCATGAACGCACCGATGACGTACAGGAACTTGAGTTCCAAGTGACATGGGCGGTGGCGGGACACTGATCGCGTACGGCTGGCTCGTCGTCGTTCGTCCCGCACTTCCATGGCAATGAGCTCTCCCGGCGTCCGTGCCTGATTGAGCCGTGCCATGGCTTCCCCGGCGGGCAGCTTCAGGAAATCGGCGATCTCGCTCTCTCCGTGCAGGATCGAGAGGAGCCTTGTACGCACATCGGCGAGCGACAGATCGGGCCCAGGCTGTCGCACAAGTCGAACCGGAATCTGGCGCGAGGGAAGCATCCGATCGCGCCGTCCCGCCCCTCGATGATGCCCAAGAAGCCCTCGCTACGAATGAGACATCGGAAATGAGCCATGGTGCGCTCTGTTCACGCAGCCGGGCGGGACCTACGACGCCCGATCACCACCACGATCAGGACAGCGACGCCAAGCAGCATCCCCAGAAGGCCAGGCATGGCCATGCTCATGGCGGCCCAGTACATGGTCTCGAATGCATACTGGCCGAAGCCGCTGCATGGGGTTGTCTCGCCAAGCCAGCCGCCGCATTGCCCCGAGTAAGCCGGGAGCCACATGAGGACGACCGAGATGAAGGCGGCGATGGAGGGACCGATCAACGCCAGCGCGGGCAAGAGCCACGCCGCCCGTCCTGCGGGTTGCCGCGCGCGTGCGCGCCAGACGGCAACGGACGGGGTCACGACGAGCAGCACGGAGATCATCAGGATCAGCAACGGGATGACGGTGTTCACGATGTCCATACCCTCCTAGGCGGTGTCCACGTCGCGCTGCGGGAGGCGTCCGCTGGCGGCTCCGCTCTGCCCTCGGCCGCTCCCGTCGTGCGCCAGCACCTTGCTCGCGACGTCAGCTTGCTGCGGAGCTTCAGCGCCGCCAATCGCCGCGTACCAGGCGACGATCTGCAACGCGCCGAGGGTTGGTGGCCGGCACCCGCCCCGGCCACGCGGCCACGCGGCCACCGCGACCCCGCTACTGGAAGCACAGGTACTCCCACACGCCGTTCGTGTCGAAGAGCGACCGGCCGTTCGCGTCGAGTGGCGTCGACGTATCCACCACGGTGATGCCATGGTTCCGGAGCGCCGCCGTCAGCGCGGTACTGGCCGGATTGAACGGCAGCGCCGTGCGCAGCTGGCGCGCGTTGCCGAACGGCGGGCTGCCGCCGTCGACGAGCACCGGCCCGGTGGCCGACTTCGGCAGCCCCAGGTTGTCCCAGTGCGCGAAGGCGTGCGCGTTCGGCACCAGCGGGTCGGCGTCGGCGCCCAAACCGTACTGCCGGCTCGCCGGCGTCACGTTGGGGCGCGCACCGGTCCACAGCGCCGGCCGGTCGGTCAGGTCATTCCAGTCCTCGGGCGACGAGAAATACACCGCGCGACTCAACAGGACCGACTTGGCCAGCACCCCCACGTGCCCGCCCCCCTGCGAATGGCCGGCTAGAATGACCTTGCTCCAGTCCACCGCGTTGTCGGCGAGCAGGTACTGCCCCCACCCCTCGGCGGGGTATGTGGCGTGCAGCCACGCCAGCAGCTTATTGACGCGGTTCACGAGGCCGTTGGCCCGGGTCACCGCCATCTGTCCGGTCACGGGCGTGCCGTTGCCGAAGATCACCTCGGTGCGCGCCGTCCAGTAGCACTCGGGGTTCGTGCTCATCTGGCACAGCGTTCCCATGGCCGTCTGGTTCATGTAGTTCACGCCGATCGCGTGGAACCCGCGCGCGGCCCCGGCCCGCAGGATGTTCGTGTACTGCGTGGGCCGCCCCTGCGTACCGGGAAGGAACACCAGCAGCCGCCCGCGGGCCGCCACCGCCGGCGACGGCGTGATCGCCAGGTGCGGCGCCTCGCCGGTCGCCGGCACCGCCGTGATGGCGTTGTCGGTCTGGGTGGCGTTCACCTGCCGCTCCACCGAGGGGGGCACCGTGATCAGCGCCGTCCCACTTCGCCCCTCGCTCGTGGCCGTGATCGTCGCGCTCCCGGCCGCCACCGCGGTCACGACCCCGGCCGTGCTCACCGTGGCCACCGCCGGTGCCGACGTGCTCCACGTCACCGCGCGGCCGGTCACCACATTGCCCGCGCTGTCTCTGGCCGACGCCGTGAGCGGCAAGGTCTGCCCAACGTTGATCCGGCCAGTCGCTGGACTGATCGACACCGTACTCACCGGGACCACGGCTACGGCCATGGCGGTGGTTGCAGTCTTGCCTTCGATGCTGCCCGTGATCGCGGCCGCACCAGGTGCCACGGCTGTCACAAGTCCCTGTGCCGACACCGTGGCAACGTTCGGGGACGTGCTGGTCCAGGTGACGGAACGGCCCGTGACGATTCCTCCCGTGACGTCTTTCGCCGTTAGGCCCAGCTGCACGGTTTGTCCGACGTAGACGGTCACCTGAGCAAGCGACGGGGTCACGGTGGCGACCGGGATCGGCTCAATCCTCAACGTGGTCGTCGCGGATTTCCCTTCACTCGACGCGGTAATCGTGACCGGCTCAGCGGTTCCTCCACGAACCGCTCCGGCAGTCACGAGCCCCGTGCTCGAGATCCTGGCGATCACCTCGTTGGACGTTGTCCACGTGATGGTGCGACCGCTCAGTGCGGTGCCCGAGGCGCTCTTGACCGATCCGGCCAATTGAACCGTCAGTCCATACTGCAGGCTGGTGGACGGGTTGGTGATCGAGACACTGGCGACAGCCTCGGGTGCCGTCGCCTCGCCTCCCGTACAGCCAATGGCGAGCACGACAACGAGTGCGCACAGTCGAATTGCTGTCGATCCCATACGGCGCCCTCAGCAAGTGGTGACGAGTGCTATTCAGAACCGCATCTGAAAACGCGACGGATTTCGTCGTCACGGTGGTGCTGACGCAACATGCGATCGCTGCGCGCTGAGCGCGAGCGCCTGCCTTCTGTGCGCGCGGTGCAGCCAACACGCCGCGCGGCACCCGCCGCATCACCGGTGTACGCTGAAGCGCTGCTCCACCACGCGCTGCACCGTGGCCAGGTGTCAGACAGCAGCACCCGCGCACCGGCCGGCGTGGCCAGCGCGCCAAGCTGCCGCCCGTACGCTTCCGCCGTGCCGTGCTCCGGCGCTTCGTGCCCCTCGAGCGGTTCGATGCGGAGCAGGCCGCCGGGATGGTGGCGTGGCCGTGCCCCGCGACGAGGAGCTGGCGGGACGGTGGTGCGAAAACGATCGGGACTACGCGACGGGAATCCCGAACACGTCCGCTATGGACGGGCGAGCGCGTTCAGGGTGACCACGAGTGCTCGCGGGTCGCCTTCACGCACGCGATCGACGAAGAGGATGGTCTTGCCATTCTCCATAATGTCGAACAGGCCCCACGGCGCTCGCGTGTACAGCATGCGCGGGGCGCCGAGTGCAGGCGAGCCAGTCTGCGCTCCGCTTGGCGGCGTCATGCTTGCCGCCATGATCTGATTGCTGCGCTGGAAGAAGATCGTGCGCGAGTCGCTGGACCACGAGGGATATTCGCCGCCGCTCGGCGACACGAGGAATCGCCCGTCGGACACGGGAAACCGGCTGACGAACACATCGCTGCGGCCGTTCTCCGTCGTCGTGTAGGCGATCCACTGGCCGTCGGGCGAGATGGTGGGATCACCCTGCACGAAGCGACTTCGATTGAGGGGACGCACGGCGCCGGCCGAGTCGCGATGCGCAAGCGCGATCTGCGTCACGCTGCTTGAGTCCCCCTTCTGCACGCCAACGAATGCGATCCATGGGCCCCAGACGCTCATGCGGGTGTCGGACATGCTCCAACCTTGCAGACGCAACACGAGGCTCGGCGTGCGACCACCGACGACGGGAATCGCCATCACTTCGTCAGCAGCTACGGAGTACAGGAGCGAGTCACCACCCCGCGTCCAGGCCGTGGAGGACATCGTTCCGTCCATCGGCAAGCGCGTCGCGACGTTGCGCGCGATATCAAAAATGTACGGCAGGCGCGGTCCTCCTCGCGACACCGCTGCAGTGGCCAATGCCCGCGTTCCCGTTGGATCGAGGTACAAATCCACGAAATTCGTGAAGTCCCGGAGGACGCGCGTGACCGCACCGCCGCGAGTCAGGTCTACCAGCGACGCGCCGGCATCGATGCGTTCGTCGCCGCGCGTGACCAGCACCAGTGTCCCCGTCCGAGACGCTGAATACTCACCGTGGATCACGATCGGCGACCGGCGCGTCACGCCGCTCGCAATGCGTACCCCAGGTCCTGTGGTGTCCCCGGTGGCCAGATCGAACGGGTACTGCATCAGTGCGCCGTCGTCGCGCACCGCCAAGAGCACGCGCTGCGCTGGCATGTACGTCGGCGTGGCCGCGTTGACCACCACGTGCGATTTCCCCGTCTTGAGCGAGCGCCAGACGATCTGCGGATCGTGCGCGAATCCGCCCGCGGTGTACAGCAGGAGCTGCTCGGCCGAGAACAGCTGGGGCCCGCCGAACTGCAGGTCGGGCACCTCCGACGTGAACGCCGTCTTGGGCGTCCCCCCCGACGCGGCCACCTCCATCATCCGACCACTGACCGCGACCATCATTCGGCCATCGTCGCCCCAGCTGCCGCCGCCCACGAACCCATCGGGCAGTTCAGCGACAGGCTGAGCCTCCGCGCCGGAGAGCGCCAGCCGATAGAGCTGTCGTCCTCGCACGAAACCGATCTCGTCGCTCGTGGGCGAGAAGAAGATCGCAGTCGCGCCGTCGGTGTCCGGGAGTCTGCGCGTGCTCAACTCGGTAAGGTCGCGCAGATACAACGAATAATTGCTTGGCGCACGCAGCGTATCGGCGGCCGAGCGTTGCGGCGTTCCCTGCAGGACCAGCCAGCGTCCGTCCGGCGAAATCGCAAACAGCTGCCCGCAACAGATCAATCGCAGCGTGACAGAGTCCGGCGGCGTCACGGCGTACTTGAGCGCAAGCGCGGCAGTCGACGCCGACGCCGGCGCGCGCTTCGACATCGCGAACGCGCCCAGCGCACCGCCCACCATCAGCGCCGCCACGCCAATCAACGCCGCGCGCGCACCAAGGCCATGCGCAGGCGCCGTCGCTGCCGACCGTGCGCCAGATCGCGCCAGCGTCGCGTTCGATGCTTCGAGCGCCGCAGAGTAGAGCGCAGCCGTGGCGAAGCGATCGGCCGGCAACTTCTCGAGCGCCGTGTTCACCGCCGCGTCCACGTACTCCGGCACCGTGCCGCGTACGATGCGCAACGCGCGAGGCCGTTCCGTCATCACGCGCGCGACGATCGCCTGCGCGGTTGGCCCCGTGAACGGCGGCTCGCCGGCGAGCATCTCGTACGTCATCGCACCGAGCGCGTAGACATCGGCGCGCGCGTCCACGTTGCGCTCGCCCATGGCCTGTTCGGGCGCCATGTAGTGCGGCGTGCCTAGGGACAGGCCTGTTTGCGTCATGCGCGTGCCACCGGCCTGCTGCACCGCCAGCGCGATACCAAAATCGGCGACGACCGCACGCCCACTCTGCAGCAGTACGTTCTCCGGCTTGACGTCGCGATGCACCACGCCTCGTTCGTGCGCGTAGTGCAGCGCATCGGCGATCTCGCGCGCCAGGCGCACCGCGTCGGCCACGGGCAGCTGCCGCTCGCGATCGAGTCGCGCGCGCAGCGTTTCGCCTTCGACAAACGGCATCACGTAGTACAGCAGACCGTCCGCCACGCCCGAATCGAACAGCGGCAGAATGTGCGGATGCTGCAAGCTGGCCGTCAGCTTGATTTCGCTCAGGAACCGGTCGGGGCCGAGCATCGCCGAGAGCTCCGGATGCAGCACCTTGATGGCGACACGGCGTTCATGGCGCAGATCGCGTGCGAGAAACACGGTGGCCATGCCCCCCTGCCCGATCTCGCGTTCGAGCACATACCGCTCGGCCAGTGCGGTGCTCAGTCGTTCGAGTACGCTCGGCGCGTTCATGTCATCGTTGTCCGCGCACGGGTACGTTCCAGACGCATTATGCGCACGGCCTCAGTCCACATCACTCACACCGTCCGGCAGAAACACGGGACGGGCCAAACCGCCGGTATCGTCGTAGAAGCGCACGCCATCCGGCGCGAACGATTTGGCCAGCAGGATGATCTGCCCCGTGTGCCCGGAGAAATGCTCCACGACGTGATACACGGCCGAGAACACACTCGTCTCGCGCCCCTGAATCAGACGCATCTCCGACAGCGACGTGGCGTCGAGCCGCGCCAACACCGCGGTCGCGTCGGCGCACGCCGTATCGAGCGTGGCCAACAATGCGTCGAGCGGCGGACCATCGTGCGCGGAAAACTCGAGATCGCGTTGCCGCACGTCCGGAGCGCCACCCACGCCGCTCACGATCCACTGGCGCACGTTGCCCGCCAGATGCAGCACCAGGTTACCCGCGCTGTTCGAGGAGGCGTTGGCACGCCACCACAGCTGTTCCGGGGGCATCGCCTCCAGGGCGAGGCGGATCTTGGCCGGGTACTCCGTGCCGAGGTAGTGACGCGACCGTTCGAGAAAGCGCGTTGCGAGATCGAATGCCATGACGGAAGGTGCATCCGAAACCGACGCAGAGCCAGCGCCTTACCCACCGACGTCGGTGATCGACCAACGCTTCATGCACCGCCGCGGTCGCCCCCCGCCCGTGACCGACGTTCCCGCGGCCATCACGGGGCCCAAGCGAGCGCGAAGGCACGCCGCCGCCAGCGACGAGGCGCTGGCGAGGTCGACGATCGCGTTGTACGCTGGACGGATGGTCAACCTACCCCGAGTAACATTAGTATACTATTCCGCGTGTCGACTGATCGCGCGCGGGGCACACCCCCGCGAGCGATCGTGACCTGTTCCTGCCAGCGCGCAGTCCACGTGGCGACACACTGTTCTCCGACGAGCGTCGCCCCATGCGTGTCCTGATTGCCTTCAGCGATACGGGTGGTGGACATCGGGCCGCCGCGAACAATCTCCGGGACGCGCTGCAACGCCGCTCTGAGCACATTGCGGTCCGGCTGGTCGACCCGTACGCGATGAGCGGTCGCTGGCCGTTCGACCAGCTCTCGGCGGCCTATCCGCGCGTGATCAACGGCGCGTCGTGGCTCTGGCGCAGCGGGTTCCGTCTCACGAACAGTCGTGGCTTGACCGCCTGCGCACACGCGTTGGCGTGGCCGGCGCTGCGCCCGACCTTCGCCGCCCTGCACGAGGATGGCGTGCCTGACGTCATCGTGTCGACGCACCCGCTGCTGACGTCACCGCTCCGCCGCGCCTTCCGCGATGTGCCGCTCGCGGTGGTCGTCACCGATCTCGTGAGTGGACACGCGTCATGGTACTATCGCAAGGCGGATCTCGTGATCACGCCCACGAGCGAGGCACGACGGCAGGCGCTCGCCTTCGGCGTGGCCTCGGCCCGTGCCATCGAGGTCGGGCTGCCGGTGGCACCCTCGTTCGTTCATCAACGCGGTGAACAGCAGGTGCTCGCGCGACAGCTGGGGTGGAGCGTCGAACGACCGACCGTGGTGTTGATCGGTGGAGGCGATGGCGTTGGTCCGCTGGAGCAGATTGCGGAAGCAATCGACGGCGCCGCGCTCCCCTGTGATCTGGCGATCGTGACCGGCCGCAACGCACCGCTGGCCGAGCGTCTCCGCGCGCGCACGTGGACGGGGTGCGTGCACATCTACGACTTCGTCAACACTCTTGGCCTCATGCTGCGTGCCGCATCGGCGCTTGTCACCAAGGCCGGTCCGGGCACGATCTGTGAGGCCTTCGCCGCCGGTTGTCCGCTGGTGCTGTACGGCGCGATCCCCGGTCAGGAATCGGGCAATGTGCAACTCGTGCGCGAGTCCGGCGGTGGGGTGTGGGCACCGTCGGCCGAGGCGGTCACGAACGCGCTGCGTGCATGGTTCGTGGGCGATGAGGCGACGACGCAGCGAGCGCGGGCCGCACAGGCGGCACTCGCGGCGGCACGACCGTTCGCGGCCGATGAGATCGCCGAGCGCATCGTGGGGTTGGCCAACGCGCGAGCGCTGAGCCGATGAAGCACCGATTCGATCGGGGAAACGACGACCGATTGAATCCGCCCAACACTCGTCCCGGCGCTACCGAGAGCGACTGGCCGAGTCAGGGCTCTTGGGCTCGATGTCACGGGCGGGCAATCCGTACGACATCGCGTTCCTCCCGCACGTCTTGGAAGGCACCAACAACAACCATTGTTCCGCGCGCGCGATGGGACGATCGAATCCACGTACGAGCGCCTGGTCAACCACGATGAAGCCGCGCGGCGAACGGCTGCCGCTCGTCGTCAGAGCCCGGTATCGGCTCAATCATGCCACGACGCACTCCGTCACGTGGTCTGCGTTGTATCGCCCCTCGCACAACGGCCAGCCGCGGGGAACCCGGTTATCGGTCGCGCGAATCGGCGACCGACGGACGCGGCCCGGCGGAGCACCGCGGCGTGGGACTACAACTGTCGCAACCAGCTGATCTTGACGATGAGCGAACGTGCGGTCGGGGTGGTGCCATTCAACACGGCCTGCCGGTCGTTGTAGACAACGTACAGGAAGGACAACGGCGTGAACTCCCAGCTGAAGCGCGCATTCAGCGTGCCGCGTTCGACGGCCGTGTTGTATTGGTAGAACGCACTCCATTGCAGGCGAGGGTTGAGGAACACGCGGAGCTCTGGTCCCGCCAGATGGGTCACGAAGCTCGAGTCGCGTGTTCCCAGCGATCGCAGCCGGTTCATCTCATACGATCCACGCAGCGACACGTACGGGGTCGGAGACCACCGAGTGGTGAACTCAACCCGGTCCAGCGAACCGTCAAAGAACGCGCCGGAGGAAACGGTTGCGGTGCCGGCAATGTTGGCACTTTGATCACTGCGCAGCACGGCCGCGACACGCAGGTAGTCGTGCGTGCCGGCCGCGATGGCGACTCGCGGGAAGAGCACCACGGGTGCCGTAGGGCGCTGCAGACTGTGCTCGATGACTGGCGTGATGCTCGCACCGCTGCGAAAAAGTATCTCGCCAGAATAGGAAAAACTGCCTTCCTGAATGCGCCGCGTTGTGGGATCCTGAAAGAGAATGGCGTTGGGTCCATGTTTGAACCACACGACGTTCCGCGGAAGCCACGCCGGCTGCATGGTGACGGTGGCATACGGGTTGGTCATGAGCACGTTCGGACGCGAGACGAACCCCGTTTGCGGGTCGTAATCACGGGTCACCAACGCGCCAAGCAGCCCGGCGGTCACCATGGGCGTGGACCGTGCCACGCCGTAGGTGGCCGCGACTCCGGTGCGACCATCGGTGCTCGACGTGGAGATCATGCCGCTGAG
>NZ_JBILKJ010000150.1:0-6219 GCF_044376735.1 Gemmatimonas sp.
AAGAGGTCCTGCATCATGGGCGACGCCTGGGCGAGAATGCCGATGCCGGCGGTGACGTTCACGCAGAGGATACCCCAGAGGAGCAGGAACTGCGGCGTGCGCACCGCCTCGCTTCGCGTGAGTCCGGTGGCGGCGGGCGTGGCCGAGCCGGGAAGGGGCTCGGGTGCCGGACGCAGCAGTAGCGCGCCGGTGGTCATGAGCGCGAGGTACACGCCGCTCAACACGAACAGCGCACGGGCCACCCCCAGCTGCTCGATCAGGAAGGCGTTCGCATAGCCCCCCAGAAAGGCGCCGCCGCCGAAGCCCATGATGGCGAACCCGGTGGCCATGCCACGGCGCTCGGGGAACCACTTCACGAGCGTGCTGACCGGCGCGATGTAGCCAATGCCGCAGCCGATGCCGCAGAGGATGCCGAGTCCGAGGAACAGCATTAGCGGCTGCTGCCAGAGCAGCCCGAGGCCACCAAGGGCGAGCCCGCCGGCGAAGAACAGGGCCGACCGTCTGGCGGCGACCCTAGGGCCGACGCGCTCCACCCACGGGCCCATGGTGGCCGCGCTCAGCCCCAGCAGCACGAGGGCCGCCGTGAAGGTGGTGTACGGCGGACTCCCCCACCACGGCTGCGGCGGGAGGGCGGCGATGATCGGCCGATTGAGCGTACTCCAGGCGTACACCGAGCCGATGCCAAGGTGGACGAGCACGGCGCCGAGGGGGATGGGCCAGCGGGAGGTCGAATTCGGCTTCAAAGTTTGGCGCCTGAGAGAAAAAATGATGTGCTGCTGGGGGCTGTGGGCTGTGGGCTGGCGGCCATGGGCGGTGAGCCGTGGGCCGTGGGTTACGGTCAGTTTCCAGTTCCCACCCATGGCCCACGGCCCATGGCAGATGGCAGATAGCCCGCAGCCCCAAGCCTCAGGAGCCCACCGCCCACCGCCCGCGCACAATCCCCAGTCCAACACCCCACACCGCACCACACGGCTCTAAGTAGCTTGCACCATATAATGTCTCCCCGAGAAAGCCCCATCGCGGCCCAGCGGGCCCGGAATGCCCGCCTATTGGCCCAGGCGGAGCAGCTGGCCCTCGCCGATCGCGCCGAGCATGGCGGGGAGGAGCTGCCGGTGATCCTGCTGCCGGCGAATTCCCGCAACACGGTCGAGCTTCCCGAGGCGTCGCGCGACGCGTTTCTGGACCGGCTGCGCGGCACGATCGCCGAGGCCTTCAGCGAGGCGGTGCGGGACAACAGCGCCCCCATGAGCGCCGAGGCCGACGCGGCGCGTCAGGACGCGGGATGGGCGCTGCCGGCGTCGATTCCGGCCATGCCCGACATCATCGGCGCGAGCTGCGGGACCTGCCGCGGCGAATGCTGCACCGCTGGCGGGACCCATGGGTTCCTGCACGCCGACAGTATCATGCGGGTGCGCGCCCAGCTCACCGACGACGGGGAAACAGTGACCGCCGAGTCGCTGGAGGCGCGGTATGCGTCGTACCTGCCGGCCCGGCATTACCGCGGCTCGTGCGTGTTTCACACCACGGCGGGGTGCCATCTGCCGCGGGCGCTGCGGTCGAATCTGTGCAACCGGTATGTGTGCGGCGGGTTGGCGCAGCTCACGCGGGCGCTGGTGTCGACCGGGCAGACGTCGGCGTATGTGGCGGCGGCCGATTCGGTGCACCTGCGGCGGCTCGCCCTGGTCACGGTGGCGGGGTCGCGGGCGATCCCGCTGCGGGACGTGAATTAGCCTTCACGGCTTGCGGGCGCCCGCGCCTTCTATAGCCTTCAGATTCCAACCTTTCCGTTCGCGGCCGGTGTCCTATCACGTGACCAGACCGATGCCCAATTCCATGCACCGTGCGATCCGCCTGGCCGCCTTGAGCGCCGGGCTCGTCGCCTTGACGGCCTGTGCCACGTCGCGGTCGGCCTCGTCGGCCGGGCCGGCGTTCCAGATGGGGGATGCCGGCGCGATGGCGCGGGCGCGCGCCGACAGTCTGCGCTATCCCTGGGTGAAGGCCGATGTGGACTTCATGAGCGGGATGATCCACCACCACGCGCAGGCCATCACGATCTCCCGCTGGGCCCCTTCGCACGGCGCGAGCGCGTCGGTGCAGCGGCTCACGGCGCGCATCATCAATGCGCAGAGCGACGAGATCACGATCATGCAGACGTGGCTGAAAGACCGCGGTCAGCCGGTGCCGATGGTCGACTCCGTGGGCAACGTGACCATGGGCGGTGCGGGTCACGACATGGCCGCGCACGCCGGTCACGACATGGCGGCGATGGGCGGCATGGCCATGGGGCAGATGTCGATGCCCGGCATGCTGACCGATGCCCAGCTTGCGGAGCTGAACGCGGCGCGTGGCGCCGAGTTCGACCGGCTGTTCCTCACGTACATGATTCAACACCACCGCGGCGCCGTCGCGATGGTGAAGACGTTGTTCGCGGCACAGGGCGCGGGGCAGGACGAAACCGTGTTCAAGTTCGCCAACGATGTCGAGGTCGATCAGAGCACCGAGATCAAGCGGATGTTCACGATGATGCTGGAGATGGGATTCGCCCCGCCGGCGTGAGGTGACGCGCCGGTTGGGCGAGCAGTTGCGCGTGATGTTGTCGGACTACTACCACCTTTCGAACACAGGAACAGACATGTCAGAAGCACTTCCGCGTCGTCGCGGGGCGAGTGTTGTCACAGGCTACGCGGCCGTGGCGTTGCTGGGACTCGCGGCGTGTGCGCCGTCGAAGCCCAAGACCGCACCGACGCCAATGAACGATCCGCGCGTCGGCCTCAAGGCCGGTCTGTTCGACGCCGGCGAAGCGATCTCCAACATGAAGGTCGTGGCGAAGGCGGTCTCGCCGCCGGGCTTCCTCGGCATCACGAATTCCGACCTTGCCTTCACCGGCAAGTACGCGATCCAGGGCAACTACAACGGCCCGGTGATCTGGGACATTTCGAACCCGGCCAAGCCAGTGCTCGTGGTGGCCTACACGTGCCCCGCGTCGCAGAACGACATCTCGGTATACAAGAACCTGATGTTCATGTCGGCCGAAGCGAACAACGGCCGCGTGGACTGCAAGCCAGGTGGCGTGCCCGATCCCGTCAGCAAGGAGCGCATGCGTGGCGTGCGCGTGTTCGACATCAGCGACATCAAGAACCCGAAGCTGATCGCGAACGTGCAGACGTGCCGCGGCTCGCACACGCACACGGTGCTGGAAGATCCGAAGGACAAGGACAACGTGTACATCTACGTGTCCGGTTCGTCGGGCATCCGTTCGGCGGGCGAACTCGAGGGCTGTGCCGATGTCGCGGCTGACGATCCGAACTCGTCGCGCCTGCGCATCGAGATCATCAAGGTGCCGCTCGCCAACCCGGCCTCGGCCGCGGTGGTGGGTCGCGCCAACATTTTCGCCGGACTCGGCGCCGCGCCGGCGCATGGTCTCTCCGACGCCGACAAGGAAGCGGCGGCGAAGACGCTCGCTGCGGCCAAGGCTTCCGGCGCGTTCATCGCGAAGAACCCGCAGTCGGGCGCCGAGATGGTGGTCCCGCCGCAGGTGATCCGTCCGTTGCTCGAGAATGCCATGAAGGCGCGTGGCGGCTCGACGGTGAATGCGGCCGACAGCGCGACGGTGCGCGGTATGGCGCAGGGTGCGATCAACACGATGTTTGCCGGTGCGGCCGGTGGCGCGCCGACGGGTCGCGGCGGCGAGCGGTCGCAGTGCCACGACATCACGGTGTACCCGGCGCTCGGACTGGCTGGTGGCGCCTGTGAAGGACACGGCCTGCTGCTCGACATCAGCAACCCGGTGGCGCCGGTGCGTCTCGACGCGGCCGCCGACTCGAACTTCGCCTACTGGCATTCGGCGACGTTCAACAATGACGGCACGCAGATGCTGTTCTCCGACGAGTGGGGCGGTGGTTCCTCGCCCAAGTGCCGCGCCGGCGACAAGCCGGAATGGGGCGCCAACGCGATCTTCTCGATCGTGAACAAGAAGCTCGTGTTCAAGAGCTACTACAAGATTCCGACGGTGCAGTCGTCGAACGAAAACTGCGTCGCGCACAACGGCTCGCTGATCCCGATCCCGGGCCGCGACGTCATGGTGCAGTCGTGGTATCAGGGCGGCATCTCGGTGTTCGACTGGTCGGACCCGTCGAAGCCGAAGGAAATCGCCTCGTTCGATCGCGGCCCGGTGGATTCCACCCGCATGGCGATGGGCGGCTCGTGGTCGGTGTACTGGTACAACGGCTCGATCGTGAGCTCGGAAATCGCGCGTGGTCTCGACGTGGCTGAACTCGTGCCCAGCGAGTTCCTCTCGCAGAACGAGATCGACGCGGCGAACACCGTGAAGTGGGATTACCTGAACGCGCAGGGTCAGCCGAAGATCTCGTGGCCGCCCAGCTTCGCGCTGGCGAAGGCGTTCACGGATCAGCTGGAGCGGAAGGGATGCGTGGCGCCGGCGAAGATCTCCGAGATCCGCTCGTCGATCTCGAGCGCCGAGAAGTCGTCGGGTGCGGCGCGCAACGCCACGCTGTCCAAGCTCGTGACGGACGTGGAAGCCAACCGCAGCTGCGACCCGAAGAAGACGGACCTGCTGAAGAAGGCGCTGCAGGACTTGCAGACGCTGGCGATGTAAGTCTGCCGTTCGTGTGAATCCAACAGCCCCCGGTCCCGTAGAGGATCGGGGGCTGTTTGGTGTTGGGGCACGTATCTTGGAGCAACTCGATCACCGGAGCGGCCGATGGCGTCGGATCTCAGTTTCGTGGCGTACGTACGCGACCAGATGCACGGCGCGGGCGCCGTCACGTTCAAGAAGATGTTCGGCGAGTATGCGCTGTACGTCGACGAGAAAGTCGTTGCGCTGGTGTGCGACAATCAGCTGTTCGTGAAGCCCACGGTAGCTGGCTGTGCGCTGCTGGGCACGGTGACGGAAGGGCTGCCGTATCCAGGGGCGAAGCCGCAGTTCCTGATCACCGAGCAGTTGGAGGATCAGGGGTTGATCGCCGAGCTCATGCGGGCGACGGCGGCGGAGCTGCCGGCACCGAAACCGAAGCCGGTGAAGAAGGCGGCGAAGAAGGTCGCGAAGAAATCGGAGCGTTCAAGGGGTCAGAGTCGTTGAACGCGGTTGCCTGTCCCTCATCAACTGGAGCAACATCATGACCAACGCCTGGCATGTGCTGGTGACGTATGCGTCCGGATTCGAAGCGGACTTGGCGATCGCCCGACTGGAATCGGCCGAGATTCCGGCGATGCGCGATAGCAACGATACGGTCGGGATTTTCGGCCCGGGCTTTCAAGGGGCGACGGCGCGTGGTGTCTCGGTGCTGGTACCGGAAGCATTCGTCGACGAGGCGCGCGCGCTGCTGGCGGACGTGGCGATGGTCGACGAGGTCGACGACGAGCCGTCGGAGAGCTAAACTCGCGGTCGCCCGCCAATCATTCACGGTCCCGCTTTCACGAGGCATCGGTCCCATGGCACGCTCGCGCAAATCAGACGTGGTCTACATCGGAGTCGGCTCGCACGTCGTGGCCATTCAGGCGACGTCGGGTGAAGAGCTGTGGCGCACGAAGCTCAAGCGTGCGACGTTCGTGACGGTCTCGATGGAAGGCGACAAGCTGTACGCCGGGGCCGGCGGTGAACTGTTCTGCCTGGATCCGTCGTCGGGCCACATCGTGTGGCACAACAAGCTCAAGGGACTGGGGCTTGGCATCGTGGCATTTACGGGCTCGCCCCAGAGCGTCGCGCAGGCAGCAGCGATGGCCGCGCAGGTCGCGGCGACGGCGGCGGCCACGGCGTAAGTCAACAGCCTCTTCTGCGTCGGTGATACTTTTCTGGTTCGCACCCGTACCATCGCATTTTGTCCCGAGCCCGTTACGATGCAGAAGAAGCGCGCAGTTGCCCTCCAGCAGGAGTGGGGCGGAAAGCCCTGTGATCATCCCGCCTTCGCCAAGGAATACGACTTGGGCGAGCGCACGGGGAATCACATCTGCACGCAGTGCGGCAAGATCTTCACGTTCCGCGAGAAGGCCGAGATCGTTGCCGCGCGTACGGCTGATCAGCGAACGCTTGAACCAAACTGCTCTACCGCGGATTGACACGAATATCCGCTGATCGCCCCGCACGGCACGACGAATTGTCGTTCTCGACCATACCAACAAAGGTGTTGCTGGTCATCCGCGAGCATTCGTGCAAATCCGCGGTAAGGCTGTTCAACGAGCCGAGAGGAAACTGCTCTACCG
>NZ_JBILKJ010000151.1:0-6129 GCF_044376735.1 Gemmatimonas sp.
TCCGCTACGGCTGGCCCACGGCATGGTCGGTACAGAACGGCGGCGTGGCCGATCCGCGTCCGCCGTCGGTGATCGGCCACGAGCCGACGCCGAGCTACGACTTCATGCCGACGGTCGAAGCGATCGCTAAGCCGCTGTCCGCCACGCCCGGCGACTGGGATCCGAAACGCCAGAAGGCGCGGATGCGGTACGCGCCGCGCTTCGCCACCGGGTTTGGCGCGCTGCCCCATCAGTTTGCGCGCTTCCTGCGTGGCGACACCACGATCGTGGCCGGCGGCTATCGGCTCATGCGCGAACTCGAGATGGGGCGCGCGCCGTACACGGCCGCGCTCACCCTCGACGCGTTCGATGGGCGCGACCCGCGGCAGGCGAAGCGAGACAGTGCGCAAGCGAATGGCGCGTTGCTGCTGCCGGTGCCGTCACCGATGCTGGCCAGTCTCGAAGTGCTGGCTCCGGTCGGCAAGCGTGCGGCGCGCGTGCGGACGGTGATCGCTCCGTTGCCGGCCGGGACGCGCCTGTCGGAATACCTGCTGCTGCAGCGCGGTGATGTGTCGGCGACGCCGATGCTCGAGCGCAATGCGCTGCAGGCGTACGGCAGCAACGAGATAGAAGGGGGCACGTCGATCGGGATCTACTGGGAGATGTACCGTCCGGCGTCGCCGGGACAGCCACTCCAGGTTTCTCTGCGCGCGACGCGCGTCGGTGCGGGCTTTCTGCAGAAGCTCGGCAGTTCGTTCGGCCTGTCGAAGTCGGTCACGCCGGTGTCGATCAAATACAACGACAACGGTCGTCCGGATGGTGGACCGGGGCGCAGCCTGAACATCAACTTCCCGCAGGTCCCGCCGGGTGATTATCAGCTCACGCTGATGGTGTCGGGCGCGGGCATCACGGACAGCACGACGCAGGTGATCCGGGTGAAGGGCGGGAAGTAGGGAGCGCGTTGATATGGTTCAGTACACGGTGGTCTGAGTTCGGGCGTCAGACCGGGTATAGTGGTCGGAGTTCAGCAACACCAGTGTTCAGTGTCGAGCATCTTTGGAGCAACAACGGGCCCTGTCGATCGCTTCGACAGGGCCCGTCGTTTTTCCAAACACGCTCGGAACTGTGCACTGTAGCTGCTGAGTTCTGACCGCTATACCCGGTCAGACGCCAGAGTTCAGACCACTGTTCACTGAATCCGCGCAATCCGTACCATCCCCTATCGCCGTTTCCCGCGCACCGTGATCATCCCCACCGGGCTCCCGTAGTCATCACTGCCCGTCGGCAGTCCCGGCGGTGCGATCCACGCGCCGCCATCCACGCGGACCGTAATGCGGTGCATGCCCGGCGCGAGCCTGAGTTCGGCGCGCCACCGCCCGTTGGCCGCCCGCTGCATCCGCGCGACCATCCACTCGGTGGCATCGCCCATCAGTTCCAGCGACTCGGCGCGCGGCGCATCAATGAGCAGCACCACGCGCAGGGTGTCGCCGTCGGGGGCCGACGCGCCGTGTTCCACCGCGAGCGAATCCACTGCACCAAGCGTGCGCGTTTCGAAGGCGAGAATACCGGTTGGCGTGCCATCGGTGCCGCTGAACGGCAGGCGCGCGATGCGCACGCCAACGGCGAGCACGGGGGCGAAGCGGCGGGGTTGGCGACTGTCGCCATCATCGCGAAACGCGGTCCCACCGACCGTGGCGGCATTCGTCACGGCCGCGCCAACCAACGACAGCCACGCGTTGATCGGCTGCACGACGGCCAGCGACGCCACCGTGGGTAGGGCGCTGGGTTTCGGCGACAGGGCGTCTCTGGTGATCCACGTCGCGACCGGCGAGGTCACGGACACCAGCCACGTGGTCGGTCCCGTGTGAAAGCCCAGCGACGCGATGCCGGTGGCGATATCCCGTCGCTGGAGGGTCTGCGTCATGCGACTGCTCACGAGCCGAGCGGCGCCACCACCGACCGGCATGGTGATCGCGTCGGGTTCGTTGATCGAGAGGGTTTGCGTGGTGGTGCGGGTCGCGCGCTCCACCGAGAAGCCGAACGAGAATTCCAGCCCGGACACGTTCGTCATCAGGCCGGCTTCGGCGCGACTGATGGCGCCCACGTCGACCCGACGCGAGACCGTGGTATCGGTGCCCCGGAGATCGAGGCCACCGGCGGCCATCGGCGGCATGGGGGGCATAGGAGTGCCCAGGATGTTCGCGGTGGGATGGGCACCGTTTACCGAGGCGTGGCCGTAACTGATTGCACTCCACACGCGCTGTTGGCCCACGCGGGCCCGTGCTCGCAACGCGAGTGTGCCTTCCAACTGGCCATCGGTGCCCACGCCTTGGGGCACGCGCCAGTTACCCGTGCCGATCGCGGACAGCCGGACGCGTCCGAGGCGACCGAGCGGCTGCGTGGCGCCGAGCCAGAGATCATTGCGCTGCGTGAGCGCGTTTCCGGTGCCGTCGGGGATCGCCGCCATACCCAGCACCGACAGCGTGGACGCGTCGGCCACCGGACCGATCGTGGCCGCCGGTGCGACAGGGGCATCGCCGCGGACCTGAGCGACGAGCACCGGCGCGATCGCGACATTGGCCACGGCGCACGGAACCAACGCCCACGGCAATGCCCATCGGCGGCTCTGGACAGAGCGACGGCGCGACGCGCTGGGGTGGCACAGCGCACAGAGGCCGCGGTGAGCGGGCGTCACGAATCGGGAGGACGGACCGGCTTGCGGTCGCTCGTCGCAGGAGTGGACGGCGGAACAGCACCGGAGACCGTGCCCCGAACATAGCGATTCAGGGCGTCGAGAGCCATACCGGGGCCGCGCAGCGCGTTCTTCGCCACCGTGGATTGCAGCCCCAGCAGGGCGTCGTCGGAGCGGGGAAGGCGAGCGATGGTGGCCACTGCGTCGCGCGCGGTCGCCGTGGGGACGCCGCGCCGGACTACATCGGTCAGCACCACGAGTGCCGTCACCCCGGTGCCGCCCGGGCGGGCTGCGCGCACGACCTCAAGGGTCCGGATGTCGACGCCGGCCCTGAGCGCGGTGGCCCCGGCGTCGAGTTCGGCCACGGTACTCCCCTCGCCCAACGCCGCCTTCGCCTCCGCCAGCGCGGCGGCGTGCGCCCGTACGACGCTGAGAATGCGCTGGCCGCTCACGCGTCGGGCGGCGCCCTCGAGGGCCCGGTTGATCAGCGGCGCCGTGGGCAGCCCTCGGGCGGCGGCATCGTCGAAGAGCAGCCGTAGCGCGCTGGCCGTGAGCGTGTCGAAGCGGGCGGCGTCGAACTGCCCCTGCGGATCGCGGAAAAAGACGGTGTCCGCGGAGGCCACCGGCGAGGCGGCCGCCACGACGGCGTCGTCGCGGTTCGCGGCAGCCAGCGGCGACGTGATCGTGGCCACGAGCAGCGGCAGCGTCAGCCACCTGATGGGACGTGTGAGCGGCGTCATCGCGGCCCGTCGACGACGACGGCGTTGGCCGGGCCATAGCCTTCATCAGGGACCTGCGGCGCCAACGGATCGACGAGCCACCGTCGCCCGTCGACCACGAACGCATACACATGTCGGCCGGGGGGCAGCGGGACCTTGGCCGACCAGGCGCCGTCGTCGCGACGGCGGATCATCGGCGTGGCGTGCGCATCCCAGCCATTGAAGTCGCCAACGAGGGCGACCTCGGCGGCGGCGTTCGGCAGTGTGAGGTCGAACCGGATGCCCTCGCCGCTCGCCGTGGTTGTTCCCACCGGCACCGGCGCGCGTTCAGCCGACGGCGCTCCGGTTGGCCGCGTCACCTCGGGCTGCCACGGACGCGTGATGCTGACCACCAATAGCGCGGCGGCGGCCACCCCCCACCACCATCGGGGGCTCAGCGCACGACCGAGCGGGGGGACGGGAGCGCGCCGAGCCTCGGCCAGTACTGCCGCAGTGCAGCGGGCCACGGCGGCTGTCCCCGGGGCCGGCACCCGCGCGTACGACGCCCGAAGCCGCGCCGTCAGCGCCGCGTCGTCGGGGAACGCGCCGATGTCGAGGGACTCGGGCCCGCTCGGCCCGTGGTCTGACGGAACCCGACCGCTAGTCATGCGACCGCCCGAGCAGGACGCGCAGCCGTTCGCTGCCGCGCTTCACGCGCATCTTGAGCGCGGACTCTCCGGCGCCGGTCATCGCCGACATCTCGCCGTACTCCAGCCCTTCGGCATACTTGAGCAGCAGGGCCTCCCGCTGGAGTGGGTCGAGCTGGTTGAGCGCACGGACCAGCACGGCGTCTTCGACGTCGGTGCCGAGCCCAAGGGAAGGGGCAGGTGCGGACTCAAGGGCGACGTCGTCTTGCACGAACCGACGCGTGCGACGACCGCGGGACGTAAGCGCGTTGCGACACTGGTTGGTGAGGATACGAAAGAGCCACCCACGGAACTGATCGCGCTCGTCGTACCGACCGATGGCGAGATACGCGCGCAAGAAGGAGTCCTGAACCACGTCCTCCGCATCGGCCCGCTCCCCCAGCATATGGTACGAGAACCGCCAGCACGCGTCGTAGTACCTCGACACCAGCACACTGAAGGCATCGGGGTCACCGGCGCGGGTCCGAACAACCAGCTCCGCGTCAGTCATCGTTGTACAACAGCCCAGCCGCGTGGCGCGTCACCAGATGCCCCGGCGCCGCGCCCGCGCGACCCCCACGGAATCGGTCATCCCCCGATCGCGGCGACGGCAAGCATCATCGACAGCGCCACGAACAGCGACGTCGCCAACTTGTTGACCCCGCCCACCTGACGCAGCAGCAGCTCCGCCTCGGCCGCGGGTAACTGCTGCTGCACCACCAGGCGGGTCGCCACACGGGCTCGACGGTACAAGAACCAGTTGGCCGTCCCGCCCGAGGCCAGCATCGTGGAGACGAACACCGCCGCGTTCATCATCAGCAGCCACTCGTTCTCCGGCTGCTGCATCGCCGCCATCGTGAGTGGCTTGTCGGTGCCGGTTAGCAGTCGGAACGCGATCCCCGGCATCAGGAAGAAGAAGGCAAACGGCAGATACAGCTTGCGATACAGGAACCACGCCGGCGGAAAGGCGATCGCCGCACTCCAGTTCCACGTCGGCACGAACGATGCGTCCTCGAAGAACGGCGCCAGCTTCCGCCGATACACCGTCTCCCACTTGGGACCGATGAAGGCCTCCATCTCCGCATCGCTCGGCTGCTCGAGCGACCGCTCCCGGTTCTGCTTCTGCACCCAGCCCGGCACCTCGTTCATGACGCCACCGTCGCGGCTGACGCCGCGGGCTGCTGCTGACTCAGGCAGTGCAGTGTGCCGAGTCCCCACACCAGGTCTACCGCGTGAATCCCCACGATGCGGTGTCTGGGTAGCAGCTCCGCGAGGGTGTTCAAGGCGATGCGATCATTCGGATCGTTGAACGTGGGCACGATGCACACGCCGTTGGCGATGTAGAAATTCGCGTAGCTGGCCGGCAAGCGCGTGCCGTCCATGATGACGGCCCGCGGATAGGGCAGCGTGACGACCCGAATCGGTTCGCCGCGGGCGTCCGTCGCGCGTTGCAGCCGATGCAGGTTGTCGAGCGACCGCGCGTGATTCTCGTCGGCGGGATCTGCCTCGTGCGCCAGCACCACCACCCCCGGCGACACGAAGCGCGCGATGTCGTCCACGTGCCCGTGCGTATCGTCGCCCACACAGCCGTCGCCGAGCCAGATGGTGTGCGTGATGCCGAGATACGTGTGAAAGGCGCGTTCGTAATCGCCGCGCGAGAAGCCGGGATTTCGCACCTGCACGTCGGACAGCAGCCACTCCTCGGTGACGAGCATGGTACCGAGTCCGTCGGTCTCGATGCCGCCGCCTTCGAGAATCAGGCGTTGCCCATTGTCGTGACGCATGGCTTCTACGCGGGGCAAGGACGTCACGCGCGACACCGCCTCGGGCACGTGTCCGTCGAGCGCGTAGTTGTCGTACTTGCTCCACGCATCGAAGCCCCAGTGCACCAACGCGACGCTGCCGTCGGCGCGGTGCACGGCGGTCGGCCCCGAGTCGCGCAGCCAGACCCGATCGGTGGGTTGCACGTGCAGGCGGTACCGGTCAGGATGCACGTCGTGCATCGTGAGCGCCGCGCGCGCGTCGTCGCACACGGCGTCGTTCTGACACAGGATCTCCACGCGCTCGTACGGCG
>NZ_JBILKJ010000007.1:0-64459 GCF_044376735.1 Gemmatimonas sp.
GAACGGAAGATCGGAAACAACAGCTGGTGATACCAGCGCTCGCTCCCGTGCCGACGGTCGTCATTCAACCCATAGGCCGGCGGATACTGCCGCGTGATGCGCGCCGTACCAAAGAGCACGTCCCAGAAGAACAGCAGATTGCCGTAGTTGCCCATGTAGTGCCCGATACCATCGTCCTGCGTGAGCGCATGGTGGGCGAAGTGCGTGGCCGGCGTGGAGATCGTGCGCTCCAGCAGCCACGCCAGCGGGCGCAACGGGCGCCACGCATACAGCCACTGGTCCCATCGCACCGCCGAGTGCGCGCCGATGATCACGGTGAGCTTCACCACGCTGTACCCCACGAACACCCAGCCGAAGCCGAGATACAGCAGGGCACCGCTGAACCACAAGCCGGGCATCAGCGCGTAGTAGAACGCGTTGTTGCGATACACCACGCGCACGCTCATGTAAGCCGCCGAATGATGAGCGCGATGCAGCGGCCACATCACCGAGGTGTGCGAAAGGCGATGCCACCAGTACTGCGTGAGGTCATCCGCCACGAGCAGCACCAACACCATCTGCCACCAGGGCCAGTCGGCCCACGCGTCGCGCATCTCCGGCAGCAGCCACGCGCACAGGGCCTTGGACGTCGCAAAGACCGTCCCCGAGATGATCGGGAAGGTCAGCCCCACCGCCACATCCAGCCGGTTGTCCTCGGCCGACGCCGCGTGCGGAAAGAAATGCCCCAGCAGCAGCTCCGCGCCGGCAAAGAGCGCGAAGATGACGGTGACTGCCAGCAACTGGGCGTTCTGCAAGTCGAGTGTCATGTAACGGAGCACCACATGATGGTCATGATGAGCGAATGGCCGTGAACCGGCACCTCGCGTCGGGGCCACAGTACCACGCGCTCCCCTGACCGTAATGTCCGCTCGGGTGGCCCGTCGCGCCAGCGCGCTCGCCAGCGCGCTCGCGCGACGGCGCCCTCCCGCCGGGCGTTACTTCGCGAGCTGCAGCTCGATCGGCTGTCCCACCGGGCTGATCTTCACGAGGCGCTTCGGCGCCTTCGCCAGGTAGAACACGACCGCAGCCTCGCCCCCCTTCTGCTCGATCTTCCAGCTGTCGAAGGTCCCGGCCGGCACCGTGACCGACTCGCTCCCCACCACTGTGAGCGTGATCGGCTCTACCGTCCCTTTGCCAGCGTTGAACACATTGACGGTGAACGTCGCGTTGTTCGCCCAGCGGAAGAGCGGCAGCACCATCTGCAGCGCATCGGAGGCAATGGTGCCGCTCGGCAGATCGGTGTCGATCGCCTTGGTCTGCGGTCCCGTCTGCGAGGGCGTCTGTGCACTCCCCTTCGCCTTGCCGCCAGCGAAAGCGACATCGGTTTTGGTCTGCTGCCCTTGCATGGAGGCGCCCTGCTGCAACGACACCGGTGACAACACCGCGTCGCTCTCGAGCGTGGTACGCTGCGCGATCATGCCATTCATGACATTGGTGTTCTCGCTCATCGTCCAGCCGCCATTCTTCGCCTCGACGGACACGACGGAGGCGCCGAGCGCGTTCCCCTGCACCATCACCACGAACGAATCGCGACTGGCCTTGAGCTGCGACACATCGAAGGCCGTCGCCATCACCTTCGGGGTGAGGTCCGACGGCTGCATGACGTCCCCATCGGCGTTCCGAATGGTGACGGGCGCGATCTTCACCAGCTTGTCGTACAGCTTCACGCCATCGCCCACCACCACGATCAGCGACTGCTGCGGACGAATGACGCGCCGCGCCGCCGCCGACACCTGCGCCGCATTGACGGCCGCCATCTTCGTGCGATACGTCTGAAGATAGTTCGCGGGCAGTCCGTAGAGCGTGATGCTGGCGACCCGCTCGGCCAGCGCCTGCGGCGTCTCGATCGTGAGCGGGAAGGACCCGACCATCGCCCCACGCTTGCCTTCGAGCTCGCTGGCGGTGATCGGTTCGGCACCGACCCGCTTGAGCTGCGCCAGCAGTTCGACGAGCGCGGAATCGGTGACCTCCGTACGCACTTCGGCGTTGGCCTCGAAGCGACCCATGCCGCGCACTCGCGTGAGATTCGCGTAGGCACCGTATGTCCAGCTCTTCTGCTCACGCAGGATCGTGAAGAGGCGGCCGTCGCTGCCGCCACCCAGCACCTGCGTGGCAAGGATAGCGGCAAAGCGCGCGCTGTCAGCGGGGCCGATGGCGAGGTTGCCGACGAGCAGGTTCGACTGCACCGAGCCCGGACGATTCACGAGCAGGATCTCGGTGGTGCGGCGCACCGGCGGCGCCGGCAATGCGGCCGCCGACGCAGGGGCCCCGGTCCAGCCCACGAACGCCCGATTCGCGAGCGTAGTCAGCTGACGCATGGTGATGTCGCCGGCCACCACCAGCAGCGCACCGCGCGGACGCACCCGCGTCGCATGAAATGCCTGCAGGTCGGCGCGGGTAATGGCTCGCACCGTAGATGCCGTCGCCGTGGCACCGTACGGATGCGCGCCGTAGAGCCCCGCACGGAAGAACTTGCCGGCGAGGAAGCCCGGGTCGGCGGCGTTCAGCTGCAGCCCCGAGAGCGTCTGCGTCCGCGCGAGCTCGAACTCCTTCTCGCTGAACGTCGGACGGGCGATCACATCGCCCAGCAGCTCGAAGGCAATCGGCGCTGCGTTGGACAGCACGAAGCCCGAGACGCTGAGGTAATCCTCGTCGGTCGAGGCGCCCATACCGCCACCGGTTCCCTCAATCGCCGCCGAAATCTGTTCAGCGGTACGTGAGCCCGCCCCCTTGGTGAGCAGCGCGGCGACCATGGTCGCGGTACCCGTCTTCCCCTTGGGATCGTACGCATCGCCGGCAGGCAAGGCGAGCCGGTAGGCAATGGTCGGATTGCGATGATTCTCCACCAGCACCACGCGGACGCCGTTTCCAAGCGTGGCTTCCTGGAACGGCGGCAGCGCGGCCGGCTTGAGCGGCATCGGGGCCGGCGGCTGCGTGGGGTAGGGGGCGGTCTGCGCCGTGAGCACCGGTGCGGAGATCAGGGCCGCCAGTCCGAGCGCTCCCACGCGAATAGCATTTCGGTGCATCATGGGGTCTTGGTCTCCGGCTTGATGAGGACGATGGTGCTGTTGTCGGGGCGCAGGTACTTGGCGGCCACACGCTTGATGTCGTCGATGGTGACCGCCATGTACCGGTCGATATTGGTGCTGACGGCCTTGGTGTCACCCAGAAACATGGTGGCCGCGTGCAGCGCTTCCGCGCGCCCCATCGATGTTTCGAGTTCGGCAACCTTGCCCGCACGGTACGCGTTCTTCGCCTTCGCCAGCTCGTCGGCCTCCACACCGGTCGTGCCGACCCTCGCGATCTCCTGCTGGAGCAGCTTCTCGACCGAATCGGGGCTGACGCCCTGGTTGGCGATGCCGAGCGTCCCGAAGACATTCGGGCCGCGGCGCGGGCCGATGCCGGCCAGCGCCTGGGCGGCCACGGCGGCCTTGGTGTCACGCACGACGATGCGATTCAGACGCGAGCTCTCCCCTTGGCCGAGGATCGTGCTGAGCAATTCGAGCGCCGGCCAGTCGGCACTCTTGTATTCCGGAATGCGCCAGAGCACGAGCACCGCCGGCAGGTTCGCCTTGCTGTCGGTCACACTCTTCCGCTGCAGCCCGGTATTGAAGGGCTGGTCGCATTGCACATCGGGGGCCGCCGGCCCCGTTGGGATCGCACCGAAGTACTCGGCGATGAGCGCCTTCGCGTCGGACGGTGCGAAATCGCCCGTGACCACGAGCGTGGCGTTGTTCGGCGTGTAATACGTCTTGTGGAAATCGATGACGTCGTCGAGCGTGGCCGCATTGAGATCGTCCATCGACCCGATCGTTTCGTGCGCGTAGGCGAAGCAGCTCTTGGCATCGAACACACTCGTGATCGCGCCAAGGAACGCACCGCTGTACGGCTGGTTATCGATGCGCAGGCGCCGCTCTTCCTTCACCGTCTCGCGTTGATTCTCGAAGTTCTCCTTCGTGATCTTGAGCGAGCGCATCCGGTCGGCCTCGAGCCAGAGCCCGAGATTGAGCCGGTTCGAGGGGAGCGATTCGTAGTAATTCGTGCGGTCGTCGGCGGTGGAGCCGTTCATATTGCCACCGCTGCGTTCGACGAACGACATGTGATCGCCTTTCTTCACATTATCCGAACCCTGGAACATCATGTGCTCGAACAGGTGCGCGAAACCGGTTCGCCCCGGACGCTCGTTCCGGGAGCCAACATTGTACCACACGTTCACCGTCACGACCTGTGCGGCATGATCCTCGGCGAGGATGACGCGCAGGCCGTTGGGCAGGGTATAGCTCTCGTGGGTAAGCGGCGGCACGGTTTGGGCCGTGACACCGGCCACGGGGAGCAGCGTCAACGCTGCTCCGGCGGTGAGAATCGCGGCGAGGCGCGACGTCGTCGAGATGGACACGAACACTCCGTGGAGATAGGGGTGCGGGACGTACGGCAGGAACGGCGCCGATGTTTCGCACGTCCCCCTGCAGAGGCAACGGGCCGCACCAGATCACGGCGTGGGCGCTCCCCCGGGGTGCGGGGTCGGGCGGGTTGGAGGAATGCCCCCAAATGGCTACGGGCTGCAGGCCGAGCGTGGCGTGCCGCGGGTTTGTACACCAGTGGTGTGTACATTTTCACCGAACGATTCGATGCCGTTCATTTCCACACTGTTTCGGTGTATCTCCCGGAGCCAGACGATGTCCGATTCGCTCTCCCGCCGCGCCTTCACCCAACTCGTCGGTGCCGCGGCCGTCACCGGCGCGCTCCCGCGTGCGCTCTCCGCGAACACCCCCGCCATGTCCGGACCCGACCTCACACCCGACGACGAACTCACGTCGCTCTCGGCCACCGAGCTCGCCGCGCGCATCCGCCGCAAGAGCGTATCGGCCCGCGAAGTGCTCGAGGCGCATCTGGCGCGCATCGAGCGCGTAAACCCCACGGTGAACGCCATCGTCACGCTGGTACCCGAGCAGGCGCGCGCGTGGGCGAAGGCCGCCGATGAACGGCAGGCGCGCGGAGCGCCGCTTGGACCGCTGCACGGCTTGCCGATTGCGCACAAGGATCTCGTCGACACGGCGGGCATCCGCACCACCAAGGGCTCGCTGCTGTACAAGGACAACGTGCCGACCGCCGATGCCCTGATCGTGCAGCGTATTCGCGCTGCTGGCGCCATCACGATCGGCAAAACCAACACGCCGGAGTTCGGCGCTGGCTCGAACACCTTCAACGCGGTGTTCGGCGCCACGCGCAACGGGTTCAACCTGCAGAAAACCGTGGGCGGCTCCAGCGGCGGCGCGGCCTGTGCACTGAACTGCAACCTGCTGCCGATCGCCGATGGCAGCGATACTGGCGGCTCGCTGCGCAATCCGGGCGCGTGGAACAACATCGTAGGCTTTCGTCCGTCGCCCGGGCGCGTCCCCGACGACGATGGCTCGTGGTCGCCACTCTCCACCAGCGGCCCGATGGCGCGCTCCGTTGAAGACGTGGCCCTCTTTCTCAGTGCGATCGCCGGTGTGCACGCCCCCGATCCCACATCGCTCACCGATGATCCGTCGCTCTTCCGACGTCCGCTCGCCGCCAGCATGAAAGGCAAGCGCATCGCGTGGTTCACCTCCATGGGTGGCTTGCCCTTCGAGCCGGAAATTACGCGCGTGCTCAACGCCAACCGGCAAGCCTTCATCGACATGGGGTGCATCGTGGAAGACGCCGAGCCCGATTTCAGCGGTGTCGACGACGCCTTCCCCACGCTGCGGCATCTCACCTATCACACCAGCTACGCGAAGCTCAATCGCGACAATCCCACGCTGTTCAAGGACACCGTGAAGTGGGAGATCGCCGAAGCCGAACGGCAGGGCGCCGTCGATGTGGCCAGGGCCAACGCGCGACAGGCGCAGATGTACCGTCACGTGCAGCAGTTCTTCGCGAAGTACGATGCGTATGTGTGTCCCGTCACCCAGGTGGAGCCGTTCGACATCACCACCGAGTACCCCACGCGGGTGGCCGGCGTCGCGATGCCGACCTACATCGACTGGATGCGCAGCGCGTGGTACGTGACGTTCATGCAGTGCCCCGCCATCAGCGTGCCCGCCGGCTTCAGCGCCAGCGGCCTCCCCGTCGGCGCGCAGATCGTGGGCAGGCCGCGCGGCGACTGGGCGCTGCTGCAGCTGGCGCACGCCTTCGAGCAGGCCACAGCGCACGGCAAGCGGCGCCCGGACTTCGCGTGACCGCCGGCCTCTCGCTGTTGTCCACGGCCCAGTGGCAATCGCGAGCCGTGGCGCATCGTGTGCGCGTGCAGCACTTCACGAGCCCGTGGCGGGAGCGGCGTGCGCGTGGTGATGTGCATCCGGTCTACGACTTTCTGTTCCAGTACTATCACTACCCCGCTGGGAAGCTCGAGACCTGGCATCCCGACGCCCACGAGCGGTTGGAGAACAGTCGCGAAGCGCGCGAGCGCTTCACGGCGCCCGTCTACGTAGCGTCGGACCTCGGGATTGGTCGTGATGCGAACGCGCTGTCGCCAGCGGAGCGGGCAACGCTCGACCACGCGCTGCGCGTGCTGCGCGCCACCGAGGCCCGCCCCGCGCACTTCGGCTGCTACGGCATGCACGAGTGGGCGATGGTGTACGGCGGCCACGACGTGCGCCACGCCGAGATCGCACCGCTCCGTTTACCGCAGGCGGAGGTGGACGCCTTCGTGGAGAGTCGTCCGGTGGCCTGCAGTCACTTTGATGCCTTCCGCTTCTTCGCCCCAGCGGCCAAGCCGATGAACCGCGTGCCGCTGGAATGGGCCACCCGCCATGACAGCGAGCAGCCCGGGTGCATCCACGCGAACATGGACCTGTATCGCTGGGCCTTTACCGCGATGCCGTGGATCGGCAGCGATCTGCTCTGGGCGTGCTTCACGCTCGCTGTGGAGCTGCGCGTGCTCGACATGCAGGCGGGTCCCTACGACCTGGCGGCGATGGGCTTCGCACCCGTGCGCATCGAAACATCGGAGGGGCGCGACGAGTATCAGCGGCGACAGCGCGAGCTGAGTGAGCGGGCGGTCGTACTGCGCGCGAGGCTGATCGACGCCGTGTGCGCCATCGTGGTTCAACAAGCCGATTGAGAAGCGTTCGTGCGTCTGTCCCGTGCCACCCCACTTGTTTCCGAGATCACCATGATGCTCCGCCTCCGTTCGTCGTCGCGCCTTTTGTGTGCGCACATGTGCCTGCCCGCGCTTTCCCTCCCCCGCACGAGCGCCCGCCGTCGCGTGACGCGCTGGACGACGGCCGCCAGCCTGGCGGCGTACCTCGGGCTGGCCGGTACCGCCTCCGCACAGACGACGGCCGCACAGACCGCGAGTGCGCAGACCGCGGCGGCGGAGTTTCCGGCGCCCAACCGCCCCGTTTCGCGCATCGTCGCTCCGCGGTGGATCGCTGAGAATGACCGCGACGCATTCGGCGAAGCGGAGAAGGTGATGAACATCCTGAACATCCGCGCCGGACAGCGCGTGGCGGATATCGGCGCCGGCGACGGCTATTACGTGCGGCACCTCAGTGAGCGGGTGGGCGCGCGCGGTCTGGTGTACGGGCAGGACATCGAGCCGCGCTACCTCTCCATGCTTCGTGAGCGCGTCGCCGACGCCAAATGGACCAATGTGGAAGTGATCGCGGGAACCCCCGGCGATCCGGCGTTGCCCGCGGCCAGTATCGACGTGGCGCTGATGATTCACATGTATCACGAGATCAGCGACCCGTACGCCCTGCTCTATCGGCTCGCGCCAGCGTTCCGCGCTGGAGGGCGGTTGGCGATTCTCGATCAGGATGCGCCGACCGACCGACATGGCACCCCGCCGCGGCTGCTCATCTGCGAACTCGGCGCCGTGGGCTACAGCCGTGTGCGCCGCGACGAGATGCCCGACGGCGCCTACGTCGTCACCTTCCGCGCCCCCGACGCCGCCAGCCGCCCGCGCGATGCCGCCGAGGTGCGCGCGCGAGTCGCCGCCGCCAACTGCCGGCCGTAGCTGTTCAAGGGGTCAAAGAGTTCAAGGGGTCAAGAGTTCAAGGGGTCAGAGTCGTTGAACACTTTGTTCAACGACTCTGACCCCTTGAACTCTTTGACCCCTTGAACTCACTCAGCGCGTCTTCACCGCCAGCTGCCCGCAGCCCGCCGCAATGTCGATCCCACGCCGCTGGCGCACCGTACTCGGCAGGGCGAACTCCTCCGCCAGCACCTGCTTAAAGCGGGTCGCCGCCTCGGTGCGCGTGGGCGCACCGTCGTAGCCAGTGGTCGGATTGAGCGGAATGAGGTTCACGTGCGCCGGCAACCCGCGCAGCAGCGTACCCACGGCGCGCGCCTGGTCCGTACCGTCGTTCTGCCCCTCGATCAATGTCCACTCGTAGAAGATGCGGCGACCGGTCGTCGCACTGTACGTACGACACGCGGCCATCAGTTCGTCGAGCGGCCACTTGCGCGCAGAGGGCACCAGCGCCGCCCGCTCGGCCTGCGTGGCCGCGTGAAGCGAGACCGCCAGATGCACCGGACGCTGTTCCGCCGCCATGCGAAGAATGCCCGGCACGACACCCACGGTGCTCAGCGTGATGCGCTCGGCAGCAAGCGCCGGCCCGTGGGGATCGAGGAGAATCTCGATCGCCTGCATCACCGCGTCGTAGTTGTGCAACGGCTCGCCCATCCCCATCAGCACCAGGTTCCGCAGGCGAGTGCCGAGCCCATGTCGCGTCTGGCGCGTCATCGCGCCGGCCGGCGCCTCGCGGCGCAGCACGCGCGCCACATGCACGGCCTGCGCGACGATCTCGCCCGGTGTGAGATGACGTGTGTACCCCATCTGTCCCGTCGCACAGAAGACGCACCCCATGGCGCAGCCAACCTGTGAACTCACGCAGGCGGTGACGCGCCCCGTGAACTTCATCAGCACGGTCTCGATGGTGGCGGCGTCTGGGAGCGACAGCAGATACTTTCGCGTGAATCCATCGCTCGACGCCGTCTCGAGCGACGTGGGCAGTACGCCCAGTGTCATTTCCGCTCGCAGACGCGCAGCCAACGCGGGCAACAGCTCGGGCATCTCGTCAAACGACGACACGAGGTCGATGTACAAATACCTCCACAGCCGGTTGGCATGCACGGGCTTGAGGCCCCAGTGCACCAGCTGCTGCTGCAGCTCAGCGCGCGTGAGGCCGTAGAGATCGCGTCGCGAGGAGATGTCGGGCAAGTCCATGAGGGAATGTATCAGGCCGCTTTGGCACTAACAGTCGATACCTCGGGATGCCTGCCCATCCGGAACAGCCGCGACTCCGTTCGGCGAGTCGACGGATGGAGGCCTCGCGCCGCGGCGGCACCACTCCCCTCGCCGGGGCTGGGGCGGCCGAGGGTGTTCCAAAGCCGCCTCGAGTTGTTCAAGCGGCCAGTTCAAGGGGTCAGAGTCGTTGAACGAGTTCAACGACTCTGACCCCTTGAACGAGCGTTCAACGACTCTGACCCCTTGAACGCCCCAGCCCCCGCGTACCACGATCCATCCACCAGCAAGCCGGCTTACGAGCGCACCAACTTCTTATACTTGATCCGCGTCGGCATGTCCGCATCCGGACCCTTCCGGCGCTTCAAATCCTCGATGTACGCGCCGTAGTTCCCCTCGAACCACACCGTCTCCGAGTCACCCTCGAACGCCAGAATGTGCGTCGCCACACGATCCAGGAACCAGCGATCGTGGGAGATGATCACCGCGCAGCCGGAGAAATCGAGCACCGCGTCTTCCAGCGCGCGCAGTGTATCCACGTCGAGATCGTTCGTCGGTTCGTCGAGCAGCAGCAGGTTGCCACCCTGCAGCACCGTCTTCGCCAGGTGCAACCGGTTGCGCTCACCACCCGACAGGTTCGCCACCAGCTTCTGCTGATCGGCGCCCTTGAAGTTGAAGCTCGCCGCATACGCGCGTGAGTTCATTTCGCGCTTGCCCACGGTGATCGTCTCGCGTCCACCCGAGATCTCTTCCCACAGCGTGCGCTTGCCCTCGAGCGTGCGCGACTGATCCTGATACGAGATCTGCACCGTTTCACCGATCTTGAGCTCGCCACCATCGGGCGTCTCGAGACCATTGATCATGCGGAACAACGTGGTCTTACCGGCGCCGTTGGGACCGATGATGCCTACGATGCCGGCCCGCGGCAGGTCGAACGACAGATTGTCGAACAGCAGCTTGTCGCCGTACGACTTCTTGAGCCCCTTCGCGATCACCACGTCGTTGCCCAAGCGCGGCGCCGGCGGAATCACGATTTCGTTCTGCATCGCGCGATCCTGCTGCGCTTCGCTCGCCAGATCCTCGTACGCGGCCAAACGCGCCTTGTTCTTGGCCTGACGCGCGCGCGGCGACATGCGCACCCACTCGAGCTCGCGCTGCAAGGTCTTCTGACGCGTGCTCGCCTGCTTCTCTTCGAGCGCCATACGAGCTTGCTTCTGCTCCAGCCAGCCGGAGTAGTTGCCCTCGTAGGGCACGCCTTTGCCGCGATCGAGCTCGAGAATCCACTTCGCCACGTTGTCGAGGAAGTAGCGATCGTGGGTGATGGCGACCACGGTGCCGGTGTAGCGCTCGAGATGATGCTCCAGCCACGCCACGCTTTCGGCATCGAGGTGGTTGGTGGGCTCGTCGAGCAGCAGCATGTCGGGCTCTTCCAGCAGGATCTTGCACAGCGCCACGCGACGCTTTTCACCACCCGACAGCTTGGTCACGTCGGCGTCGCCCGGCGGCAGGCGCAGCGCGTCCATGGCCACCTCGATCTTGTTGTCGAGGTTCCACAGATCGTGCTGGTCGATGTACTCCTGCAGCTTCCCCTGCCGCTCGATCAACGCATCGAAGTCCGCATCGGGCTCGGCAAACTTGAGCGAGATCTCGTTGAACTCGTTCAACGCATCACGCTGCGCCTTGAGGGCGAGTTCCACGTTGCCACGCACGTCGAGCGTGGGATCGAGTTCCGGCTCCTGCGCCAGATAGCCGATGCGCGTGCCCTTGTGGGCCCACGCCTCACCCTGAAACTCGGTATCGACACCCGCCATGATGCGCAGCAGCGACGACTTACCGGCGCCGTTCGGACCGAGCACACCGATCTTCGCGCCAGGGTAGAACGACAACCAGATGTCATCGAGGATGATGCGCGAAGGTGGAACCACCTTGCGCAGCGCCTTCATGACGTAGATGAACTGCGGAGCCATATGTTGGGCCGAATCCGAAAAGCGAAAGTCGAAGAGCGGGGAAAAAGCGTAAGCCCTGAAAACTAGCTAGATGGCCTCGGGTTCCAGAGTGCGCTCCACCACCTTCCCGTCCACCCGGCTCACGTAGTAGCACTTGGCGGCCGGTCGCGTGTGCACCACACGCTTCACTGCCGTCTCCTCGAAGTAGATGCCCGCGTCGTTGTCGCAGGCGTAGCCCGGCTTCATCTCGCCGGAGCCGATCAGCTTCTGGTACAGCGGCCGACGACCCGGCTCGGCGTCGTAGTGCGGCGAGTGACTGCCCGGAATGAAGCCCAGACATTGCACCGTGGAGAGCGCCTTGGGACGCGAGTCCGTGGTGCCCTCCTCGAACCAGCAGAGCGAGCCGGCGCTCGCGCCGCCCAGCACGATGCCGCGATCCCACGCCTGCCGCAGGAGCACGTCGATCCCCTGCGCCTTCCAGATCGCCTGCTGATTCAGCGTGTTCCCGCCCGACGCCACGATGCCGTCCATCGACAGCAGTACCTCGTCCCACCCCAATGACTGCGCGGTGCTGGCGATGAACATGTTCTGCACGTGCGGCTCGACGTTCAACGGCGCGCAGGCCTTGTACCAGTTGAGTGCCGACGTATCGCGGTCGGCCGAGGCGGTTGGCAGATACAGCAGGCGTGGGCGCGGTTTGCCGGTGAGCTGCGCCATGTAGCGGATGAACGCCGTACCGAAGCCGCCGCCCGCGATCAGGATTTTCCGCGTGGCGCGTTCGGTGCGCATGGGCGCCGTCGGCATGCCGTCCACATACGTCGAAATGTCCTGGTTCGACTCGGCGGCTCCGCTTGCGGATCCGCCCATCGAATGCGCTACGGCGCCCGCCGTTCCCAATGCCGAGGTCACGAGAAACTCCCGTCGAATCATGATGCGCTCCTGAGTGGAAAAAGGTGAACGCGAGGACAGTTACTTCTTGAGCAACACGTCGGTCATCTTGCGCGTTGGGCTCACGTACGCGCTGATCACGCTTTCGTGGCCGTCGGCGCCGATCGCCGCCACCCCGAACACGTAGTCGTCGATCGACACGTTCGGCAGGAGCAGCGTGGTCACGTTGCCCACCACCTGCGATTTCTGCCAGTCGTTCGTCCACGCGTCGCGCCAATACACGCGATACGCCACCGCGCCCGGCGACGGCTGCCACTGCAAGCTGGCGTCATACCCCGACGCGCCGCGTCCCAGCGTCGGTGACCCTCCGCCCGTGGTCACACGCGGCGCCGGTGGCGCCAGCGCGACCGACGCCGCCGATGCCGCATTCACCCGCGCGTTCTGCGTGAGATACCGGAAATCCATTCCTTCGAGCTTGTCGTCGGGGGAGTGCTGCCGTTCGTAATTCTCGTTCGCTTCGCGGAAGACGATCGCCGGAAAGTCGTTGGCGGTGAACGACGAGTGATCGCTGCCGCGACCGAACCGGTCTTCACGCGCCATCAGGCGGATGGTGTGCGACGGCACATAGATGCCGGCCACCCGTTGCACGTAGCGCGCCAGCGAACGGTTCGGCGAGTCTTCCGGACCGAGCGAGTAGATCTTCACGCTCTCGCCGTCGATGATGCCGTTGCCACCCAGGCTGCTGCCCACGATGTCGTTATTGAAGTTCGCTTCCACCACGCCCTTCGCGTTGCGCAGCGCCGTGGCATGGGCCATCGAGCCGATCAGCCCCTGCTCTTCACCGGCCCACGTCACGAACACCAGCGTGGCGTCGAACTCGATGCCGCTCTCGGCGAAGACCCGTGCCAGCTCCATCGTGAGCGACGTGCCACTGCCGTCGTCGTTCGCCCCGGGCGCATCGGCGTTGTCGTCGATGGTGGGACGCACCAGCGGCTGGCTGGGCGTCGTGCCGCGACCGGCGGCGGTGGCCGTGGCGTCGGCACCGACTGGGCGACGCGAGTTCACCGTGTCGTAGTGCCCCGTGATGTACACGCGGCGCGCACTCTTGCCCGGCAGCACCGCCACCACGTTCACCAACTCCACCTCGCGCGTGATGCGTCCCTGCTGGGCCAGCATGTGCCGGTCGTACGACACCTGCAGCTTGGGGCTCATCCGCTTGAACTCGTCGTAGATCCAGCGCCGGGCCGCCCCGATGCCGCGCGTGGTCGACAGCGTGTCGGAGAGCGTCGCGCGCGTGCCGAAGCCGGCGAGTTTGGTTGCGGTGGCCTGCAAGCGCGCCTGCGACACCGATGCCACCAGCTGCGCGAGGCGCGGGTCGGCATCGGGGCGCACGACCTGCGCAGGCAAACCGACGCTGGTCGACAGGCTGGCAGCGGCCAGGAGCATCAGCGACATCTTCGGTCCGAACATCAACACCTCATCAGGGAAGGGGCCAGCACGCATGATCCCCCTATTGCAGCCCGTGCGCCAGAGCCGCGATCGGCACGAGCGGTGAACCCCCGGGAACGCTCGCCCACTCCCGACCGTATCTTCCCCACATGATTGCTCTCACGCAGATCGCCGACGTCTCCGCGCAGCTCTCGTCCAATCCGGCATCGGCCCTCCCGCTGTTGTTCGGGGCCGGCGTCCTGACGTCGCTCACCCCCTGCATCTACCCGATGATCCCGATCACGGCCGCGATCGTTGGCGGTCAGTCATCATCGGAACAGTCAGGCGCCATCAAAGCGTCAAAGTGGCGCCCGCTTGGCCTTTCGCTCACCTATGTGTTCGGACTGGCCTCCGTCTACGCCGGACTCGGACTCCTCGCCGGCCTCACCGGCACCATGTTCGGCACGGTCTCGGCCAACCCGTGGGCCTACTTCGCCATGGCGAATCTGCTCATGCTGGCCGCCCTGTCCATGTTCGACGTCATCCCCGTCCGCGTCCCCGCCGCCATCATGCAGCGCGCCGCCAACGCCGGAACCGGCGGACGCGTCGCGGGTGCTTTCATCATGGGCGCCGCCTCCGGACTCGTGGCCGCCCCCTGCTCCGCCCCGGTCATGGCCGCCGTTCTCACCTGGGTCTCCACCACCGGCTCCGCCCTGCTTGGCTTCCTCTACCTCTTCACCTTCTCGCTGGGCATGTGCACGCTGCTGGTCGTCGTCGGCCTCTCAGCGGGCTCACTGTCGCGATTACCGCGCGCTGGTGCGTGGATGCTGACGGTAAAGAAGCTCTTTGCCTTCGTCATGCTCGGCATGGCGGAGTATTACTTGGTGAAGATGGGGCAGGTGTTCTTCTGAAGGATCACCCGTGAGTTTCGCGTAGCGCGTGAGAGTGACGCGTAACGAGTCGCGCAAACTCACAACCCCCAACTCTCACTCGCAACCCGAAACTCACATGCATCGCGTCCTCCGCGCCCTCCGCCTCGCCCTCGCCGCCCTCACCCTCTCCGCCACCCCCGCCCTCGCCCAGGACCTCGGCATCGCGATCGGCGAAACCGCCCCGGCCGGACCCCTCGAGACCCTCGACGGCAAAACCGTCGATCTCGCCGCCTACCTCGGCAAGACGCCCGTCGTGATCGAGTTCTGGGCCACGTGGTGCGGCAACTGCAAGCAGCTCGAGCCCGCTATGCGCGCTGCCATGACCAAGCATGGCGCGCAGGTGAAGTTCGTCACGGTCGCCGTGTCGGTGAACCAGTCCATCGAGCGCGTGAAGGGCTGGCAGAAGGCCAACAAGCTCGGCGGCGAGTTGCTGTACGACAAAAAGGGCACCGTCAGCGGCGCCTACGACGTGCCGGCCACCAGCTACGTGGTGGTCGTCAACAAGGCCGGCAAGATCGTGTACACCGGCGTAGGCGGCACGCAGAACCTCGACGCGGCGATCAGGAAGGCCTTGTAAGCAGCGTCGCGCGGCCGGTCAGATACAGCAGGGGCCGCTCAAGGAAGGTGCTGTCGCTACGCCGACGCCGTCCGGTGCTTGGCCACCACCTCGGCGATGGCGTCCGCCATGTCTTCCACCAGATGGTCGATCTGCGCGGCGTGCGTCCGGAAGCTCAACACACACACCCGCCCCACATACCGGCCACCCGCCACCGCGCCGCTGATCATCACGCGCCCGCGCTGCGACGTGGCTGCCATCAACTCGCGCGTGGCCGCGTCTTCCTGCGCCAACGTGGCACCGGGCCACGACAGGTGAAACGGAAACAGCGACAGCTCCGGCGGCGCGTCCATCACCACATGCGGCAACTGCGCGACCCGCGCTGCCGCGTCGAGCGCCAGCGCGCGCTTCTCGTCGATTGCCCCCCGGAATGCATCGGCGCCGTACAGCTTGATCGTGAGCCACATGCGCAGCCCCGGAAAGCCGCGCGACAGGTCGGGCCCATGTTGGCTCGGATCGTAGAACTCCACGGCGCTCGGCATGTCGGGCAGATAGTCCGCCGTGGCCCCGTGCGCCGCCCGCAACGCGGCGCCGTCGCGCACCAGCAGCGCGCCGGTGCCGTACGGCATGAACATGCCCTTGTGCGGATCGAGCGTGAGCGAATCCGCCCGCTCGATCCCCCGCAGCACAGCGCGTGTATCCGCGCACAGCTGGAAGAACGCGCCGTAGGCCCCGTCCACGTGATGCCACAGCTGTTCCTCGGCGCATAAATCGGCGATGGCATCGAGTGGGTCCACCGCACCCGTGTTCGTCGTGCCCGCGTTCGAGACCACCATGAACGGCAGGAACCCGTCGCGACGATCCTGCGCGATCGCCTCGCGCAGCGCATCGACCCGCAGATGGAACCGGGAATCCGTGGGAATGGAGCGCACGCGATCGGGCATGATGCCGGCCAGCTTCGCCGACTTGTTCACGCAATGGTGCACCTGATCCGACGTATACAGCACACCACGGCGGATATCGACGCCCAGATGCCGTTCACGCGCGCACAACACGGCATTGAACGTGGCCATCGAGCCACCGGTGGTGAATACCCCGCGCGTCCCCTCGGGAAATCCCATCCATTCGCGCAGCCACTCCAGCGCATTCGCTTCCAGTTGCACCAGCGCCGGTGCCGCCTGCCAGATGCCGGTGTAGCGATTCGTGGTATCGGCGATGAAATCCGCCAGCGCCGCCGGAAACAGGCCGCCGCCGGGGATGTACGCGAGATAGCCCGGTGACGGCGTGTTGAACGACTGGGGGATGTACGTCGTGAAGAGCGCGTCGAGCAGCACGGGCAGCGGCGTGCCCGACGCCGGCGACGGCTCGCGTAGGCGTTCACACAGCGCTTCCGCCTCGTGCACGCCGTACAGCGGCTGGGTGGGCAGCGTGGTGATGTGCTCCACGCAGCGCGCGACAACCTGATCGGCCATGTCGCGCATTGCGTGCGCACTGAATTCGAGATCGATATGGATGGCGGACTCCGTTGCCTCTCCCGGCGGTTCCGACCTACAGCAACGATACGTAGTGCGGTTCGAACATCGCGGCTGTCACGGCGGCCGCGATGTCATCCGGCCGCTCCACGCGCGCCAACCCACTGTCGAAAGCCAGCGTGGCCACGTCGATGGCGATGGCGCGTGACACGTCGCGAATGCGCGACAGGCTGGGATAAATGCGTCCCATCGCCAGATCGTCGTCGGTCACCAGCGAGGCGAGGGTACGCGCTGCGGTGGCGAACATCGCTTCCGTCACGCGGGACGACGCGCTCACGATCACGCCGAGGCCGACGCCGGGGAAGATGTACGCGTTATTGCCCTGCCCCGGCACATGCGTCTTGCCCTTGTACGTCACCGGCGCGAACGGACTGCCGCTGGCGAAGATGGCGCGTCCGCCGGTGGCCGAATAGGCCTGCAGCGCCGTGCACTCGGCCTTTGACGTGGGATTGGAGAGCGCAAGGACGATCGGCCGCGTATGCTCCCGCGCCATCGCCTCGAGCACCTCCTTGGTGAAGGTGTTCGGTGTTCCCGACACCCCGATGATGGCGTGCGGCTTGAGCGACTCCACCGCCTCCAGCAGCGTGCTCACCGGCGCGTGCTCATGCGCATACGGCTTCTTGTGGTCCGCCAGGTCGGTGCGCGTGTGCTCCACCAGCCCCTTCGAATCCACGAACCAGCAGTGCCGGCGCGCCTCTTCCAGCGGCATCCCTTCCGAGCAGAGCGCTTCGACCACCAGGTCGCCGATCCCGATGCCGGCCTCACCCGCGCCGAGAAACAGCAGGCGCATGTCACGCAGCGGTGTGCCGCTGATGCGCGCGGCCGAGAAGAGCCCCGCCAACGCCACCGACGCCGTGCCCTGAATGTCGTCGTTGAACGTGCAGATACGATCGCGCCACCGCTCGAGCAGCGAGAAGGCGTTGTGATTGCCGAAGTCTTCGAACTGCAGACACGCCAGCGGAAAGCGCGCCTGCACCGCCTCGATGAATTCGTCCAGCAACTCGTCGTACTCGGCGCCACGCAACCGCGGCTGGCGCAGCCCCACGTAGGAATGACTCTCGCGCAGCGCCGTGTTGTTCGTGCCCACGTCGATCGTGATCGGCAAGCACTCATTCGGCGACACGCCCGCGCACGCCGTGTACAACGTGAGCTTCCCGATCGGGATGCCCATGCCGTTGGCCCCGAGATCGCCCAGACCGAGAATGCGTTCGCCATCGGTCACGACGATCATGCGGACGTCGTCCTGCGGCCAGTTGGCGAGCACCTCCGCCACGTGCCCCTTGTCGGCGGCCGTGATGTACATGCCGCGGCTCCGCCGGAAGATGCGGCCGAACTCCTCACACGCCTGTCCGACCGTGGGCGTGTACAGCACCGGCATCAACTCTTCGAGGTGATCCATCACCAACCGATAGAAGAGCGTCACGTTGCGATCGTGCAGCGCGACCAGATAGGCGTACTGCTCCAGCGGTGTCGGCTTCGACCGCACCCCGGGCAGGATGCGCGCCATCTGCTCGTCCTGCGACATCACCCGCGGCGGCAGCAGCCCGCGCAGGCCGAAGGCGTCGCGCTCGGCATCGCTGAAGGCGGTCCCCTTGTTCAGGACGGGGTCGTGCAGGAGGTCGGAACCACGTTTGGGTTGGAGCGGGGTTGTCACGGCTTCTCCAAAGGAGTGATCTGTATCGAGACCCCTGATGGCAGCGGCATGGCGCCGCTCGGTCAGGAGCATGGTGCGCCCGCCAACGGCGGGGCGGTGCAGACAAATCGGCTTCGCAGTAGCGTACCAACGCGACCGGGTGCCGCGAAGGGTCAGCGTGAACCCTAGTGCGTGTGCAGGATCAGCGCAGCCTCCGCCACCAATCCGTCCACCAGCCTGGCAAGGTGCGTCTCATCGGTCCGCGCATTCATCACCGTGATGCGCAGCACGCGACGGCCGTCCAGCGTGGTCGCCGTGATCCAGCCACGGCCCGAGCGATTGTACCGTTCGCGCAGCGCATCGGTCAACGCGTCCAGATCGTCCGCCGCCACGCCCGGCGGCGTCCACGCGAAACAGAGAATGTTCGACATCGGTTCGTGCAACGGCGTGAAGTCGCCGCGGGCGCTGAGCAAGCCGTGCAGCGTCTGCGCCATCCGACAGAGCCGGTCGTACAGCCGCGCCAGATTGTCCACGCCATAGCGTTCGATCGCGACCCACAATTTCAGCACGTCGGCCCGTCGCGAACACTGGAAGGAGCGCGGGCCCATGTCCCAGATCCGGGCGTCGGAGCCGGAGCTGAACAGATACGGCGCCTCCTGTGTGAAGGCGCGCGTGAGGTCGTCCTGATCGCGCACCAGCACCATCCCTGCCGCCAACGGCAGCATCAGCGTCTTGTGCGGATCCCACGCCAGCGACCGCGCCCGCGACAGCCCCTGCACGCGGTGCCGGTGCCGCGGCGACAGCATCGCCGCCCCGCCATGCGCCGCATCGACGTGCAGCCACAGCGGGCCGTGATCGTCCGCAAACTCGTCACAGAGATCGGCCACCGCGCCCAGATCATCGAAGCTTCCCGTCGCGGTGCACCCGGCCGTCGCCACCACGGCCATGACCGGCGTGCCCTCGGCCCGCAGCGCCGCCAGTCGCTCGCGCAGGGCGTCGACATCCATGCGCAGCGCTCGCGACGGCACGAGGATCACGCGCGACACGCCGAGTCCCATCTCACCAGCCGCGCGCGACACGGCGTAGTGCGCATGCTCGCCGCACACCACCACCGGCACGTGCGCCCCCAGCCCGTTCGTCCACGCGTCGGGCACCGCGCGACTGCGCGCCGCCAACAGCGCGGCAAACGTCGCTTCGGTGCCACCCGACGTCATCGTACCACCGGCCTGCTCATCCCACCCCACCAGGTCGGTCATCCACGCGATCACCTGATGCTCCAGTGGCGTGAACGACGGTGACATCTCGCGCACCGCCTGCGATTGATTGAGCGCGCTGATCAGGGCATCGGTCCACACCGCCGCCGGCAGCGGCGCCGATACCTGATGCCCGATGTACATCGGATGCGCCAAGCGGTTCACGTCCTCCAACAGCAGCGACGACAGGCGACGCGCCACATCCGCCAGCGGGCGCGGGGCGCGCGGCATCGGGCCGGCGATCCGGTCGGCGATCACCTGCGCGCTGTGCCACGTGGACACCGGCCCCTCGCCCCGACGCGTGTCGGCGAAGTAGCTGGCGGCCAGCTCCAGAATCGGCCGCGCCGCGTCCAGCGTCATGTCCGCTTCGAGCATCGCCAGCAGGTCGGCGTCGGAATCGGGAGTGGTGTCCATCAACCGCGGGGAAAAAGTTCGGTGCGCTGCGTGCGCGCGTTCCAACGCCAGTACTGCGTCAGGCGACAATGGGCGCCTCCGATCCAGCGATCGATGCCGTTGGCCGCCACCGCATCGGCACGCATCCGCACCACATCCTGACCGAAGGGCGTGAGCTGCACCGCACGCTCCCAGAAACCGCGACCGCTGCCCTCGCGCCGCGGCGCGATGACCCGCGACCCGTTGGTGTGCACCAGGATCGGATGGGCGCAATCGCTCAGACGCTCGGCGTACCACGCGAAGCAGCCATCGCCGAGCCACACCCACGACTCCGTGGCCTGATGCGCCAGGAACAACTTACCGAGCGACATGGCGCCCGGCGACAGCGCCTCGCACATCTGCCGCTCGCTACGCGACAATCCCGCGTCCACATCCGGATACTCCTCGAGCTGACGCCGCAACGCGGCCGCCAGATGCGGCAGCCGGACGAGATCGTCGGACGCGTACGTGCGCGCCGTCACGGCGCGGTCGAGCCGGAGAGTCACCGCCAGCAGATCGTCGGGCGTGTTCGACGTGAAGGCGCGCCACGTCACCGCGCCGTGCGCCAGATCCTCCGGCGTGATCGCACGGCGTGCCGCGTACAACGGCGCGAACATCTCCGGCCGCATCTCCCCGAAGTAGCAGTCGGCGGGAACGATCGAAAGGCGCGGACGATCCCCCGGTGCCCGCTGTTCGAACCGCGACAGGATCTGGATCAACTGCAGCTGGTCGTACAGATCGGGCTCGAACCACAGCACGACCTCGTCACCAGCGGCCGCATCCTCCAGCCGCGCATCACGCTGTTCGAAGTCGGCGACCACCGTCGCCACACTCGACCATCCTCTTTCGGCCAGAAACTCGGCCCGCACGCGATGAAAGGCCCCGAGGTCGTCATCAGGCGGCACAGGTCCGTCGTGCAGCAGGTCACGCCAGGAGACGATGTCCCCGGGCAGGCCAGATCGCGCGAGTGCGCTCGCGGCATGATCGCCGTTGGTAAGGTGCAGGGTCAGCATGGCGTAGGTATGTTGTCCGGAGCCGTGCGGATGCGCTAGTTGTGACGGTCGTTGGCATTCGCGGTCCGACGTTCGTGTTCCCCAGTCTGCTGCCACGATGCCTGAGCCTCGCGCTGTCGCTCCTCATGTCGCGCCACCCGTGCTCGTCGAACCGTCGGCCATCGTGGATACGATGGACGCGTTCGAACTCGAGCCCCTCCTCGAGACACGTACCGCACTCTGGGCCGTCGTCTTCGCCGGTGGCATCGGCACCCGCTTCTGGCCGCTCAGCACACCCCAGCGCCCCAAGCAGCTGCTGGCTCTCGTCAACGAGCGGCCACTCATCGCCGACACCATTGCGCGTCTGGCCCCACTGGTGCCGGCGGAGCGCGTCCTCGTGGTCACCAGTGCCGACATCGCTGACGCACTGCACGAAGCGATCCCCGAAGTGCCGCGCAGCAACATGCTCATCGAGCCACGCCCGCTCGGCACGGCGGCGGCCCTCGCGTGGGGCGCGCAGGAAGTCGCCAGACGCGCCGGTCCCGACACCGTGTTCTGCGCCCTGCACGCCGACCTCTCCGTCGGATTTCCCGACGTGTTTCGCGAGGCACTGCGCCGCGCCGCCTCGATCGCGTTGGCAGAACCCGTGCTCGTGGCCCTCGGCGCGACGCCCACGCGCTGCGAAACCGGCTTCGGCTATCTGCAGCCCGGCGCGCCCTTCGATCCGCTGGTCTCCCGGGCCGAGGGGGGTGCCTGCCGCGTGGAGCACTTCGTGGAGAAGCCCACCGCCGCACTCGCCGACACGCTCATCGACAACGGAGCCCTCTGGAACACCGGCATCTTCGTCTGGCGTGCCCGCGTCGTGCTCGATGAACTCGAGGCCCACACCGGTGAACTACAGCACGGGCTCCCCAAGCTCGCGGCCGGCGAGATGACGCGCTTCGCCGAGCTGGTCACGTCGGTGTCGATCGATCGCGGTTTGCTCGAGCGCAGCGGCAACCTCGTCGTGCTCCCCACGGCGTGTGCATGGGACGATGTCGGCACCTGGGCCTCGTTGCGCCGCGTGCGGGATCTCGACGACACCGGCAATGGCGTCATGGGCCACGTGCACTGCGTTGACGCCTCCGGCAACGTGATTCACGCCGATGGCGGCTGCGTCGTCGCGTTCGGCATTTCCGGGATGCTGGTGGTATCGCTCGACGGCCTCACCTTCGTCACCACCCTCGAGCGCGCCACCGAACTCGGGCCCCTCCTCAACGCCCTGCCCGGCAGCCTGCGCTACAACCCCGGCCGTAGCCACACGTCCTGACGCGCGGTCGCGTATTGCGGTCGCGTATTGCGGTCGCGTGGCGCGGTCAGCGCCCCTCGAACGTCGGGGCGCGCTTGTCCGTGAACGCGGCCATCGCCTCACGCACATCGGCACTCGCGAAGCAGCTCTTGATGTGCGTGAGCTCCTCCCGCAGTTGCGCGTCGAGCGTGGCGTCGTGACTCGCCAGCAGCAGCCGCTTGGACAGCGCCAGCGCTATCGGGGGACCAGCCGCCAGCTGCGCCGCGTAGCGCTGCACACCATCGGCGAACACGTCGTCCGCCAGCACGGACGTCGCGAGCCCGATGCGCTCCGCTTCGTCGGCACGCACATCGCGACCGGTGAGGATGAGATCTGCCGCCCGCGCGTGGCCGATCAGGCGCGGCAGGAACCACGTGACGCCGGCGTCGGGCGACAAGCCGCGACGCACATAGCCCGCCGTGACGACCGCGCTCGCGCTTACTAAGCGGAGATCGCAGGCCAACGCCAGCCCGAAGCCGGCGCCGGCTGCGGCGCCGTTCACCGCCGCGATCACCGGCTTCTCGCACGACGTGATCGACTGCACCCAGCGCCCCACCCAGTAGTACGGGTCGAGGCGCGTCGCGCGATCGGCGGCGTCGAGCTCTGCCCGCGCGCCAAGATCGAGCCCCGCGCAGAACCCCCGTCCCGCGCCGGTGATCACTACGACACGGACCGCATCCTCGCGCGCCGCCTGCGCCAGCGCGATCGGCAGTTCCTCGGCGAGGCGCGGATTCACCGCGTTGAGACGTTCAGGACGGTTCAACGTGATCGTCCGCACGCCAGCGGCCGACGTGTCGATCAGGAGATGCGCGAAAGAATCGAGGTGGGCAGTCATGGTGGAAGTGTACCGCCGAGGTCGAACGAACGGGACGACTTGTGTCGATTCACGTATCGTCCTTCGCGCACCCACTACCACGCGTATGGGTGCGTTCGCTAGATCACACCGTACGTCGTGGCGAACCGCTTGCCAGACGTGCGGACCCGCTGGCCACTCTTGCCCCCACCATGTCTCCCTCCCGCGCTGCTGCGTCCTCGATGATGCTCGACGATCCGACCGCGGATCAGCAAGGGCCCCTCTACTGCTGCGACGCCCTGGCGCGCACCGCGTCGGAAACCTGCCGGCAGCACGAGCGACTCGCCCGCCTCAACACGCTGTCGGTCGCGAAGTCCGAGCTTGGAGCAGCCCAGGCGATGGTGGACACCATCGATCTGGCGCTCGCCGAATGCGTGCGCGACTTCGAGAAGACCTGCGCGAAGGCCACGATCAGCGACGACGCCGCCGTCCGGCAAGCCGCCAACGGCATGTGGCTCGCCGCTCGTGAGTACCTCCGCCGCCACAGCATCGCTGAGAAGGCCTCGCGTCAGCTCACCCAGCACGATGTCGAGAAGCTCGGCGACCTGCAGCTCGAGTACGAGCTCGAAGCCTCAGCGCTTCTGGGCCTCAAACACGCGATGTCGACGTACCAGAAGCTGCGCCCCGATACCCGCTGCCCGTAGGCTCGCCGGTCAGCGCGATCTCGAACAACAACTTGGACGGCTGCGGGTCGCGCGTGAGATAGACCTGCAGCCGCTCGATGATCGCCGGCGCCGTCACGCGCGTGGCCAGCAGTTCGCGTTCACGCGCCGGTGTGAGCATCGGATAGAAGCTCAGCGTGCAATGCGGCGTGAACCGGAACCGCGCGTGCTTGAACGGCAGTCCACTCCGCGCGATCCGCTCGTGCAGGGCCCGGAGAGGGCCGTTATGGTCCAACGGCAACGACACGATGTCCGTCTGCATGAACCGGTGCGGTAACCCCAGCGCGAGCTCCATGGGTGCCGTGCTGGCGGCAATCGGTTCGAGCGCCTCCCGGATGCGGGCCACGGGCGTATCCGTGGGCATCGACCCCACACCTGAAGAACCGACCAGCGTCACGTGTGGAGGAGTGAGCCGGGCCAGCTTCGGGTCGAAACGCTGCTGAATTTCTCGCACCATGGCTCCCGCTTCGCCGGGAAGCTCTGCCAGGACGAAAATGCCGAAGGACGCCGCCATACCGGAAATCTAGTCGGTGGACGCGCCGACCTCACGGTGGCGCCGCGGACACGCTATGTTCGCCGCATGGGAGCGGCGATGATGGTCATTCGGCAGTACGCCGACGAGATGCAAGCGCTGGTCGCGCGCACGGTGCTCGAAGCGCATCACATTCCCGCCGTGGTGCTGCGCGACGACGCCGGCGGCATGCTGCCCGCCATGCGCCTGCTGTATCCCGTCCGCCTCGCCGTCCGGGTCGGTGATGCCACGCACGCGCTGCGCATCCTCGACGCCCCCTTCGAGGGCGACACCGACATCGGCGACCTCCTCGACGACGCCGCCGGCCATCCATGAGCGGGCCTCCCTCCAGAAACGGACATCCATGAGCAGGCGCTTTGCCGGGCAGGTGGTACTGATCACGGGCGCCTCGAGCGGCATCGGGGCCGAGTTGGCACGACAGTTCGCCACCGACGGCGCGCGCGTGGCGCTAGCGGCCCGTGATGCCACACGACTGGAGGCCGTCGCCGCCGAGTGCCGGGCCTTGGGGGCCGATGCGCTGGTGGTACCGGGCGATGTCGGTGTCGAGTCGTCGTGCGCGTCGATCGTGGACCGCACCGTGACCCACTACGGCCGCCTCGACATCCTCGTGAACAACGCCGGCATCGGCTCCAGCGGGATGTTCGAGGAGATCACCGACCTCACGATCTTCGACACCCTCATGCGGGTGAACTACCTCGGGAGCGTGTGGTGCACGGCCCATGCGCTGCCGCATCTCAAGCGCACCAAGGGCCGCCTCGTCGGCATTTCAAGCCTCACCGGACTCACCGGCGTGCCCAAGCGCACCGCCTACGCCGCCACCAAGCACGCCATGGCGGGGTTCTTCGATTCGCTCCGCATCGAGCTCGATGGAAGTGGGGTGACCGTCACGATGGTCTATCCCGGGTTCGTGTTCTCCGAGATCAATCAGCGGGCGCTATCCCCCGATGGGACTCCGTTCGGCGATCGCGGCTATCAGCGCCGCAAAGGCGAGACGATGGAAACCGACGAGTGCGGCCGCCTCATCCTCGCCGCCGTGGCCAACCGCGATCGGGATCTCGTGATGACATGGCGTGGCAAGATCGGTCGGCTACTCAAGCTGATCTCCCCCGCGCTGGTGGACCGGATTGCCAAGGGCGTCATCGCGTCGCGGCAATAGCCGCACCGTGGGTGCGCCGGAGACGGAGCACGCCCTCCGCTAGATTCCAGCATGGCTGGCGCTCCCATTCTCTCACTCGACCCGGATAACCCCGATCCCGGGGTCGTCGAGCATGCGGCCGCCCTGCTGCGTCGCGGCGCACTGGTCGCGTTTCCCACGGAAACCGTGTACGGGCTGGGCGCCAATGCGCTCGACCCCGACGCGGTCGCTGCCATTTACGCAGCGAAGGGGCGTCCCGCCTGGAATCCCGTGATCGCGCATGTGCCCGACGTAGGCGCCGCCCGGGCGCTCACGCGGCACTGGCCGGCCGCCGCCGACCGACTGGCTGCCGCCTTCTGGCCCGGTCCGCTCACACTCGTGCTCCCCAAGGCCCCGCACGTGCCCGACGGCGCCACGGCCGGGCTCGATGCCGTCGCCGTACGGATCCCGTCCCATCCGGTGGCGTTGGCCCTGCTCCGTGCCGCCGGCGTGCCCATCGCGGCACCCAGTGCCAATCGATTCACCCAGGTCAGTCCGACTACCGCGCAACACGTCCACGCATCACTCGGCAATCGCGTCGCGCTCATTCTCGACGGCGGACCATGCGCGGTCGGCATCGAAAGCACGGTGGTCGACCTCACCGGCCCCGACGCCGTCATTCTCCGGCCTGGCATGATCTCCGCCGCCGATCTCGAGCTCGCCCTGCATGGCTCGGGCACGGTGGTCCGCACGGCGACCGCCACGGTGTCGCACGACGCCCCGGCGGCCGCCGCCAGAGCGCAGCGATCACCGGGGATGGCCGATCGCCACTACGCTCCCCGCGCCGACGTCTGGCTCTTCGATGCCGCGCAGCAACCGGAGATCGATGCCGCACTCGCCGCACGGGGCACGGGTGCGGGACCAGTGACGGCACTCCTCCGAACCACCACGCTGTCGCTGACGGACGGCGCGCGCGTGCGTATGCCGGATGACCCCGCCGCCTACGCACGCGCGCTCTACGCCGCCCTGCATACCGCTGACGCCGCCGGCGCGTCGCTCATCGTGATCGAGCGCCCACCGGCCGACGACCGCTGGGCCGGCCTCCGCGATCGCCTCACCCGGGCGGCCCGGTAGTCGCTCGTCGCAAGACGCGCCGCGCTGCTATCTTGACCAGATGCTACCCATCGATCTTTCCGGCAAGCGCGCCCTCGTGGCGGGCGTCGCCGACGACGGCGGCTTCGGGTTCGCCGTCGCAAAGTCCTTCGCGGAGGCCGGTGCCTCCGTGTGTGTCGCCACGTGGCCGCCGGCGCTCAACATCTTCCTCAACCTGCTCGAACGCGGGAAGATGGATGAATCCCGTCGGCTGAGCGACGGATCGTTGCTCACCTTCGAGCGCATCTATCCCCTCGACGCCGTCTACGACACGCTCGCTGACGCGCCGGCCGACGTGCGCGAGTCGAAGCGCTACAAAGATGTCGGCGACTTCTCCATCGGCGGACTCGCGCAGCGCCTGGCCGCCGATTTCGGCGAGCAGTCGCTCGACATCGTCTTTCACTCCCTGGCCAACGGCCCCGAAGTGAAGAAGCCGCTGCTCGAGGTGAGCCGCGCCGGCTACCTCGCCGCGTCCAGCGCGAGCGCGTACTCGTTGGTGTCCATGGTACAGCGCCTCGCGCCGCTCATGCGCCCGGGCGGCTCGGTGTGCTCACTCACCTACATGGCCAGCGAACGCGCCATTCCCGGCTACGGCGGCGGCATGTCGTCGGCCAAGGCCGCGCTCGAAAGCGACACGCGCGTCCTCTCGTTCGAAGCGGGTCGCAAGTACGGCCTGCGCGTGAACACGATCAGCGCCGGGCCGTATGCATCGCGCGCCGCGAGTGCGATCGGCATCATCGACCAGATGGTGAAGTACTGCGCCGCCAACGCGCCGCTGACCGAAGAACTCACCGCCACCGAAGTGGGCCACACCGCCGCCTTCCTCGCCAGCTCGCTGGCCAGCGGGATCACGGGCTCCACGGTGTACGTCGATAAGGGCTACCACGCGATGGGCATGGCGGTGACCATGCCGGCCGCCACGGAACCACCCGGTACAGAGACGCCCGGCTCCTAGGCCGTGCCCGACCAATCACTCCCCGAGCAGGTCGACGTCCCACCGCTCCCACGGGGAACGGGCCTCCGAGCACGGCTCCTCGTGGGGGCGCTGCTCATCGCAGCGCCACCGTTACTGGTGAGTGTGCTGGCGCCGATACCCGGTGCCGGCGCACGTGGCCTCGTGCTTTTCGCCGGAGCCTTGCTCGTATCAGGCGGCATGGCCGTCGTGTTCGCCACCGGAATCGCCCAACCGCTGCAGGAGCTGATCAACGACGCCCATGCGTTGGCGGTCGGAGTGGCCGGCCATCGGTCGCAGATCCGGTCCAGCGATGAAATCGGGTCGCTCGCAACGGCCCTCAACCAGATGGCCGAAACCGTCGAGCGCCGCAATGCCGCGCTGGCCGACAGCGAGCGCCGGTATCGTTTTCTCTTCGATTCCAACCCACTCCCCATGTGGGCGTGGGACGCGGACACGATGCTCATCCTCGCCGTCAACGAGGCGGCCATCGACCAATATGGATACGACCGCGACACCTTTCTGTCGCTCCGTATTCTCGACCTGATTGACCCCACCGAGCATTCGCGATTCCGTGGTGCCCGGCTGCCCTTCTCCGAGTCGAGGCAAACGGCCGGCACGTGGCTGCACCGCACCACTGACGGTCGCCAGCTCGAAATGGAAGTCATCACCACCTCGTCGCGACGACTCGGGCGCGCCAGCTGGCTGTCCGTCGGCATCGACGTCACCGCGCGGCGCGAAGCCGAACGCGCGCTGGCGCGCAGTGAAGCGCAACTGCGGCAATCGCAAAAAATGGAAGCCATCGGCACCTTCGCCGGCGGTATCTCGCACGATTTCGGCAACCTGCTCACCGGCATGCTGGGCTACTGCGATCTCGCGCTTGGCATGATGGCCGTCGACGATCCCGCGCGCCGCGACGTGAACGAGATCCGCGCGCTCGCCGTGCGCGGCACCGATCTCTCCCGGCAGATTCTCGCCGTCAGTCGCAAGCAGATCGCGCAGCCTACGGTGCTCGACCCGAACACGGTCATACAGGGAGTCGATCGGCTGCTCGCGCGCATCATGGGTGAGAACATCGATGTCCTGACCACGCTGGGCACCGACCTCGGCTCCATTCGGATTGACGCGGCGCAGCTGGAGCAGGTCATGCTCAGCCTCGCCAGCAATGCGCGCGACGCGATGCCCTCCGGTGGAACGCTTCACGTGGCGACCCTGCGCGTGGATGACACGGATGTCGAAAGCTTCGGCCTCGACGCGCAACGCGAGTGGATCGTGATTCGCGTGTCCGACACCGGCGTCGGCATGACCGAGGACATCCTGCCGCACATCTTCGAGCCGTTCTTCACCACCAAGGAGCGGGGCAAGGGCACCGGGCTTGGCCTGCCGCTTGCCTACGGCATGATCGATCAAGCCGGCGGCGAGATTCGCGTGAACAGCACCCCGGGACAGGGCACGACCTTTCATCTACTGCTGCCACGCCTCGACGAACGTCCCGACAGTTTTGCGATCGAGGACGAAGACCCCGAGCTGCTGGCCGGACAGGAAACCGTGCTGCTCACCGAGGACGAAGACAGCGTCCGCATGGTGGCCACCGCCGCCCTCGAGCGTCGTGGCTATCGCGTACTGGCCGCCGCCGACGGCGAATCCGCCATCGCGATCTCGCGCGCGTATCCCGGCCGCATCGACCTGCTCGTCACCGACGTCGTGATGCCCGGCATGAACGGCCGTCAACTGGCCGAGCAACTCGAACGGGCGCGACCGGGAATCCATGTCCTCTTCGTGTCCGGCTATACCGATGACGCCGTGTTGCTGAAAGGGGTGTCCCTCGACGAACGCACCTTCCTGCAGAAGCCGTTCACCTCGCTCGCCCTCGCCCGGCGCGTCCGTGCGGTGCTCGATCAGTCGCCGCGCGCGAGCTGAGCACCCGCGATCATGTACTGGATCCTCGTCATCATGGCCGCCATTGCCGCGAGTCTCATCGCACTCGTCGTCGGTGGACTCGTAACCCCGGCCGAGTATCGCGTAGTGCGTCGCGTACGACTGCGGCACCGCGCCGACGAACTCCACGCACTGCTCACCGATCTCGCGGCCTACGAACAGTGGGCGCCATCGCCAACCACTCTCGAACGACGGCCGGAGAGTGACGCCGAGACGATCGTACTGCAGGTGATCAACGACGACACGGGGGCGCAGCTACAGTGGGCGTGGCGCATCGATGTCGACGGCGCGCAGCGCGTCATCACGCTCACCGAGTCTGGTCGGGTCGGGAACCCCGTGCTGCGTTTCTTCACCGCGTTTCGCGGGCATGGTGGCAATGCCGAGCGGACGCTGCGCGCACTGGCTGAGCATCTCGGTGAGTTCGACGTGTCGGTCGAACGCGACTGATCGGCGGCACGGTGACCGCCCGAAGCGAGCGTCCGCCCGATCCCGCCGCGGCGGCCGATACGCATCCGGATCGCTGGCGCATGCTTGGGCTGCTCACCGTCGCCGAGCTGTTGGGGATGACGCTGTGGTTCGCCGCCAGCGCGGTATCAGCGCAGTACGCCGCGCAGTGGACGCTGAGCAGCAGCGATACCGCGTGGCTGACCACCATTGTGCAACTGGGCTTCGTGACCGGCACCGCGATTTCGGCGGTGTTGAACGTGGCGGATATCGTCCCGGCGCGCCTGCTGTTTGCCGGCTGCGCGCTGATCGGCGCGGCGGCCAACACGATGCTGCTTACCGCCGACGCGCTGCCGGGTGCACTACTGTGGCGATTCGTCACGGGGCTCGCCTTGGCCGGCGTGTATCCACCGGCCATGAAGATGATCGCCACCTGGTTCCGTGTACGACGCGGACTTGCGGTGGGCACCATCGTGGGCGCGCTGACCGTGGGCAAAGCGATGCCCTATCTCGTGCATGCGATCCCCGGCGCCGGCATCACCCCGGTGGTGTTGAGCGCGTCCGTTGGCGCATGCATCGCCGCGCTGCTGGTGTGGTTCGGCTATCGCGACGGCCCGTATCCGTTTCCGGCGCGGCCCTTCTCGTGGCATCTCGTGCGCGATGTGGTGCGCACACCGGCGTGGCGGTTGTCCACCGGTGGGTATCTGGGCCACATGTTCGAGCTGTACGCGGCGTGGACGTGGCTGCCCGTGTTCATCGCCGCCAGCATCGCCGCGCATGATCCCGCGGCGGGCGCGCGAGGCGCATCGATCGCATCGGCGATCGCCTTCGCCGCCCTCGCCATTGGCGGCGCCGGGTGCGTATGGGGCGGACTCATGGCCGACCGCCGCGGGCGCGCGTGGCTCGTCACGCGCGCCATGGCCATCAGCGGGGCGTGCGCCGTGCTCATCGGCTTCGCCTTCGGTCGCTCCCTCTGGCTGCTGGTGCCGATCGCGCTCGTGTGGGGCTTCTTCGTGATCGCCGACAGCGCGCAGTTCTCGGTGCTGGTCACCGAGAGCGTGCCCCCGCACGCCGTGGGGACCGCCCTCACCCTGCAAACGTCGCTCGGCTTTCTCCTCACGGCCGTGGTGATTCAGCTCGTGCCGCCACTCGCCGAGCGCGTGGGGTGGTCGTGGGCGTTTGCGGTGCTGGCGCTCGGGCCCGTGTTCGGTATCGCGAGCATCGCGCGATTGGTACGCAGGACGGCGGGCCGCCGCTAGGAACCCGAGGTTCCCGCAACGACCCGCCGTGTCTGCACTGCACGAGCGACCACGACGGTCGACTACATCCCCGTCGTCTCTTCCTCGGCGCCGATCCGCCGCGGCGTCTGCACGTCACCGGCCTTCACTTCGATCGCCGGCAGGCCGTGCTTCTTGAGGATCTCATCGATCGGCGGCAGCAGCTCCTTGTACGCTTTGCGGAGCTCCACGAGATACACCTCGAGCTCCTTGGAGAGCGTGTCGTACACCACGACCGACTGCTTCGTGGGACGTGCCTCGGTGCTGCCCACCACACCCGCCAACGCCGCGATCTGGTTGTTCACCTTGATCGGGTAGTTGAGCGGATCCTGGCCGCTCTGGTTCTTCACCTGATAGATCTGCGCTTCCATCTCGCTGATCTTTGCGTCGAGCGCCTTCACCAGCTTCGCATACTGCGCCGAGTCGGCACCCACTTCCTTCGAGCGCGACACGGCTTGACTCCGCACGTAGCGCACCGTGCGTACGGCATCGTTCGCATCGGTGGTCCGGTCGCGGATCTGCATCAGCATCTTGTACTGCGCCACCAGATCGGCCGCCGTCGCATCGCTGCGCGGGTCCTTCTTCACCAGCAGCTTCGTCTCGGACACCGGCGCACCATCCACCAGCAGTCGCACCGCGTAGTTGCCCGGAAGCACCAGTGGACCCGTGAGCACACCGGCCCACATGATCATGCCGTTGAACGTGGTCGCATCGCTCTCACGCAGATTCCACGAGAAGGTGTTCATCCCCACCTTGTTCGTGGGCGCCGCATCGGCCGCCACACTACGACGTCCACCCGCCGGTGCACCGGCAGCACCGGCGCCAGCCGTGTCGCTCGAGAAGGTGCGCACCGTGCGCCCCGTGGAATCCTTGAACTCGATCGTGACCTTGTTGGCCGGCGACTTGAGCCAGTAGTACACGATCGCGCCGTTGGGCGGATTCGCACCCACCGGTGAGCCGTTCCCGCCGCCCGGGTTGAAGCCGCCGCCCCAGTTGATGCGGTACGCCGCGCGCGGCGTGAACAGATGCGCCCGTTCCGCCATCGAGGCGGCGCTCAGCTGACGCAGCACGTTGATGTCGTCGATCACCCAGAACGAGCGGGCGTGCGTCGCGGCGATCAGATCGCCGTCCTTGATGGCCAGATCGTGCACCGGCACGATCGGCAGGTTGCGACGCATCGAGAACCACGTCGCGCCGTCGTCGAGCGAGCCGTAGATGCCACGCTCGGTGCCGGCGAACAACAACCCCGGACGGACGTCGTCTTCCCGGATCACGCGCGTGAACTCGGTGGCCGGAATGCCGTTGGCCTTGCCGCTGTTGTCGATGCGCGACCACGTCTTGCCGAAGTCGGTCGTCTTGAACAGATACGGCTCGTTGTCGTCCATCTGGAAGCGATTTGCCGCCACATAGGCCGTGCCGGCGTTGAAGTGCGACGCATCGATGATCGAGATGCGCGACCACTCACGCTCCTTGAGCAGCGCCGGCGTCACGTTGGTCCACGACGTGCCACCGTTGCGGGTGACATGCACCGTGCCGTCGTCGGTACCGGCCCAGATCACCCCCTTCATCACCGGCGACTCCGCGATCGCGAACACCGTGCCGTACGTCTCCACGCCGGTTTGGTCTTTCGTGATCGGGCCGCCCGACGGTCCCAGCGTACGCGGATCGTTGCGCGACAGATCGGGGCTGATGGCGGTGTAGCTGTCGCCTTCGTTGGTGGTCTTGAAGAGCACGTTCGAGCCCACATACACCGTCTTCGCGTCATGCGGGCTGACCGCGATCGGGAAGGTCCACTGCATGCGGTACTTCGAATCGATGGCCGAGTGTCCCATCGGATTGAGCGGCCACGGATTCACGTCGCGCGCGAGCCCGGTGCGCATGTCCTTGCGCGTGAGGAAGCCGCCGTAGCTGCCGGCGAACACGATGTCCGGATTGTTCGGCAGTGCAGCAATGAAGCCCGACTCACCACCGCCGGCATCCTGCCACATGTCCATCGTGATGCCACCCGCCGCCCGCGACGGACCGCATAACGTGCTGTTGTCCTGCTGCGCACCGCAGATCTTGTACGGGAAGTGATTGGTGGTGGTCACATGATAGAACTGCGCCGTGGCGAAGTCCTGTGCCGTCCACGTCTTCGCCGCGTCGGTGCTCACGTTCGCGCCGCCGTCGTTCGCTTCGATCATGCGATCGCCGTTGTCGCCCGCGATCCAGAGATTGTGCGAGTCGCCGTGCGGCGTGTTGATGTTGCTCCACGTCTTGCCACCATCGCGCGACACCTGGAACTGCACGTTGCTGGCGTACACGAGATCGGGGTTCTTCGGATCGGCGTAGATCTTCGAGTAGTACCACGCGCGCTGACGCAGCTTGCGTTCGTCGTTCACCCGCGCCCAGGTGGCGCCGCCGTCGTCGCTGCGGAACACCCCGCCTTCATCGGCTTCGATGAGCGCGTAAATGCGCTGCGTGTTGGCGCCGCTCACCGTGATGCCGATGTTGCCCCACAAGCCGGCGGGGAGCCCCTTGTTCTTGGTGATCTCGGTCCACGTGTCGCCGCCGTCGGTGCTCTTGAACATCCCCGAGCCCTTGCCCCCCGACACCAGCATCCACGGCTTGCGATGCATCTGCCAGAAGCCGGCGTACAGCACGTTCGGATTGCCAGGATCCATCGCCAGGTCCGCCGCGCCGGTGGAGTCGTCGCGGAACAGCACCTTCGCCCAGCTCTTGCCGCCGTCCTTGGTGCGGAACACGCCGCGCTCGGCGTTCGGCCCCCACGCATGCCCCTGCGCCGCCACGTAGGCAACTTCAGGGTTGGTGGGATGCACCAGCACGCGCGAAATCTGCCGCGTATCATTCAGGCCGACGTTCATCCACGTCTTGCCACCGTCGGTCGTCTTCCAGACGCCATCGCCGTGCGACACGTTGCCGCGGATCGTGAACTCACCGCCGCCCACGTACACCACGTCGGGATTGCTCGGCGCCACGCCGATGCTGCCGATCGTGCCGCCGAAGTACTTGTCCGTTATCGGCGCCCAATTGTCGCCGCCATCCACCGATTTGAAGACGCCGCCACCGACGGTCCCCATCCAATACTCCTTGGGACGGGCCACGCTGCCGGCCACCGCCGCCGACCGACCGCCACGGAACGGACCAATCTCACGCCACCTGATGGCCGACAGCGCGCCGGTATCGAACGGGGCAGCCAGTGGCGCGATCGCCGCAGGACGTGCGGCCACGCGGGCAACCGGACGCGCCGGCTGCGCACCGGCGGAGACACTGGGTATCAGAACGGCGGCCGCGAAGGCCAACCGGGGGCTAAATCGTTTCACGACGTGCTCTCCAGATACAGGGGACGAGGCATAACCAGCATGCGACTATTGCTCCGCGTTCCCTCGCTGGCAAGACGGGGTCGTCCGATGATGGGATCGAATTTCTCGGGGCTGTGGGCCGTTGGGCTGTTGGGCTCTCGGCCATGAGCCGTGGGCCATCGGCCATGGGTTTCCTCTCAGGCCTCAGTACTCAGTGAGACCCACGGCCCACGGCCCACGGCCCACGGCCGAGAGCCGAGAGCCCAACAGCCCCAAGCCCCCAGCCCCCAGCCAGTGAAACCCACCCCCTCATCCTTGCGTAAGCCGATACTGAAGTGATATCACTTCAATACCAACTCCCAACGAGGCTCCCATCATGTTTCGCGAAGTCGAGGCCCGCCCCTCCCCCGGCCTGCTCATGGCCGTGCTCGTGTTCGCCCTTCTGCTCGGCGGTGCCTTCCTGTTCTACCTCGGCGCCCGCTACGAAGAGGGACGGTTCGCCATCGGCGGTATCCTCCTCCTCACCGCCGGGGTCGTGGCCACGCCCGGGTTTTTCACCGTCGCCCCCAACGAAGGCAAAGTCCTGACGCTCTTCGGGAAGTACAAAGGCACCGCGAAAACGCCCGGACTCTGGTTCACGAATCCGTTCATGACCAAGACCGCCATCTCGCTGCGCATCCGGAACTTCGAGACGAACAAGCTCAAGGTGAACGATGCCCGCTCCAATCCCGTCGAGATCGGCGCCATCGTGGTGTGGAAGGTGATCGACACCGCCGAAGCCACCTTCGAAGTGAACGACTACGTGCAGTATGTCGCCGTGCAGAGCGAATCGGCGGTGCGCGCCCTGGCCTCGTCGTATCCGTACGATCACCACGGCGACGACGCCATCGCACTCAGCACGCACCCGACGGAAATCTCCAAGGGACTGCTCGAGGCATTGCACGACCGGCTCGGCAAGGCCGGTGTGGAGGTGCTCGAAGCGCGCATCAGTCATCTGGCCTACTCCCCGGAGATCGCGGCCGCGATGCTGCAGCGTCAGCAGGCCAGCGCCATTGTTGCCGCGCGGCAAACCATCGTGGAAGGCGCCGTCGGCATGGTGGAAATGGCGCTCGACGCCCTCTCCGCACGACAGATCGTCACCCTCGATGACGAGCGCAAAGCCTCCATGGTCAGCAACCTGCTCGTGGTACTCTGCTCGGATCGCGCCGCGCAACCGGTGGTCAACACCGGCACGCTGTACTCCTGAGTACGGGGGCGGCAGCTCATGGCTGAACGCAAGTCATTCCTCATTCGCGTAGACCGCGATGTGCTCGACGCCGTCCAGCGGTGGGCCAACGATGACCTGCGCAGTCTGAACGGCCAGATCGAGTTCCTGCTGCGACACGCGCTCCGCCATGCCGGACGCGTGTCACCGCAGGCCCCGGCTGACCGCAGTATCCCGGTCGACAATGTCGATCATGAGTCCTCCTAACTCGTACCACACGCCGCCGTGCTCCACATCATCTTCAAACGCTCGCGTCGCGCCGGCGTAATTGCCCTGCTACTGGCGGCGATCGCGCTGTTCCTCGGCACGGTGCTTGCAACCACCGCTCGCGCACAAACCGCCCCCGCCGCGCCCGCCTACCACTTCGTGTATCTGCGCAGCATCGATACCCTCGGCACCGAAGTGATCACGCCGGGTCCGTCGTCGATCGTGGGGCTGCTCACCATGCGCGGCGCCCCCGTCATCCGATGGGAACAGCACCATGCGAATACCACCCCCGGTCGCCTCACCCTGTCGATCTTCGCCCCCGGCGCTCCGACCACCGGGCTGCCCACGCAGAACGTCGTGGTGAACATGGTCGGCGACAGCGCGAAGCTCACCATCTCGGCCAACGGCACCACCAGTGAACAGGCGCTCCTCAGTGCGAACGGTGCCGTCGCCCTGATCGGCAACAGCGTGCTGCACACCGCGCTGATGGCCGACCATGCGCGTGGTGCGAAGATGGCCACGCTGCCGGTGTTTCTCACCAGCGGCGGCCGCACGATGACCGCCACCGTGTCCCAGCAGGGCGACACCACGGTGTTCTCCCTCGCGGGAATGGACGTGCGCATGCTGTGGGATCCGAACGGCGGCCCGCGCGAGATGATCATTCCCGCGCAGAATCTGCGCGTCGTGCGCACGACGGCCGCCGCGAGCGTCTCGAGCGCACCCGTGAAGATCGACTACGGCGCTCCGGCCAATGCGCCGTACACGGCCGAAGACGTGATCATTCCCACGACGCGTGGTTACACACTGGCCGGCACCCTCACGCGGCCCAAAGGCGCGACGAAAATGCCCGCCGTCGTCACCATCAGCGGCAGTGGCCCGCAGGATCGCGACTCGCGCATCAGCATCGTGCCGAACTACGCCCCCTTCCGGGATATTGCCGACACCCTCGGCCGTCGCGGCATCGCCGTACTGCGCGTCGACGATCGTGGCGTCGGCGCCAGCGGCGGCGCCTCGTCACGCGCCAATGCCACCAGCGCCGACTTCGCCGACGACGTCGCGTCGGCCGTCGCGTATCTGCGCACGCGCGCCGACATCGACGGCACGCGCATCGCCCTCGCCGGTCACAGCGAAGGCGGCTTCATCGCCCCGATGGTCGCCGCCAAGGATCCCGCCGTGCGCGCCATCGCCCTGCTGGCCGGCCCCGCGTACAACGGTCGTCGCATCCTCGAGTTCCAGAACGAGAACGGCATCAAGGCCGCTACACAGCTCACCGACACGCAGCGCGATTCGCTCCGCCGCATCGTCCCGAAGGGGCTCGATTCCCTCGCCGCCGCCAACGCGTGGATGGGCTTCTTCATGCGCACCGAGCCCTCCGCCGCGCTGCGCCGTGTCAAGCAGCCCACGCTCGTGCTGCAGGGCGACACCGACCAACAGGTCACCCCCGAGCAAGCCGACTCCATCGTTACCATCCTGAAGGGAAGCGGCAACACGCGCGTCACCATGCGCCACTTCCCCGCCACCAACCATCTGTTCCTGATCGACCCCAGCGGCGCGCCCGCGGGCTACACCGCGCTCAAGGACACGCACGTGCGGCGTGAGGTGCTGGGCACGTTGGCGGATTGGATGGTGCGGGTCATGAAGTAGGCTCTGTAACAGCAAACTCCCCCCTGCTTACTAGGGAGTTCGCCGTTAGGGACCACTTATCAGCGAACCGCCCCAACGCGCTGCTAGTTTGTGTCTGCCGGCGCGTCACCACGCGCCCTCGGGCAACGTCCCCTCCCTGAGAACACAACTGCATGCGACACGCTTCATTGTCGATCGCCGCCGCCGGCCTCGTGCTCGGCGCCTGCGCCCCGAAGCCGACCCCCGCCCCCACCCCCGCGCCGACGCCGGCCCCCGCCGCCGCACCGCTCGGTCGTCCCGGCGGCGCGCCCAATCAGGGCGGCGCACAGGGTGGCGGCCAGCCCGGCGCCCAGGGCGGTGCCAACGCCGCGCAGGATCCACAGCCGCGTCCCTACGCCACCGTCATCACCCCGCGCGCCATCACCAAGAGTGGCGTGTTCAAGGTCCACTCCGTCGGCAGCCGCTTGTACTTCGAGATCCCGCGCGCGGAACTCGGCAAGGATTACGTGATCGTCAGCACGCTCGCCGGCACGCCCGATGAAATCGGCATCCGCGGCACGCAGGGCGGCAACAACCTCGTGCGCTTCGAACGTCGCGACAATCGCATCTTCGTGCGCGAAGCCGATTACCGCGACATCATCGCCGATACCGCGTCGTCGCAGCGTATGGCCGCTGAACTCATCGGCGTCACCAAGATTCTCGCCGCGCTCAACATCGAAGCGTATGGCGCCGACAGCTCGGCCGTGGTCGAAGTCACGCGCATGTTCACCGGCGGCGTGGCCGAATACACGGCGCTCGGTCGCCGCGCCACGGTCGATGCGGCGCGTTCGTACATCGATCGCTTCGCGGCGTACTCACGCAACGTGAACGTCACCGCCGTGCAGAGCTTCACGCCGCAGGGCGGCGCGCCCGGTGGTCCCGGCGGCGGCGGTGCCGCGGCGGCCGCGACGGCGCCCACCACCGAGAAGTACACCTTCTCCATCGCCAAGCTGCCCGATGTCCCCATGCAGCCGCGTCTGCTCGACGATCGCGTGGGCTATTTCGGCGTGCAGCAGCGCGACTTCTCCGGCGCCACGCAGCGCGTGGAAACCAAGCGCTACATCTCGCGCTGGCGCCTCGAGTGCTCCGACAAGAAAGTCGGCAATCTCTGCGTCCCCGTGAAGCCGATCACGTACTACCTCGACCCCGCCACGCCGGCGTGGATCAAGCCGTGGATCAAAAAGGGCATCGAAGACTGGCAGGTGGCGTTCGAAGCCGCCGGCTTCTACAAGGGCATCGTCGCCGCCGAAGCGCCCGCCAACGATCCCGACTTCTCCGGTGAAGACGCCACCGTCGCCATGGTGCGCTGGCTCCCGTCGTCCACCGAGAACGCCGTGGGGCCGAGCCTCAAGGATCCGCGCACCGGCGAAATCATCGACGCCGACGTGCAGACGTATCTCAACGTCATGAATCTCGGGCGCTCGTGGTACTTCACGCAGGTCGGCCATCTCGACAAGCGCACGCACAAGTTCCCGTTCCCCGATTCGCTCGCCGGCCGGTTGCTCGAGTACGTGACCGCGCACGAAGTGGGACACACGCTCGGCTTCCCGCACAACTTCAAGGCGAGCTCCATGTACCCCGTGGACTCGGTGCGCTCGAAGACGTGGGTCGCCAAGAACGGCCACACGCCCACCCTCATGGACTACTCGCGCTTCAACTACGTGGCGCAGCCGGAAGACGGGATCGCGCTCGACGACCTCATCCCGAAGGTCGGTCCGTACGACAAGTACGCCGTGATGTGGGGCTACTCGCCCATTCCAAACGCCAAGACGCCGGAAGCCGAGAAGGCCACGCTCGACAAGTGGTCCAAGATGCAGGACACGATTCCGTGGTACCGCTTCGCCAACGACGGCGGCGCGCAGGGTGCCGATCCGGGTGAGCAGTCGGAAGCCGTGGGCGACGCCGACGCCGTGAAGGCCACCACGCTCGGCGTGAAGAACCTCAAGCGCACCATGGCCATGCTCGAGTCGGCCACCGCGTGGAAGGAGGGGAGCACGTACGACGATCTCGAAGAGATCTACGGCCGCACCGTTGGACAGTGGGCCACCGAAATGGGCCACGTGGCGCGTGTCATTGGTGCCGAGTACAAGCAGGAGAAACTGGTGGGCCAGAAGGGTGTCGTGTGGCGGAACGTGGAACCCAAGCGCCAGAAGGACGCGCTCCAGTTCCTGCTCGACAACGCGTACACCACGCCCACGTGGCTGCTCGACGAGAGCATCCTGCGCAAGATCGAATCCAGCGGCAGCTTGAACCGCGTCGGCAACGCGCAGGCACGCTCGCTGGCGTCGGTGGTCAGCAACGATCGCCTCGCCCGCATGGTCGAGCTGGAAGCGATGGCCACGTCGAAGAGCGAGGTGTATCCGGTGGCCGATATGCTCACCGATCTCCGTCGCGGCTTGTGGAAGGAAATCGAAACCGGTGCACCGATCGATGCCTTCCGTCGTCGTCTGCAGCGGGTGTACCTCGAAGCGATGGCGAGCAAGATCAACCCGCCCGCCGCGTCGGCGGCACCGCAGGCGCCGGGCGGCGCCCGTGGCGCACCGGCTCCGGTTACCACGGCCGACTTCCGCCCGATCCTCAAGAGTGAAATGCGCGCGCTCGACGCCGATCTGGCGGCAGCGATCGCCAAGACGTCCGATCGCATGAGCAAGGCACATCTCGAAGACGCGCGCGACCAGATCGCCACCATGCTCGACCCGAAGCACTGAGTTCATCGGGAATGATGGGTGAACGGCGGCGTGTCCCTCGGGGCACGCCGCCGTTTGCACATCGTATGCCACCATCGGGAAACCATTCGTGGTTACTCGCCTCTGGTCGAGCAGTCCCCTAAACTCAAGCTGTTCCCGCCGAGTGTGCGGGCGTCCCCTCCCCCTTTCCGATCACGTCCAATGCGCTTTCGCTCACTCCCGCTGGCCGCGGCAGGGCTCGCGCTCGCCGCGTGTCAGCCAGCCAAGAAGCCGACACCCGCACCGACGCCTGCCGCCCGCCCCATCGCCCAGAACGGCGCCCCCACGCCGGGTCAGCCCGCGCCGGGGCAGCCCGCGCCAGGGCAGCCCACGCCGGGGCAGCCGCCCGCGGGTGGCCCGCCGGCCGGACTCGCCGGTCTCGCCGGCGCCGCCGGTGGCGCACAGGGGGAGCCCGCCCCGCGCCCCTACGCCACGGTCATCACGCCGCGCGCCAAGTCGAAGACCGGTGTCTTCGGCGTGCACCAGGTCGGCTCGCGTCTGTATTTCGAAATCCCCGCCGCCGAAGTGGGCAAGGACTTCGTGATCACGACCGTGCTGGCCGGAACGCCCGCCGGCATCGGCATCAACGGCACGCTGGGTCCCGACCGCGTGATCCGGTTCGAGCGCCGCGACAACCGCATTCTCGTGCGCGACATCAACTTCAACAACGTCGCCACCGACAGCACGCTCTCCACCCGTCGCGCGATGTCGCTGATCGAGTTCTATCCGATCATCGCCGCCCTCAACGTGGAAGCGTACGGCAAGGACAGCGCCGCCGTGATCGAAGTGACGCGCATGTTCACCGGCGGCATTCAGGAGTTCGCCGCCGGCGGCCGCCGCGCCGCCGTCGATGCCTCGCGCTCGTACATCGAGAAGTTCGCGGCCTTCGCGCGCAATGTGAACGTGACCGCGACGCAGACGTTCACGCCGCAGGGCGGCGGTGGGCCCGCCATTCCTGGGCTCAACCTCAGCGGTGCGCAGGCGACCACCGAAGCCTATACCTTCTCGATCGTGCGTCTCCCCGACGTGCCGATGATGCCGCGGTTCATGGACGCGCGCGTCGGCTTCTTCGGCGAAACCAAGACCGATTTCGGATCGCCCGAGCAGCGCGTGCTGCCGCGTCGCTACATCTCGCGCTGGCGCCTCGAGTGCTCCGATCAGAAGGTCGGCAATCTCTGCGTGCCCAAGAAGCCCATCACGTACTACGTCGACCCGGCCACCCCCGACTGGCTCAAGCCGTGGATCAAGGCCGGCATCGAAGAGTGGCAGGGCGCCTTCGAGCAGGCCGGCTTCGCCAAGGGCATCGTGGCCGGCGTCGTGCCGAACGATCCCGACTTCTCGGGTGAAGACGCATCGGTGGCGATGGTCCGCTGGCTGCCGTCGCCGGTGGCCAACGCCGTCGGACCCAGCACGGTCGATCCGCGCACGGGCGAAATCATCGACGCCGATGTCCAGATGTATCACAACATCATGGACCTCCAGCGCGAGTGGTACTTCGCACAGGTGGGCCACCTCGACAAGCGCGCCCAGACCTTCCCGTTCCCCGATTCCCTCATGGGACGCCTCGTGCAGTTCGTCGCCGCCCACGAAGTCGGCCACACGCTCGGCTTCCCGCACAACATGAAGGGCAGCTCGATGTACCCGGTCGACTCGATCCGCAGCAAGACGTGGGTCGCGAAGATGGGACACTCGCCCTCGATCATGGACTACGCGCGCTTCAACTACATCGCGCAGCCCGAAGACGGGATCCCGCTCGGCGATCTCGTGCCCAAGGTCGGTCCCTACGACATGTTCGCGGTGAAATGGGGCTACTCCCCGATCGCCGGGGCGAAGAAGCCGGAAGACGAGAAGACCACACTCGACACGTGGGCCCGCATGCAGGACTCCGTGCCCTGGTACCGCTTCGGTGGTGGACAGGTCGATCCGGGTGAGCAGTCGGAAGCGATCGGTGATGCCGATGCGGTGAAGTCCACGCGCCTCGGCTTCAAGAACCTGCGTCGCATCGTGGACCTCGTCGTGCCTGCGTCGACCGCCGACAAGACCGCCGATTACTCCCTGCTGCGCACCACGTACGGCGGCGTGCTCGGACAGTGGGCGACCGAAGCCCAGCACGTCACGCGCGTGGTCGGTGGCCTCGACAAGCAGGAGAAGGCCGTCAGCCAGAGCGGACCGGTGTGGACGATGGTGCCGCGCGCACGGCAGAAGGACGCCGTCAAGTTCCTGAACGACGAGGTGTTCACCACGCCCACCGCGATGATCAAGCCGGACATCCTCCGCAAGATCGAATCGGACGGCAACATCAACCGCGTGAGCGGTGCCCAGGCCCGCACCCTGTCGTCGCTGGTGCAGAACGCCAAGCTGCAGCGCATGGTGGAGTTCGAGGCGATGGCCACGAACAAGGCGCAGGTCTATTCGCTGGGCGAGATGCTCACCGACCTGCGGAAGGGGCTCTGGAGCGAGATCTACACCGGCCAGCCGATCGATGCCTATCGTCGTCGCCTGCAGGCCACGTACCTCGAAGCGATGGCCAGCAAGATCAAGCCGCCCGCCCCGAGTCCGCAGGAAGCGGCGCTCGCCGCGGCATTCGGGCAGGCCGTCGTGAACACGCGCGATTTCCGCCCGTTGCTCAAGGACGAGATGCGTACGCTCGATCGGGAGCTGGCGGCGGCGGTGGGTCGCGCCGGTGACCGTACGACCCGCGCGCACCTCCTGGACGCGCGCGACCAGATCAAGGCGATGCTCGATACGGACAAGTAGTCCGGATTCTGGAACGTCGAAGGTTTGGAGGGACAACGGGGTGGTCGCGCAGGAAGCGCGGCCACCCCGCCGTCGTTCCAGCGCGCGGTACGACTGCAACCGAAACAAGCGCGCGCACGTACTTTTCCGCACATGTCATTGCTCGCTGATTCCGCCCCCGGCGATATCGCCCCAGTCCGATCCGCCCTGCGCGGCCAGTACGAGATCCAGCGCGAGCTCGGGCGCGGCGGCATGGGTATCGTGCTGCTGGCGCGCGACGAGCGCCTCGACCGCCTGGTCGCCCTCAAGGTCTTGCCTCCGCAACTGGCCGAGCACGGGGAGACGAAGGAGCGCTTTCTGCGGGAAGCCCGGATGGCGGCCCAGCTGTCGCATCCGAACATCGTGCCGGTGTACCGGGCCGACGAGATCAACGGCTTCGCCTTCTTCGCCATGGGGTTCGTGGAAGGGGAGACGCTCGGCGAACGGATCCGCGACCGCGGGGCACTCCCCGCCGCCGATGTGGTCCGGGTACTGCGCGAAGTCGCCTGGGCGCTCGCCTACGCGCACGCCCGCGGCATCGTGCACCGGGATGTGAAGCCCGACAACATTCTGATCGAACGCGGCAGCGGCCGGTCGGTCGTGACCGACTTCGGTATCGCCCGGTCGGACTTCAACCCGGCGCTCACCCAAGACGGATACGTGCTGGGCACGGTCCATTTCATGAGCCCCGAACAGGCCAGCGGGGAATCGCTCGACGGCCGCAGCGACCTGTATGCGCTGGGGTGCATCGGCTTCCTCGCGCTCAGCGGACGGCTGCCGTTCGAAGGGACGGCGCCGCAGGCGATCCTCGTCGCTCACGCCACCAAGGAGCCACCATCACTGCGATCGGTGGCGCCCGCCGTGCCACCGGCCCTCGCCGCGGTGATCGACCAGTGCCTCCGCAAACGGGCCGACGACCGGTTCGCCAACGGCGAGCAGCTGGCCGATGCGCTCGGCAAGGCACTCCAAGCGGTGGAGAGTGCCGCCCGTGACGAGACCGGCCAAACCGCGCTCTCCAGCGACGATGCCATGCTGATCTGGCGGCGCGCGGCAGAGCTGCAAGCGGAAGCGGCGGCGCGATTGGAGTCACGCATGCGAGCGACCGCCGGTAGCAAACAGCTGGTCGCGACATCAATGGCACCGGTAGGATCACCAAATGGCGCAACAGTAGCTGAACAGAGTACGGTCAGTGACGTAGCAGCGCCGACCGATTCCTATCGACTGCGCGATGTCGAGGCGGCCGCCGTTGAAGCCGGCATCTCACAGCGCTACGTCGCGCTCGCCCTCGATGAGCTCCGCGCATCACCGAACGCGGTGCAGCGTGCGCAGCCGATACCGAAATGGAAGGAAGCCCTCGCCACGCGAATCCTCGGCACGACCCAGCGCACGCTTTCGGTGACGCGACGCTACTCGGCGTCACCTCGCGCCGTACTGCAGGTGCTGGGTCGGTCGCTGCAGGCGGTACCGTGGTCACTGTCGCTACGCGATACACTGGGGGGACACCCTCTCGATGGTGGCGTGCTGGTGTTCGAGCTTCCCGCGATGGTCGACGGCAACTACAAGTGGACGTGGACCCGATACGGGGTGTACGTCCCCGAGCTACGCGTGTCGCTGGCCCCGGCACCAGGGAGTGCCAAGGCCAGCGAGGTCACCATCCACGTGAGTCTCCGGGAGGGGCTCACGGCCAACATCGCCGGCTACAGCATCATTGCCAGCGGCGGCGGCTCGTTGAGTGCTTTCATCGGCGCCCTCATTGCGAAGAAGGCCATGCTGCTGACTGGTGCCGCCCTCGCCGGCCCCGCCTTGGCAGGAGGACTCCTGGTCGGTGTCGCCTTGCTGGCGTTCGCCGGCCCGCTCTACCGCTGGGAGATTCGGAAGGCTGAGGCTGAGTTGCAGGCGGCACTCGCGTCGGTCGACGCGGCACTCCGGTCCATCGACATCTTCGGCGACGCGCCAACGCCGCCGCTACCGCGGCCCCACGACGCCGGCGCCGACCTGCTGATGCTCTAGGGACGCCGCTTGTTTTCTCTTATTACTGAGATACTTTACGGGTATCCCAACGCCGAGCCAATCTGATGTCCATCCGTCCCGTCAAGCGAATCGTCCAAGCCCAGCCCACCATGGAGGGCGCCGGCGTGCATCTGCACCGCGCCTTCGGCTTCGGTGAAACGGCCGAGACCGACCCGTTCCTCCTCTTCGACGATTTCCGCAACGACGTGCCTCGGCAGTATCAGGCGGGCTTCCCGTGGCATCCGCATCGCGGCATCGAGACCATCACCTACGTGCTGGCCGGCAACGTGGAGCACGCCGACTCGTTGGGCAACCGCGGCATGCTGGGCGCCGGCGACGTCCAGTGGATGACCGCCGGCAGCGGCATCGTGCACCACGAAATGCCGCAGGGCGATGCGCAGGGACGCATGCACGGCTTCCAGCTGTGGGCCAACCTCCCCTCGTCGCTCAAGATGACGGCGCCGCGGTACCAGGATGTGCAGTCAGAGGCGATCGCCGAAATCGTGGACGACGACGGCACCACCGTCCGCGTGATCTGCGGCGAGTTCTGGGGCAAGCGGGGGCCGGTGGACGGCATTGCCGCCGACCCCTGCTATCTCGACGTGTTCGTGCCCGCCGGTCGCACCAAGTCGCTCCCGGTCGACGCCTATCGCAGCACCTTCGCCTACATCTTCGAGGGGTCCGGGACCTTCCGTCATGCCTCCGACCCGATGGGCGTGCTCACGGAGCGAACGGCGGGCAACGACGACGATCTCGTGCGGGACATGTCGGGCAACCGGTCGCTGGTGCTCTTCGACAGCGGTGACGAGGTCGTGGTGCGGGCCGGCGACCAGGGCATTCGCTTCCTACTGGTGTCCGGCGCCCCCATCAAGGAGCCCGTCGCGTGGTACGGACCGATCGTGATGAATACCCAGGCCGAGTTGCAGGTCGCCATGCGTGAATTGCAGGCGGGGACGTTCATCAAGCACTGACGGTGTTCGACCGTCTGGGGAACCCGCAGCGGTAGCCGGACACTCAGAGGGTGATGTCCTTGCTCACCCCAACGCCCCGCGGGCTCTACTGCGCCGCCGCTGACTGCTACATCGACCCATGGGCACCCGTGCCGCGCGCGCTCATCACGCACGCGCACGGCGACCATCTGACGTGGGGCTGCGAGCGCTACCTCGTGTCGGCCGATGGCGAAGGCGTCTCGCGCGAACGACTGGGCACCTGGTCGTCCGGCCTCGAATCGATCGCCTATGGCGAGACGCGACGCATCAATGGCGTTGCGGTGTCCTTTCATCCGGCCGGACACATTCTGGGGTCGGCCCAGATCCGCCTCGAGTATCGCGGTGAAGTCTGGGTGGTGTCGGGCGACTACAAGACCGACCCCGATCCCACCTGTGCCGCGTGGGAGCCCGTGCGCTGCCACACCTTCATCACCGAAAGCACCTTCGGTTTACCGATCTACCGGTGGCCGTCTCAAGCGCGTGTGTTCGCCGACATCAACGCCTGGTGGACGCACAACGCCAGCGACGGCCACGTGTCGCTGCTGTACGGCTACGCACTGGGCAAGGCGCAGCGCATGCTCGCCGGGCTCGATCCGACCATCGGCCCCATTCTCACGCATGGTGCGGTGGAGCGCATGACCCAGGTGTACCGCGACGGCGGCATTCGCATGCCCGACACCACCTACGCGCTAACCGCGAACAAGTCGCCGGCGTGGGCACGCGCCATCGTGGTCGCCCCACCGAGTGCCGACGGCTCCACCTGGGCGCGCCGCTTCGGCAGCACGCGGGCCGCCTTTGCCAGTGGCTGGATGCAAGTGCGTGGCGCACGCCGACGACGCGGCGTGGACACCGGCTTTACGCTCAGTGATCACGTGGATTGGCCGCAGCTGCTCAGCGCGATCAGCGCCACCGGGGCTGAACGGGTATGGGTGACGCATGGATTCACCGGCGCCGTGGTGAAATGGCTCACCGACCACGGGCTCGAGGCGCAGGCGATCGCGACCCGATACGAGGGCGAACGCGATGACGTCACCGCTGACACGGCGTCATGAGACACTTTGCCGCGCTGTACGATGCGATCGATGCCACGACCGCGACCAGCGAGAAGGTGGCGGCGCTGGTGGCGTACTTCCATTCGGCATCAGCGCCGGATGCGGCGTGGGCGGTCGCGTTTCTGTTGGGTCGCAGACCAAAGCGACTGGTGCGCGCACCAGACTTGCGCGCGTGGGCAGCCGAAGCCGCCGATGTGCCGGCGTGGCTCTTCGAAGAGTGTTACGCGCAGGCAGGTGATCTGGCCGAGACGATTTCGCTGTTGGTGCCTGAGCGCGACGCCAGCGACGAGCACACGCTCGCCTGGTGGGTGGAGGAGCGGCTGCTGCCACTCGCACGCATGGATCGTGACGTCCAACGTGACGCGTTGGTGCAGGCGTGGGCGCAGCTCAACGGGACCTCGCGCTTTCTCTTCAACAAGCTGCTGACCGGGTCGTTTCGGGTCGGCGTGTCCGACGGCCTCGTGGTGCGCGCACTCGCGCAGGTCAGCGGGATCAACGCCGAGTCCATCGCGCACCGACTCATGGGGCAATGGGAGCCGAGCGCGTCATGGTTCACGCAACTGGTTGCCACCGAAACGACCGACGCCGACTGGAGTCGTCCGTATCCGTTCTACCTCGCCTATCCGCTCGAGGCCGAGCTCGAATCACTCGGCGCGCCCACCGACTGGCAACTGGAGTGGAAGTGGGACGGGTTCCGCGCGCAGCTCGTGCGTCGTCGTGGACGCACGTTCCTGTGGAGCCGCGGCGAGGAGCTGCTGGCCGATCGCTTTCCCGAAGTCGAAGCGAGCGCCACGTGGTTGCCTGATGGCACCGTGCTCGACGGAGAGCTCTTGGCGTGGCGTGACGGGGCGCCATTGCCCTTCAGCGAATTGCAACGCCGCATCGGTCGCAAGACGGTGGGCAAGAAGCTCTTGGCTGACGTGCCCTGCCATCTGCTCGTGTACGACTGCCTCGAAGCGGACGGCGTCGACGTGCGCAACCAGCCCATGCACGAGCGCCGCGCGCTGGCCGTCTCCATCGTGTCTCGGCTGCCCGGCGGCGCGTCGATCGGTGTGTCGCCGGTCCTCGACGTCACCTCGTGGAGTGCCGCACGTGATGCCCGCGAACGCTCGCGCGAGATGACGGCCGAAGGGCTGATGCTGAAGCGCCGTTCGTCGCCCTACGGCGTGGGTCGCAAAGTCGGCGACTGGTGGAAGTGGAAGGTGAATCCGCTCACGGTCGATGCCGTGCTGGTGTATGCGCAGGCCGGACACGGCCGCCGCGCCGGACTGTTTACCGACTACACGTTCGCGATCTGGGACGGGGATACGCTCGTGCCGTTTGCGAAGGCGTACTCGGGGCTCACCGACGCCGAGATTCGCGAAGTGGACGCCTTCGTGCGTCGCAACACGCTCGAGAAGTTCGGACCGGTACGCACCGTAAAACCGGAGCTCGTGTTCGAGCTGGCCTTCGAAGGCATCCAGCGCAGCACGCGCCACAAGAGCGGTATCGCGGTGCGCTTTCCCCGCATGGCGCGCTGGCGTCGCGACAAGCCGGCCAGCGAGGCCGACACGCTGGGTACGGTGAAGGCGCTGCTCACGTCGGAGCATGCGGGTGAGTGAGGCGGAGGCGCGTCTCGAGATTTGGTTTGCCGCGCGTGGCTGGAGTCCCTTCGCGTTTCAGCGCGAGGTGTGGAGCGCCTACGCCAACGGTGAGTCCGGGCTCATCCACGCCGCCACCGGCACCGGCAAGACGTACGCCGCCTGTATGGGGCCGGTTCTCGAGGCGCTGACGGAGCCGGCGCGGCCGATGGCCATGCGAAAGCGTAGCGATGCTGCGCCGCTACGCGTGCTGTGGATCACGCCACTGCGCGCACTGGCGGCCGACACCGAGCAGGCGTTGCGCGAGCCCATCGAGGCGATGGGATTACCGTGGACGGTCGAGTCGCGCACCGGCGACACATCGGCCGCAAAACGCGCCCGACAGCGCGACCGGTTACCGTCGGCCCTGGTGACCACACCCGAGTCGCTCTCGCTGCTGCTCTGCCGCACCGATCACGAAGCGATCTTCTCCGATCTGCGCTGCGTCGTGGTCGACGAGTGGCATGAGCTGCTCTCCACCAAGCGCGGCGCCCAGGTGGAGCTGGCCCTTGCGCGCCTACGCCGCATCTGCCCGCAGCTGCGCACGTGGGGCGTCTCGGCTACACTCGGCAATCTCGACACGGCCGCCGACACGCTATTGGGCTATCGCCCCGACGGCACCTCGCACGCGCGACGGCTGGTTCGTGGCATCGTGCCCAAAGACACGCAGGTCGAGGCGCTGACGCCGGATACGATGGATCGGTTTCCGTGGGCTGGACATCTGAACACCAAGCTGCTCCCCGAGGTGATGCAGCGCCTCGAGGCGGCACAGAGCGCCATCGTGTTCACCAATACCCGCTCGCAGTGTGAGATCTGGTTTCAGTCGATCATCGCCGCCAACCCGGCGTGGTTCGAATTCACCGCCATTCATCACGGTTCATTGTCGCGCCAGCAGCGCGAAGACGTGGAAGACGGACTCAAGACCGGGCGTTATCGTGTGGTGGTAGCCACCAGCTCGCTGGACCTGGGCGTGGACTTCTCACCGGTCGATCTCGTCATGCAGGTCGGCAGCCCCAAGGGCGTCGCGCGGCTCATGCAGCGGGCTGGCCGGTCGGGCCATGCCCCCGGGCGCGTGTCGCGTGTGGTGTGTGTGCCCACACATGCGTTCGAGTTGGTGGAGGTGGCCGCCGCCCGCGATGCCATGCGTGCCGGCGCGATTGAACGTCGTGAACCCATTGACCGACCGCTCGATCTCCTGGCGCAGCATCTGGTCACGCTCGCGCTGGGTGGAGGATTCACCCGCGAGGGCGTCCTGAAGGAGCTGCGATCCACACGGGCCTATCGTCTGCTCACCGACATCGAGCTGGATTGGGTCATCGACTTCGTCACGCGCGGCGGCAACGCGCTCAAGGCCTATCCCGAGTATGCGCGCGTGCAGCTGGTGGATGGTCGCTACGTGGTGACGGATCGCCGCGTGGCGTCGCGACATGTGCTCAACATCGGCACCATCGTGAGTGACGCGGCCATCGCCGTGCGCTACCTCAAGGGCGGCCGGCTCGGCACCGTCGAAGAGTCGTTCGTGTCGCGTCTCGCCCCCGGTGACAAGTTCATCTTTGCCGGCACGCCACTGGAGTTCGTGCGGCTACGCGACCTCACAGCATGGGTGCGCAAAGCCAAGGGCATCACGGGAGCGATTCCGCGCTGGCAAGGCGCCCGCATGCCGCTCAGTACCGAGCTTTCGCACGCAGTACGCGTGAAGCTCGAGGAAGCGCGACAGGGCGTGTACAGTGACCCCGACATGCAGGCGGTGCAGCCGGTACTCACGCTGCAGGCCGAGCGCAGCATCATCCCGCGGCCGGATGAGCTGCTCATCGAGCGGTGCGAAACGCGCGATGGGCATCATCTCTTTGTGTATCCGTTCGAGGGGCGCTTGGTCCACGAAGGACTCGCGGCGTTGTTCGCGTATCGCATGGCGCAGCTGACGCCGATTTCGTTGTCCTTCTCGTGCAACGACTACGGGTTCGAGCTGCTCGCACCCGACGCGGCACCATTGGAGGAAGCGCTGGAGGCGGGGCTGTTGTCCACGGAGCACTTGCTGCACGATATCACGCACAGTCTCAATGCCGCCGAGCTGGCCCGCCGTCAGTTCCGGGAGATCGCTCGCGTGGCGGGCCTGATTTTCGGAGGGTATCCGGGACAATCGAAATCGGTCAAGCAGATGCAGGCGTCAAGCGGTTTGTTATACGATGTGTTCGTGAACTACGATCCGGAGAACCTGTTAGTGCAGCAGGCTCGCCGTGAGGTGCTCGAGCGCCAGCTCGAATCGAGCCGCTTGGGTCGCGTCCTGCAGCGCCTCTCTGAAAGCATCGTGCGCGTAATCGACGTCGAGCGTCCCACGCCGCTCGCCTTTCCGCTGCTCGTCGACTCCACGCGATCGCGCGTAAGCTCGGAGAAGCTGGCCGATCGCGTGCGTCGCATGACGGTGTCGGCCGAGAAGTCGACGCGATCGGGCACCTCGATGACGTTCCGTGCGCACGAGGGCCGCGCCACCAAGGTGGTGAAGTGACCGATCCGGCGATTCCCACCGGTGCTGTCACGCACACCGTGGCCGGCGAGCACGTGGTGCTCTTACCCGACCGCGCCATCTGGATTCCCGAGCGCCGCATGGTGATCGTGGCGGATCTTCACTGGGGCAAGGCCGCCGCGTTCCGGGCCGCGTTCGTGCCGGTCCCCACCGGCACCACCGCGCGCGACCTCGCGCGACTTACCCGCGTGCTGCACGAGACCGCGGCCACGTCGCTCGTGGTGCTCGGTGACCTCCTGCATGCGCGTGCTGGCCGACACGTCGATACCTTGGCCGAGATTGGTGCGTGGCGCGACGCACACCGCGCGCTCGATATCACGTTGGTGCGTGGCAATCACGATACCCACGCCGGTGATCCGCCGGCCTCCCTGGGCATCACCTGCGTAGATGCCCCCTACGCCATTGGCCCGCTCATCGGCGTGCACGAGCCGCAAGAACATCCCGACGGCTACGTGCTGGCGGGACATCTGCACCCCTACGTGTCGGTGCGCGGTCGCGGTCGTCAGCACGTACGACTCGCCGCGTTCGTCTTCGGCCCACGCGTTGGTGTGCTCCCGGCGTTCTCGAGCTTCACCGGCACCGGCATGTACGAGCGGTCGGAGCAGGATACACTGTTCGTGATCGCCGATCGTGACGTGATCGCGCTGTAGCGGCAGCGAGGCCTGCGGTCTGACTCACCGCGCGTCGCTCGTTGGCAGGATGGTAACTGCCGGAACACGGATGACACCGATCACACAGAACCCACACGGATAAGCAAACAGCGCCAACGTAGCGTATCGCGCACACGGAGCAGATCCGTGTCGTTACCGTGCAATCGGTGTGATCCGTGTTCCGGCAGTTCACGATCCACCGGATCACACAAGCGCGTGTGGATCGCTCAGCGGCGAATCGCCACCCGCCACACCCACCACATCAGCAGCGGCTGCAAGGGCAACCGCAGCCAGAGCCCGGCGATGTACCCAACCGACGCATGGGCAACCCGCGCCTCATTCAGCATGTGAATGTTCGCCGGCAGCACGGCCACGAGCAACGCGATCAATCCCCACGCCGCGGCCACCCGCGTGGCCGGTATCAGTAAGCCAATCGCGCCCAGGATCTCGAACACGCCGCTCACGTACGTCGCCAGCCGCGCATTCGGCACCCACGGCGGTACGATGCGATCGAAGAAGCCCGGCATCACGAAGTGCAGCACGCCGGCGATGAAGAACAGCAACGCCGGACCGATCGCGGCCTTGGGTATCACGTGAGATAGTCCCGGAGCCGTATGCCGAAGCGGTCGGCTTCCTCCGTGCGAATGATCGTGCGCAGGTGCTGTCCGGATGCATCCTTCTCGCACAGATCCAGCACGGTCGCATCGTCCACGGGGTTTTCCCGTGCGTCGAACAGCCTCCGAATCTTCGGGCGCGCGGGCGGCTTCCCCTCCTCACTGGCGGCGACCACGAGCGCGATCTCATTGCTGTCCAGCCGCACGAGCGTCCCGATCGGATAAATGCCCATCATCCCGGTGAAGACCCGCACCAACAGCGGATCGAGCCCGAGTCGCGGATTGTTGTGCATCCCGCGAATGACATCCGCGGCCGACCATGGATTGGGCTGATACACGCGAGTCGAGGTCGCCGCGTCGAAGCCGTCCACGATGGAGACGATCCGGCTGAAGAGCGACATGTCCCGCGCGTGCACCGTGCGTGGATAACCGCTGAGATCGAGGCGCAGGTGATGCTCGTAGGCCACGGTCATGGACCGCCAGGCACGTGCGGTCGAACCGCTCATCGCGAACAGCGCCAGCACCCCTTGCCAGGTGTGTCCCTTCAGCACCGTGAACTCGTCGTCGGTGAGCTTCCCGGGCTTGTTGAGCACGTCGATGGGGACGCGCGTCTTGCCGATGTCATGCATCAACGCCGCGAGTCCCAGATCGAGCAGCTGGAGCTTGGACAACCCGATACGGCGTCCCAATGCCACGGCCAGAATGCAGACGTTGACGCTGTGGACGAACGTGTACTCGTCGAAGTCGCGCAGCGTGGTCATGCCGATCAGGGAGTTGTCATCGATCATGATCTGGTCGATGACGGCCTGTACCGCGCGCTTCGCCTGCCGCAGCGCGGGGGTACGGCCCATGCGGACGTCCGTCATCAGCTGTCGCGTTGCCATCAAGGACTGCAGGAAGGTGAGCCGCGTCCGCTCCTGTGCCGTGCCTTCGTCCCGATCCGTCAGATCGTCGACCGCCGGCTCGATGACGAAGTCCGGCACGCCCGCGCCCTCGAGCTGTGCCACGATCTGTAGCCGACGTTCGGCGGCGAGAAGCCCCGGCGTGGGCGTGAGAAATGCCGACAGGAGCGCGACCCATGCCGCAGGATCGGGGCGGCCCGTGACGAGAACGCCCCCCACGCCCGCCTCTCGGAAACGACCCGACACATGCGAGATTTCGGCGTACGTATCGAGCTGAATGCGCAACCGGGTGCCACTCACGAACACGTAGTCGCCGACACACTGGATTTCGCACCGTTCCGTCGTCTGGAGCAGCTCCGCCACCGACTGATCGAGCGCGACGAGCGCCGCGTTGACCACCGTGCTTTCCCGCGGATACAGGCGGAGTGCCCGCAAGCCCCGATGGAACGACTGCAGCACGTTCCGGGCATGCTCCTGCGAATCGGGGTTATCCGCCGCCGCCGATCGTGGCGGCGGCGTGCCATCGCCGAGCACGCTCATGGCGCACCTCGCATCGCTTGACTCACGGCCCGGCGAACGAGGGCATCGGACGTATCGGCCGCGCGCTCAAGACTGCGCGTCGCCTGCGCCGTGCCGATCAATCCCAGTCCATACGCCGCACACATCCGCAGTTCGGATGATTCCCGGTGACCGAGCAGGTGTCGTCGGTGGAGGATCACGTCGAGCGTGGCGGTAGCCTCGTCGTGGCCGGCGGCCGCCAAGGCCTCGACGAAGGCGCGCTTCTCGCTGAGGTCCGCGCGGCGAAGCACCTTGGCCGCGATCTCCTGCAGGAGTCGCGGAAACGCCGGGCGATAGCGCGCCGCCGTGATGGCCCGGAGCGCCACCATCCGAACATCGCGAAGCTCGTGCCCCACGGCGCTCTGCAGAGCATCCATCGCCTCGGGGGACGCGATCGCCGCCAGCAGCGTGGCCGATCGCTGCTGCGCGAACTCCGCACCTGAACGGAGCAGTTTGGACAGCTGCGCGACCATGGCCGGACTCGCGACCTCGCGAGCGAACAGCAGCGCCCCCCGGACCACCGAATCCCGCGAATCGTCCAGGAGGCGCGGCAACAGGGTCGGCTGGTCGCTCAGCTGGCGTGTGACGATCGCCTCGATCGCGTCGCGAGACGACGTCGGTGGTGCGTCGGCGAACCACACGATCAGCGGAATGAGCGGCTCGTATCCCAGTCCGTCCAGCAGCGTCTCGAGCAGGGCCGGCTCCGCCTCGAACCGTCCTCGCTCAACCGACGCGAGTAGTCCGTTAACGGCCGGCGCGTCATTCATGCGCGTGGCGAGCGCACTGATCGCACGTCGGCTGTCATTGGCGCTCTGCACCCGGGCCAGCACCGCCCGTGCGTCGCGCAGAATACGGACGCCGACCGGGTAATCCTCGGCCGCCACGGCCTTGAGCAGCAAGCCATCGAGGATGTCGCACACCTCGAGCCGTACATCAGCGCTATCCTGCACTTCGAGGATGTCAAACAGACTGTCGAGCACCGCGGAGAATCCGTCGCCCTCGTACTCCTGCCGGATCGCGGCCTGCAAGACCGCGGTCTCCTCTGGCTTGAGAAAGTGCAGCGTCGGCGCCTCATTCTCGAGCGGAATCTGCCACGGCGTGGGCGTATCGCCGAGCGCTGGAGACTCGATCACCTGCGCCGCGGTCGGCTCCCCGGTCACCGGGCGCACCGACGGCGCACCGCCCTCGCCGCTACTCGGGTCGTCAAAGTCCTGCAGCAGCTCGACGTTCCGGTAGGTCAGGAGCTTGAAATCCGCCAACCAGAGCCGAGTAATGAGATCATCGTCGTCCGTGGTGGCTTCCCGCGCCTGCTGCAGAATGTCCAGCAGCATATCCAGCTCTTCCTCTTCGAAACCCGGCTGCAGGTCGATCCGGCGCAGGCCGTCACGGAACAGGAGCCACGGCAGCGCCGCACTGTTCCGCTCATCGTCGCGATACACCTCGCGATCATCCGACCGCAGCTGCTGCTCCGTGATGGTCAGCGACAATTCGTCTTCCTCCAACCAGAACACGCGAAAGGCTTCGCGGGCGTCTTTCCGCGCCTTCGGTCGCATCGGGCTGTTCGGCAGATACATCTGCGACGCCCGATGCGCACGCACGAACGCCCGGATCACGTTCGCGAGATTCTTGCTTCGCGACCGCGCACGCTGCTGTTCCGTTTCGTGAGTTGAATCAGCCGACATCGTTCTCCACTGGTGCCGTGGGGACTACTTCAAGGCGCCCAACAGGCGTTCTACGAATCCATTCACTGAGGCGTTCGAATCGATCCAACGAACCACGGCGACGACATCGTTCACCGGGTCCACGTAGATGATGTTGTTCCCGGCGCCGACATGCACGAAGGCCTGCGGCGGTGCCGCCGGCACGTACTTCCGGTCGGTGTTCACAAACCAGTTCATGTACCCGTAGGTCGGTTGCGCCGGCGTGGGCGTGAGCGCCTTCGTGACCCACGCATCGGAGAGCAACCGCGTGGCGCCCCATACGCCACGGCGCTGCGTGAGCAGACCGAAGCGCGCCATGTCCCAGGCGTTGATCATCATGCCGCCGCCCCAGTGGCCGCCACCGCTCACCGACTGCACCAGTTTGCCGTCGAGGACGATCCACGAGTTGTCGTAGCCGTACCAACGCCACGTGTTCGACGCACCGATCGGCTCCATGATCCTGGTCCGAAGGATCTCCGGCAGCGGCTCACGCCACACCTGCAGCGCCGCCAACGCCAGCACGTTCACCCGCGTGTCGTTGTACTCGTAGGCTGACCCGGGCTCCACGCGCGGGCGCGTCGTCCAGGTGCTGACCTGCTGAGCCGGACGATCGGCCCACTCCGGTTTGCCCCACAAGGTGCCTTCCCAATCGCTCACCTGTCGCAACAGGTGATCCCACGTCAGCCGGCGATTGTGCGGACTGTCGAACGGACGCAACCACTTCGCATCGCCCGGCCAGTCGGCGCCAAGTCCGGTGCCGTTGGGATACGCGCGCAAGATCGGCGGCATCACCTGCGACACCGTGTCGTCTACGCTGCGAATGCGCCCCGCATCGAAGGCCAGCCCCACCACCGTACTCAGGAAACTCTTGGTGACGCTGTTCGAAATCTCGACCGCGTTGGGATCACCCCACGTGGCCACCACGTAGCCTTTGCGGAGAATGACGCCCGTGGCGCCGCCGCGCGGCGCCAGCGGCCCGATGGCGGCCCCAAAGGGCTCGCGACCGAATGTCTGATAGTGATTGAGCTCGAGATCGCGCGGCGTCTTGCTCTCCTTCTCGATGGCGTAGGCGATGGCGTCGGCCAGCTTCACCGAATCCATCCCCATCGTCGACGGCGAGCGGCGTTCCCACGTCCCCGCCGGCGGCACATACGGCGCCGCGGCGGCACTCTTCTTTTGCGCCAGCGCCGGGGCAGTGAGCCCCGACACCAGCGCCGTCACACTCATAACCCGAAACCCAACACTCAAAACTGTAGTCACGCAATCGGTCCCTTCTTCTTCACACCGCCAATCACCCCGGGCACGTTGTACTTCTGCAGCAGGGCGTTGAAGGCGTTCACGTCCACCGTTTCCACCTGCTCCACCTCGGCCTTGAGCGTCTGCCACAGCTTCTCGAGCTCCACCAACCGATCCTTCACCGGCTGCGTGAGTTCGCTGTTGCCTTCCACTTGGCCGAGGAGGAAGCCGTACTGGCCGTTGATGCCGTTGGCGTAGTTGATGATGTCCTGCCCGTTGCCGGCCTTGGTCGTCATCTTCGGATCCAGTGCGCCCAGCTTGGTCGTGAGCGTGCGGCCCGCCTTGGCGATCGTATCCGGCGCACTCGTTTCCTTGGCGCGCGTCACGAAGCCCTGTACCTGCGTTTTCAGATCACGCACGCGCAGCACCGCTTCGTGAATCTCGTTGATACGGTTCGACAGCAGGTTCGCCACCGAATCCCGCTCAGCCACCGCCAGTGCGGGTACGTCGAGCCGCGGATCCTGCTGCACCTCGAGCTTCTGCGTGAGCACGGTGGTGCCCATAGTGAGACGTACCGTGTACGTGCCCGGCACCACACGGGCTCCGCCATCGCCCGGCGCGCCGAACAGCAGCACGCCAGCCAACCGCGCCGGCGCCGCACGCCGCAGGTTCCAGTTGAACGTGTTCAGCCCCGGCTTCACCGTGAGCTTGTTTACCGTATCGCCCTTCGTGGCGAAGGAGCGCACCACGCCGTTCTTCGCGTCAAGGAACTCCAGCAGCAACGTGGTGGCCGTATCGGGCGCGGCAGCCAGGCGGAAGTTGATCACGGCACCGTATGGCGGGTTCCTGCCGGCGCCGCGCGGCGCGCCGAAGCCACCACCGCTGCCGGCCAGCACCGCAGCACGCGGCGCGTACAGATGCACCGCCGCCTTCTCGATCGCATCGGCGCGCTGACGCAGTACCGAGAGATCGTCGAGAATCCAGAAGGCGCGCCCTTCCGTGGCGGCGATCAGATCACCGTGCTTCACCTGCAGGTCCGTCACGGGCACCACCGGGAAATTGCCGCGGAACGGCAGCCACTGCGCGCCCGCATCGTACGACACGTAGACCCCGGTTTCCGTACCGGCATACAGCAAGCCTTTGCGCTCGGTGTCTTCGCGCACCACACGCACCGGTTCGCCGTCGCGCAGGCCATTCACGATGCGCGTGAACGTGGCGCCGTAATCCTTCGACACGAAGATGTGCGGCGTGGGGTCGCCCACGCGATCCTTGCGGAACGACACGTAGATCGTGCCCGCATCGTGCGGCGAGATCGCGATCTCGTTCACCAGCCCATCGCCCCACGCGGCCGGCGTAACGTTCGTCCACGTCTTGCCACCGTCGCGCGTGCGCTGAATGAGTCCATCATCGGTCCCCACATACAACGTGTTCGCGTCATGCGGCGACTCTTCGATCACCACGATGGTGGCGTACACTTCGCCGCCGGCACCTTCGTTGGTGATCGGACCACCGCCCCACCCCTGACGCGTCTTGTCGTTGCGCGTGAGATCGCCCGAGATCGGCGTCCAGCGCTGACCGCGCGTCGTCGTCTTGAACAGCACGTTGCCGCCGTGGTACACGACCTTGTCGTCGTGCATCGACACTTCGATCGGCGCCGTCCAGTTGAAGCGGTACTTCGTCTTGTCGGTCGGCTCCGTGAGATTCATCTCGGGCCAGGGCATGATCGTGCGCGTGAGGCCGTTGGTCGCATCCTGCTCGTCGATGAGCCCCTGATAGCAGCCACCGTACACGTAGCGCGGGTTCTTGGCGCTCACACCCATGTTGGCGCTCTCACAGCCCGGGCCTTCGGTCCACTCGCGGATTCCGATGCTGCCACCATCGCTCCGCGACTGGATGATCACCGAGCTGTTGTCCTGCTGGCCGCCGTACAGCTTGTACGGAAAGCCGTCGTCCACCGCCACATGATAGAACTGCGACGTGGGCTGGTTGTCCTGCGTGCTCCAGCTCTTGCCGCCATCCAGCGAGATCGACGCGCCGCCATCGTTCGCGTTGATCAGGTAATTCGGATTGGTCGGGTTGATCCACAGCTGGTGGTTGTCACCATGCGTGGCCGACACACTCGCAAACGTGCGGCCGCCGTCGATGCTCTTCATCACGGGGGCGTTCATTACCCACACGACATCGGCATTCTTCGGATCGGCGGTGATGTTCATGTAGTACCACGACCGCGTCTGAATCAGGCGATCACCCGACATCTGCCGCCACGTCTTGCCGGCATCGTCGCTGCGAAACAGGCCGCCATTCTCCGCCTCCACGATCGCGTACACACGATCGGGATTGGCCGGCGACACCGACACGCCGATCTTGCCCACCAGCTTCGGCAGTCCGTCCTGGGCGCGCTTCCACGTGTCGCCGCCGTCCACCGACTTCCAGATCCCGCTGCCGGCGCCACCGCTGCGCACCATCCACGGCGTCCGCTGATGATCCCACATCGCCGCGTACAGAATGCGCGGGTTCGTGGCGTCCATCGACAGGTCGCTCGCGCCGCTGAAGGCGTTCTCCCCCTTCAGCAGCTGGGTCCACGTCTTGCCGCCATCGGTCGTGCGATAGATGCCACGGTCACTCGTGCCCTTCCAGCGATCGCCTTGCGCCGCGACATACACCACGTCGGGGTTGCTCGGATGTACACGCACCGCCGAGATCTGCCGCGAGGTGGCGAGGCCGATGTGCGTCCAGGTGCGTCCCTGATCGGTGCTCTTGTACATGCCGTCGCCATAGGTCGACGACTGGCCACGGATCGCGTGCTCTCCCATGCCCACGTAGATCACATTCTCGTCGCTCGGTGCCACCGCGATCGCCCCCACCGACCCCGTCTTGAAGAATCCGTCGGAGATGTTGCGCCAGCCGTTGCCGGCGTCGTCCGTACGCCACAGCCCGCCGCCGGTATAGCCGGCGAAGTACGTGAGCGGCTGCGACGGCAATCCCACCGCAGCCACCGACCGGCCGCCGCGGAACGGGCCGATGTTGCGCCACGACAGGGCGGTGAACGTGGTCGAATCGAGCACCGGGAGGCCGGCCACGGCGCGCGCAGCCTGGGCGTCGGCAACCGACGGCGCGACAGCGGTCTGAAGCAGGACACCGCAGCAGAGCGGAGTCAGAAGAGCAGGGAAACGCATCGGGAAACGCCTGGCAGGGGTGGAAGAGAGACCCGTAAAAGTTAGTATCGACCGATACTCTCCGGAGTATGCCCGCCACCCGCTTCCGATTCCGGCGCGCCGCCGATTTCACCGCCCTCCGGCTCGGACGGGCGGTCCTCGGCTACCTCGCGTTCGTGACCTCGATCATCACGATGGCGCCTTTCCGCTTTCGGGGGACACCGGCCCACGGCCTTACCAGTATCTGGAACTGGTCGGACCTCGTGATGAACGTGCTGATGTTCGTACCCTTCGGCTTCGTCTATCAGCTCACGCGGCCCCGCGGCGCGCCCCCCGACTGGCCGCGCGTGCTGATCCTGGGCGCCGCGCTCAGCGCCACCATCGAGACGGCGCAGCTCTTCTCCCTTACCCGCTACACGTCGCTGCTGGACCTGGCTACCAACACGGTCGGCGCCGCCCTCGGCGCCTGGCTGTTCGCCCAGCTGGCCCGGCGGGTGGAAGACGATACCGCCGTACAGTCGCTGGCCCTCGAGCTGCCGCTGATGGGGTTGGTGTACCAGCTCATCCCTCTCTGCTGGCTCATCGGACTGGGCAGCGAAGGCGGGGCCCGCCGTGCCTTCGTGTTGCCGATCGCGGCCCTCGCAGGCGCGGTGCTGGGCACCGTCCACGCGGCGTACCTCGCCCCGGAACCCCGGCACGATCGCCGCTGGCTGGTCACCCTGGCCCTTGGCTGGGTGCTCGTGGCGGTGGCCCCCGGTGCCTTGGGCGACCTCGGCCTGATCGGCGCCGGCGCCACCCTCACGGTGGGCGTCGCCCTGCTCCGCAGCAGCGCGACCGCCCGTCACCGGGCCGTCCACGCGCGTGTCCGGTTCGAACTGCCCACGCTGCGGCTGGTGATGCCGGTGTTCGCCGCGTATCTGGCGCTGTCCTCGCTGTGGCCGCTCGATGCGGTGACGCCGGAGTGGCACTGGATCGTGGCTCTCGCGCCCGCTCACGTGGAGCTCACGCAGCCCGTGGTGTATCGGCTGCTGGAGCACGTGGCCGCGTTCACGTTGGTCGGCTACATGATCGCCGAGTTCCACGGCCGCAACGCGCGTGGCCTCCGCGACACCACGCTACGGGTGGCGCGTTGGGCCGGTGGAATTTCGCTGGTGCTGGAAGTGTCGCGCGGGTGGTACCCCGACACCGGCGCCAGCGTCCTGATGTGGCTCTTCACGGTGGTCGCCGCGCTGTTCGGGGGCTGGCTGTATCTGCTACAGCGTGATCACGTGCGCGCCCTCGTGGACCGGCGACGACTGCTGGCGTCGCTGGCGGCGGAGCAGTCGGAGCTGGCAAGGGCAGCGTAGGGGGTCTGGTCGTTGTGGCGAACTGATCACGCAGAGAGGCAGAGGGCGTAGAGGACGCAGAGGCGCGCGCGACTGGGTTTGCGTCGTTTGCCGTGAACAATCGTGACGTTGTTCTCTGCGAGCCCTGCGTTCTCTGCGCCTCCGCGTGATCAGTTCAGCCATGCCGACGCAACGCCCACACGCGTTACGTTCCTCCCATGGCGTTCCGCTTCTCGTATCCGCCCCGACTGAAGCAGCTGCTGGGCAGATTCCACTGGACCACGTGGCTCATGCTGGCCCTTGGTCTCTGGGCCCTTCCGCGCCTGCTGCCCCACGTCGGCGCGCTCGTGAACATCACCGCCCGCGACCGCAGCACACCCACGTTCGACGTGCGTACGCTCACCGACTCCACCATCACGTCGCAGTCACTCCGTGGACGCGTCGTACTCGTGAACGTGTGGGCCACGTGGTGCTTGCCGTGCCGGGCGGAAATGCCGCTGCTCGAGGCCACGTGGAACCGGCACAAGGCGGCTGGACTCGTGGTGCTCGGCGCCTCCGTGGACAAGGGCGATCCGCAAACGGTGCGTGACTTCATCACAGAGCGCGGCATCAGCTATCCGATCGCCATCGTGAACCCCGACGTGATCGGCGAACTGGGCGGCGTGCGCGGCTATCCCACCTCGATCCTGATTGGGCGCGACGGCCGGGTACGGCATCGCGTGATGGGACCGATCGGCCCGCTGTCGCTCGAGCCGGCAATTCGGCGCGCACTTGCGGAGTCACTCAAAACCCCAAACGTTGACTCGAAACTCTAGACTCACGTGAGTGGTGGGTCATGAGTACGAGTCCCGGGTCGCCCCCTACCGGTACCCCTGCGCCTGCAACTCGAACAGTTCTGCGTACCGCCCCTTCCGCGCCAGCAGCTCCTCGTGCGTGCCCATCGAGTCCACCGCGCCCTGGTTCAGCACGAGAATGCGATCGGCCATCCGCACGCTCGAGAAACGATGCGAAATGAGCATGCTCGTGCGCCCCGCACTCAACGCCTTGAAGCGCTGAAACACCTCGAACTCCGCCCGCGCATCAAGGGCGGCCGTGGGTTCGTCGAGCACCAACAGCTGCGCGTCGCGCATGTACGCCCGGGCGATCGCCAGCTTCTGCCACTCACCGCCTGACAGTTCCACCCCCGTGGTAAAGCGCTTGCCCAGCGGTTGATCATACTGCGCCGGCAGCCGCGCAATCAGCTCGGATGCCAGACTCTGCTCGGCCGATTGCACGATACGCGCCCGGTCTTCACGCTCGTCGATACGCCCTACGGCAATGTTCTCACCGGCCGTGAGACTGTAGCGCACGAAGTCCTGAAAGATCACGCCCACGTTGGCGCGCAGCGCATCGAGATCGTACTCGCGCAGATCGTGTCCGTCCAGCAGAATGCGCCCTTCGCTGGGTTCGTACAACCGCGCCAACAGCTTCACGATCGTGGTCTTGCCGGCGCCGTTCTCGCCCACCAGCGCCAGTGTTTCGCCGGCGTGCAGTGTGAACGACAAGTGACGCACCGCCCAGTGCTCGGTGCCAGGATACTGGAAGCCCACATCCTGAAATTCGAAGCCGATGGTGATCGGCTTCGGCACCGCACGCGCCTGTTCGGGTGAATGGATACGCGACGTGATCGTGAAGAACGAAAACAGATCGTCGAGATACAGCGCCTGACTCGCCGTGCTCGAAAATCCTACCAACAAGCTCGCCAGCAGGTCGCCCAGCCGACGGAACGACCCAGCCAGAAACGTGAGATCTCCGATACTGAACTGACCGATGAGTGTGCGCCACGCGATGTAGCCGTAGGCCGTGTAGTAGCCGGCGGTACCGATGGCGGTGAGCAGTCCCATCGTGCTTTCGCGCTTGATCGCCAGCGCGCGATTGGCCCGGTACGTATCGAGCGAGATGTCGCGGAATCGGTCGATCAGGAAGCGGTTCAGGCCGAAGATCTTCACTTCCTTGGCCGTTTCCACACTCGCACCGGTTTGCCGCAGATACTCCAGCAACCGACGCTGCTGGGTGCGCGACCATTGCAGCGCATACTCCAACGCATTGAAGTGCGCCTCGCCCACGAACGCGGGTACCAGCGCCACCAACAAGAGCAGGATCAGCCACGGCGCGTAGACCACGAGCCCGGCCGCAAAGCTGATGATCGTGATCAGCGTTTGCACCTGACCGAACACCTGTCCCATCACCCCGAGTCCCTGAAACGTCTGCGTGCGCGCGCGTTCCAGACGGTCCTGTACCTCACTGTCCTCGAACTGTTCGAGATCGAGTGTAGCCGAGTGCTCCATCAAGCGGATGCTGGTACTGATCGAGAACTGCATCCCGAGCATGCGATCCACCAGCGATCCGGTGCGCGACAGCGCGTCGGCACCGATCGCCAGCACGAACTCGAGCAGGATGAGCTGCATCGTGCGATCCAGCAGACCACTCGCCACCCACGCACTCCACGTATCGGGGTGCCCCGGCAGCGCTGCGGTGCGGATCACTTCGTCGATGATCAGCTTGCCCACATACAGCGTGCTCACCGGCAGCAGCGAGCGGATGAGCCGGATGCTGATGGTGGCGATCGTGAGCGGCGCGCTGGTACCCCACACCAGCAGGAACAGCGGTCCGACGTGCCGGAGCGCGCCGAGCCGTTCGCGGAACGACTTGATCGGTGGTGGAGACTGTCTCGCTCGGGCCATACACGCAATCTGGGTGTGCACCCACGCGACGGCCATCGTGACCTGCACCGAAGCGGAGTCGGCCGTCACGCCATCGGTTATCTTGCGGCACGTCCGGGATGCGCCCGGCCGGAATCATGATGAGCGGATGAGGCAGGCATGTCGCGGGCGTTTCTGAGAGATGATGCGGAAGGCGAGATGCCCCGCCGCAATTACCACCTGCCCGAGCGCACCGATGCGGGCTACGATCGCGCCTGCGCGCGAGCGCTGCTGGAAGCCGCGCGGGTGAACGAAACGCAGCTGGCCGAGCGGGCCACTGGCTACTATTGGGGCGAACCGCTGCTCAAGCCCTACGTCGAGGAGCTGCGCGTGGAAGCGGAGCAGCAGGGCG
>NZ_JBILKJ010000152.1:0-6062 GCF_044376735.1 Gemmatimonas sp.
CCGACACCAACATGGCACGCGCGGCCGCACCGACGCGGCGCTGCGGCAACCAGTTGGTGGGCGTGGCGGTGCTGCCACCAGCCGTCTGTGCCTGATACTTGGTGGGGTCGAAGTCGGCCTGCTCCACACGCACGTTGGCCCAGTCCACGTCGAGCTCCTCGGCGATCAGCATGGGGAGCATCGTCTTGATGCCCTGGCCGATTTCAGGATTCTTCGCGGTGATGGTCACGATGCCGTCAGGCGTGATGCGCACGAACGCACTGAGCATCGGATCGGCGACGGGCGGGAGCGCGCCGCTCACACCGAGCCGTTCGATGGCCTCGAGCGGTTCGGCGTAGCTGGCCAACAGAATGCCGCCACCCGCGAGCGCGGTCACGCGCAGAAAGTCGCGACGGTTCACGCCAGGCTTCTCGGATTGGGTCGTCATCGTCGTGGCCTCAGCGGTTGTCAGGGGAGCCGTTCTTCGACGGCGTCGATCCACCCACGGCCGGCGACGCGCCCGACTTGATCTCGGCGGCGCGGTGTACCGCCTTGCGAATGCGGATGTACGTGGCGCAGCGGCAGAGATTCGTGTTCAGCGCCGTGTCGATCTCGGCGTCGGTGGGCTTCGGCGTCTTCGCCAGCAGCGAGGCGGCGCCCATCATCTGGCCGGCTTGGCAATACCCGCACTGCGGCACGTCGAGTTCTTCCCACGCCTGCTGCACCGCGTGCAGGCCGTCCGGAGAGAGTCCTTCGATGGTCGTGACGTCGGCGTTGGCGACACGCGACAGCGGCGTGTTGCACGACCGCGTGGCGACGCCGTTCACATGGACGGTGCAGGCGCCGCAGCGCGCGATGCCGCACCCGAACTTGGTGCCTTTGAGATCGAGTTCGTCACGGAGCGCCCACAAGAGGGGCATGTCGGCTGGCACGTCGAGCGTGCGCGGCGTGCCGTTGACCTTGAGCGTAATCGGCATAGGACCAGGCGGGACGGGGGCAGGGAGCGGACTGTCGGGTGACAATCCAACCCTTCAATCTCGTGCCGCGCGGTCGGGGCGTCCAGAGCGGCGACCCCCTGGATCCCGCCATCGACGGCGGGGGGTTACCGCAGGATCGTCCAGAGCGCCGCCGCGGCGGCGAGTACGACGATGACCCCGACGGTGACCGTCCGCACCGGTACCGCGGCGGTTGCCGGCGGTGTCGGGCCGTTCGCGCCGTCGATGGCGCGGATGATCCAGGAGGCCGATGCCGGGCGCGCGACGAGGGACTTGGCCAGGCACCGCATGACCACGTCGGCGATGGCCGGCGGCACGTCGGGGCGAAGCTGCTGGATCGGCACGGGCGTGTCGCCGAGGTGTGCGGCCAGCGTGGCACGGAGCGACGTGCGGGCAAACGGCGGCGCGCCGGTCAGTAGTTCGTAGGCCACGCACCCGAAAGCGTAGAGATCGGCGCGGTGGTCCACGACGTGCGCGGCGTTGATCTGCTCGGGTGCCATGTACTGGGGCGTGCCCAGCATGGTGCTCACGGTGGTCACGCGTCGCCCCGAGCGCAGCGCGGCGTCACTGGCGTCGTCGAGCGCCTTCGCCACGCCGAAGTCGGAGATCATCGCGATGCCGTCGTTGAGCAGCACATTCTCCGGCTTGATGTCCCGATGCACCACCCCGCGCCCGTGCGCATAGGCCAGTGCCAGCGCCATCTCACGCAGCAGGCGGATGGCTTCCGCATAGGGCGGCACGCCGCGGCGCACGAGCAGTTCCCGGAGTGTGTGCCCCTCGATGTACGGCATCGTGTACCAGCGCAGCTCGCTACCGTCTCCGTCGGCGGTCACGGGCGAGGCGGTCAGCAGCGGCACCAGATGCGGGTGCTGGAGGCGCGCGGCGAACTGGATTTCACGACGGAACCGCTCCGCATCGACATCGGCGCTGAGTTCGGGCGGCAGCACCTTGAGCACGACCGACCGCTGGAGGGCGACGTCGGTGGCAAGAAACACCTGCGATGACCCGCCACCGCCGAGCTCGCGCTCTATCTCGTACGTCCACTGGAGCTGCTGCTGCAGCCGAGCACGCAGGGGGCTCGGCACTCAGCCAATCTCAGGTCGCGGGAGCGTCGTCGTCGTCACCCGGGAGGTCCGCGATCTCCCCCTCGATCTCCGCCACGACTTCTTCCGTCTCGGCGTCCATCTCGATCACGTCTGAGCCTTCGTCGCCGGATGCCGCGGCGGCGGCCTGCGGTGCCGGACGGCTCCATTTTTTGACGACCGGGGCGGCTCGACGCTCGAGCAGGTTGTCGTAGTACGCCACCATGCGCTGCTGCACGACCTCGAGCGTGTCCTCGGGGTCAGCGCGGAACGGCGCGTGACGCTGATGCTGTTCGGTCGACACCTCGAACCACCACCACGGATCCGGTCCCGTGACGCGCGACGCGGCGACACGACACTGAAACGTCCGACCTCGGTCAACGAAGGAAAATTCCTGCAGTACGTCCGACATGGGCAAAACCTTCGCTGATGGGCGTCAAAAAAGCTTCTGTCGAAAGCTAACCGATCCCCCACGCGGGAAGGAGGGACCTGCCGGGAAATCGGCCGAAGGCGGTTCCGACGCGGCGTCAGTTGCGCTGGCGCGCTGACCAGTGGATCGCCGAGATCCGCCACCCCTGCGCCGTGCGTCGGGCCACGATCAGCTCCGCGCCGGTCGAGTCGACCGCGCGGTCACGGAAGGTGCCCTTCGTGACCGAGGTGGACGTGCTGGTGGCGAGGTCCCCTTGCACGGCCACGCGGAGCGGCGTTCGGGTACTGGCGATCGCGGTGGCGAGCGCGATGTCGGCCGGCAGATGATGCGACCGGTAGTCCGCCACCGATTCCACGGCGCCGCTTTCCAGAATCTCGGCGTCGTCGGTGAGCAGGCCGATCACCGTCAGGCTGTCCGCCTGGGCAAGCGCCGTGTGAAAGCGGCGCACGAGGGCGGCCACCTCGGCGCTGTCGTTCGCGGCGGATACCGTCACCGTTGCCGGCATTGCCATCGCCGCCATGTCATGGCCGGCGTGCGCGCTTTCCGCGTGCGCGCCTTCCGCGTGCGCGCCACCGGTCGCGGCGCCGTAGGTGAAGCCTTTCATCGCACCGGTCTCCCAGTCGTGCGTCATCACGGCGCCGGAGGTCACGGTGGGTAACGGCAGTGATGGCAGGAATCCCACCGCGGGGCCGCCCATGTTCTCGATACCCATATGCCCCGACATGGCGAGCCACGCGGCCACCGGCATCACATACGAGGTGTCGTCGCGGTACAGCCGCGCCGCGCGCAGGATCTCGGTGCGCTTCCGGTCGCGCGGCACGGCGTCATTGGTGAGGATGTCGGACACGACATCGTGCATGGAGTGCAAGTTGTCGAAGATGATGGCCGCTTCCGGGAAGCGCGCGGCGAAGGCCGGTGCCACGGCCGCCGTCATCGGCATCTGGTAGGGCAACGAGGTCGGTGCGCCGTCCACCATCTGCCAAAAGCGTGCAACAGTGGCTCGCACGCCCGCCTGCTTCGCGGCCACCGTCTTGCCCACCAGCAGCGGTTCGTAGAGGCCGACCTGCAGCCAGTGGTAGCCCCAGATGAGACCATTGAACTTCGGATACTTCTTGCGGAAGGCGAGCGAGAACGACTGTTCCTGCATCAGCGCCATCGTTCTCGGTTTCGCACTGAAAGCAATGTCCGGGCGGCTCCGGTAATACGCGAGCAACCGCTGCGCTTCGGTGTCGCGCTGCGCGTCGCTCAGGCGTTCGTCGGCCAGCACGTCGTACAGTTGCCGGTGCAGAATATGCGCCCAGTCGAACATCACCTTCGCTTCCGGCGCGAGCTGCGCGTACTTGGGCTCGATGGCCGCTTCCTCGAGCGGCACACGCGGCGGCTTCACCAGCACGGTCCTGGTGAGGAAGTCAAATTCCTTCACCTCGAGCCGCGAGGCGGACGCGTTGGGTTTCGTCCACAGCGTTTCGTACAGAATCGCATGGCCGTAGTCGAACGCATTGAACAGCCGGTCGGCCGACGCATACTGGTTGCGGAAGGTCCAGTTGTGCGGGGCCTGCAGGTAGAACTGTTCGTACGTGGTGGTCCACTGGGCCTGCGCGGGGCGCGGCGTGGCGACGGCGGTGAGCGCGAACGCAGCCGTGGCGAGACCGCGGGCCAGCGCGCCGAGAGATCGGAGAGACATCATGGGATCGGCTCGTGGTTAGCGGCGGGGAGACCAGGGGAGTCCAAGCGACACGGCGGCACCCGCCGTGAGAAACCAGCCGGCATCGCTGCCTGACAAGCGGTAGCCGCCACCACCATCGACAGCGAGCCGCGGGCTCAGTTGATAGCGGGCGCCACCAGCCACATCCCACGCGCGCGGCTCGGTCGCATCGAGCGGCTGCAACGTGACCAGCTCGGCGGTCAGGAGGAGCGAGCGGAGCGGGAGCGTGCGATCGACGGCTACGCCAACCAGCCAGCGCGAGAGTTCGGTGGACGCCGCGCTCAGGCCGGTGCTCGCGGGAATGCCGGGGGCCGCCGGCGCCTCACCCACGGTGACCTGTCCGTTTACGTGGAAGCGGGCCCACGGAAAGGTTTTCGTCGCGATCGCCTTGAACGACGGATACGCCTTGTCGGGGGCCATCGCGCCCACGGGGAGCAACACGTCCGCCACGACCGCGAGGGCCGGAAGCCGAGTTTCGGCGTTCAGGTTGTACAGTACCGAGGCGTCGATACCGGCCAGAGCGGTTTGGCGCCGACCCGTGATGCCCTCGAGATGCGCCAGCGGAAAGCCGATCTCCACTTGGGTGCGCGGGAACAAGCCCACGGCGAGTTCCGGCTCGATTCCCCACCGATAGGCGCCGCCACGTGCTCGCTCCACGCGGAACGGCGCCATCTGCAACTCGACGGCGCGCCGCTCGATGGCATAGGCGTCTTCGATGCGGACGGGGCGTCCCGCGTCGGTGTTGTAGTAGTCGGTTTGGGCCGCGAGCGGCGCGAGGGGGGCCGCGAGTGCGACCGCGAGGACGGCGACGGCAACGAGCCGCCCGGCCACGCGCAGGCGTGGGGGCGTCGGAAACGGAGTCATGAGCAGGGCAGGAGCCGGGCGGCGCCTCAGGGCGCCGCACACGTGAGGCAGACGCCCTCGTGCCGCACAGCGCGTGCGGGTGGGCATCGGCAGCGACGGGCGGCTCGATCCGGAAGAGACCGGAGAGCCGACGGCTCAGCCTCGCGGCGGCGGGGGCTCGGGAGCGATGTCGAGCGACACGGGCCAGTCGACGGCGTGGACCGGCCGGTGCACGTCGATGGCCACGTCCACGGTCGAGACCACGACGGCCGAACTGAGCACCCCGACCACGGTGCACGCCATGGCCATCGGGCAGGCCGCCGGCGCATGCGGATGCTCCGCGGGCGCTGACACGGGGGCGTCCGGCACCGCGTGGTGGTGATGCGCCGGGGCGGAGGTGGTCTCTGCCGGCCCGTACGCCGTACCGGCCACGATCATCGCCGCTTGAGTGATCGGGCGTTCGCACGACGCACCCGCCGCCGGGAGGACTCCCTGCAGCAGCTGCACGCCGAAGAGCGCGATGGCGGCGATGTGTCGGCTGACCCTCATACGGTGAATGCTAGTCGCGGGAGCTGCGTACGGGGAGGCGCTTGGTGGTGAAGGAAACCAGCCGCCACGGCGGTTGCGGCGTCAACCGGGTACGAGCGTTCGTAAAGGCGGTGTCATCAAATCCGCGCGGTCGTGGTGGATCCAGCGCGGCGCCGATGTCGCATATTCCAGATCGCCTCCAGTTCTCCCCCGTCCTCCCGTTCCGGAGTTGCAGGATGATCGCTCGTTCGACATGCCGTGTCGCCGCTCTCGTCATGGTGCTCTCGCCGGTGTTCGCACCGCAGAGCATTGGCGCTCAGGATCGCTCACAGTCGCGCTCCATGGTGTCGTCGAAGCAGGGCGTGGTGGCCAGCGAAAGCGTACTCGCGTCGCAGGTGGGCGCGTCAATTCTCGAGCGCGGCGGCAACGCCATCGACGCGGCCGTCGCGATGAACGCCATGATGGGACTCGTGGCACCGATGAACGACGGCATCGGCGGT
>NZ_JBILKJ010000153.1:0-6031 GCF_044376735.1 Gemmatimonas sp.
TTCTATCTTCTCGGTCATGCACAATCCCTGGCGCGACTTGCCCCCCGGCCCCCACGTGCCGGAGCTCGTGACCGCGATCATCGAAATACCGGCTGGCTCGCGCAACAAGTACGAGCTCGACAAACACTCGGGACAGTTCAAGCTCGATCGCGTGCTCTATTCCGCCGTGCACTACCCGGGCGACTACGGCTTCATTCCGCGCACGCTGCACGAGGACAACGATCCGCTCGACATTCTCGTGCGCATCAACGAGCCCACGTTCCCCGGCTGCCAGATCACCTGCCGGCCGATCGGCGTGCTCAAGATGTTGGACAAGGGTGAGCCGGACGAGAAAATCCTCGCCGTACCCAGCGACGATCCGTATCACAACGACATCTACGACATCGCCGACATGCCGGCGCACTACCTGAAGGAGATCGAGCACTTCTTCGGCATCTACAAGGATCTCGAAGGCAAGCGCGTCGAGATTCAGGGATGGGAGAAGAGCGAGGTGGCGTTCCAGGTGATTCAGCGGTCGATCGAGCGGTACGCCGAGGTGTATCTGAAGGGTGAGTGATGGCGACAGAAAACTCCCTAGGAAGCAGGAGGGAGGGTATCAGGGGGCAGGAAAGAGGTGAACCGCGCGCTGTTACCTGCATCCTCTTTCCTGATACCCTCCCAACTGCTCCCTAGGGAGTTTGCAGTTTGCAATCTACAGTTTACAGCGCCGCAGCCTGCTTCATCACCAGCGCCGCATTAATCCCACCGAACCCGAAACTGTTCGACAGCACCACCGTCGGACGCAGCTCGCGTCCGTGGTGCGGCACGTAGTCCAGGTCGCAGCCGTCGGCGGGTGTGTCGAGGTTGAGCGTGGGGGGAATCCAGCCGCGTGAGATCGTAAGCGCGCTGATGGCCGCTTCGAAGGCACCGGACGCGCCAAGCGCGTGGCCATAGTAGCCCTTGGTGCTCGACACCGGCACGCGGTACGCGTGATCACCGAACACCTGCTTGATCGCCATCGTCTCCGTGGGATCATTCAGCGGCGTGCTGCTGCCGTGCGCATTGATGTAGTCGATCTGCTCCACGCGCACCGCGGCATCGCGCAGGGCGTTGCGCATGCAGCGCGCGGCCTGGGCGCCATCGGGGCGCGGGGCGGTCATGTGGTGCGCGTCGTTGGTGGTGCCGTAGCCGCCGAGCTCCGCGTAAATGCGCGCACCGCGCGCCACGGCGTGTGACCATTCCTCCAGCAACAGCACCGCGCCGCCCTCGCCCATGACGAAGCCGTCGCGATCCTTGTCGAACGGGCGTGATGCGCGCGCCGGATCGTCGTTGCGCGTCGACATGGCGCGAATGAGGGCGAACGCGCCGAAGCAGAGCGTGGCCAGCGGCGCTTCCGATCCGCCGGCCAGCATCACATCGGCGTAGCCATCGCGGATCTGCCGGAACGCTTCGCCGATCGCCATCGAGCCCGACGCGCAGCTCATCGCGTTGGTGGAGTTGGGGCCGGATATCCCGAACTCGATGGCCATGTTGCAGCTGGCCGAGCCGCCGAACACGGCGAGGGCGAGCGTGGCATCCACCGCGCGCAGTCCGCCGTGCAGAAAGCGCGCGGCCTGTTCTTCGGCGTAGCCCACCCCGCCCAGCGCCGTCCCCATCATGGCGCCCACGCGGTCGCGGTCTTCGTTGGCCAGATCGAGCTGGCCGTCGTCGAGGGCCAACAGTGAACTCACCACCGCAAACTCACTGAAGCGATCCAGCCGCTTTACGCGCTTGGCGTCGATCCAGTTGGTGGCGTCGAAGTCGTCGATTTGCGCGGCGCACTGCGAGCGGTAGATCGACGCATCGAACCGCGTGGCGGGCACCACCGCCGAGCGCTCGGCGCGCAGTCCCTGCCAGAGCGCCTCGACGCCGATGCCGATCGGCGTGACACATCCGATGCCGGTGATCGCCACCCGACGGCGTGTCAGCGAGGATTCGGGAGTAGACGGCGTGTGCGCGGTGTTGTTCATGAGGGCGTCCGTTCAGCGACGGCGGCCAGCCCCGCCAGCGTGCGGGACGCGATGCCGTGCACGAAGACCGGCGCGATCACCTGCGTGGCCGCGAACCGTCCGATCACCGGCCACAACGGGCCGTTCCACACATGGACAATGCGCGTCAGCGTACCGCCCTCGACCGGCGTGAAACTCCATTCCACATCCATACGCGTGGTTACGCCACCGATGTGCTTGAAGCGCACCCACGGCACCTCGTGATTCACCGCCATCTCCGACAGCCACCAGGTAGGCCAGTTGAACAGCCCGAACGGGCGATTGGCCGCCATTTCCACCAGGCCGCCGCTATCGGGGGTGCGATGGCGAAACCGCACGAACCGGTAGTGCGGCAGATACGCCGGCCAGTGCTCGACCTCGCGGGCGATATCGAAAATGCGCGATACCGGCGCGCGTACGATCCGCTCGTCGATCTGCGTCACCAGTTGATCCGCCGGCGGCGGACCCAGTTCGTAGTTTGGGTGCATGGTCACGGCTGAAGGGAGATGGGGAAACATTACGCCGGCCCGCTTGAAGCACGATGGGGTGACCACACAGCGACCACCCGGAATCCCGGCGCGCGCCGGGTGCGTACCGCGCATCCCGTGGCGCGTGCCACGAGGGCCTGCAACTCGCTTGGGGTGAAGCCGCGCAGAATCGACACCACCCCGTCGTGACGGCTCACGGGATGAAAGCCCAGCAGGAACGAGGCCGCCCACAGTCCGGCCACCGCCAGCCAGCTGCGCCGCAGGTCGCCGATGATCACGGCTGACTTCGCCACGCGCGTGCATTCCTGCAGCAGGCGATCGGCCTCCGGCCCATCGAAGTGGTGCAGCACCTGCGAGCAGGTCACGATGTCGATGCTGTCGTCGGGGAATGGCAGCGCCATGGCGTCGGCTGCGAGCGCATACGTACACGCCGCGCCCGCTGTCCGCGCCAGTGCCGGCACGAGCTCGACGCCGATCGTCGTCAGCGGCATCCCCGTCCGCGCTGCCATTTGCTGCGCGGCGCGCGGGATGTCGCCAAGCCCGGTGCCGATGTCGAGCACGGTGAGTGGCTCCGTGCCGTCCGTGGTCTGCGCGCGAGCGGCGTGGGCGCCGTGCAGCACCCGCCGTACCTCAGCCAGAACGGCGCGGCGCCCCCCGAACAAGCGGTTGGCCAGCGCCACGTCGCGCAGCGAGCGCAAGGCGAGCGCGGGATCCTGTCCCGGGTCGTCGAGGATCTCGCGGCCGCGTTGACGCGCCGGCGTGAACAGGGAGGTGAGGAGCGAGTCTATCGTTCCAACTGCGCGTAGCCGCCGCGGTAGTAGAGCAGCGGCTTCGCATCACGGGCCGCGCCCTGTTCGACATGTCCAACGACGATCACATGATCGCCCGCGGGATGGCGGGCCACGATCCGGCACTGCATCGACGCGAGCACGTCGTCGAGCACCGGGTCGCCCAGTTCGCCAGCGGTATAGCCGATGCCCGCGAAACGGTCGTCGAACTTGCCCGCGAACCGGCGCGACAGCGCTTCCTGCGAGTCGGCAAGCACGTTCACCGCGAAGCTTGTGGCCTGCGCCATCACCGGCGCCATCGTGGCGTCGTTGCCGATGCACACCAGCACCAGCGGCGGGTCGAGACTGAGCGACGAGAACGCGCTCGCGGTCATGCCGTGCGGTGTGCCCTGCGCATCGCGCGTGGTGATGACGGTAATGCCGGACGCAAAGCGGCCGAGGACAGCCCGGAACAAGTCTTGATCGATCATCAGGAAAGGAAACGGAGCAGGGTCCGCGGACGCAGTACCGCCGATGGCGGGACGAAGTCGCCCGTGACCCCGATCAACAGGTCAGCGAGATCGCGATCGCGCGTGAGTACCCGCGCCGCGTGATTCATCAACGTCGGAAAGGCCACGGCGGCTCCAATGAGCTTTTCGACTCGCCACTTGCCGGCGAAGGTGCGCTTGCGGGCCTGCTCGTAGCCCTGCAGGGCGTGGCGCATGCCGCGCGCGTTGCCCTGGTCGCGCGCGTGGACCGCGTCAACCGCGAACGGGGCCAGCAGTTCGCCGCCGCGGAGCGCGGCGTAGATGCCCTCGCCGGTGAACGGATCGTAGAAATCCGCCGCGTCGCCAGTGAGCATGGCTCCCGGTGCCCACGCGCGCGTGGCATGCGAGGCGAACGGCCCGGTGGCGCGTACCGGCGTTTCGCGCACGGCCGCGCGAAAGCGTGGGTGCAGCGACGGCTGCGCCGCGATCCACGCCTCCAGAAACGCCGTGGGATCGCCGGCCATCCCCTGGGCGGCGCGGCGCGGGACGACCAACGCCACGTTCGTGAGTCCGCCCGATACGGCGGCCAGCCCCACATAGCCGTTGGCGGTCACGTGCATCTCGCCGAGCGTGCCGATCCCCTCCACACCGCGATAGTGCGCCACCAGCGCGACGCGGCGCGGCCACCGCGACTGATGGGCGAGCTCCAGCCGACGCGACACGATCGAGCGCAGGCCGTCGGCGCCGATCACCAGCGCCGCGCGCATGGTGCGCATGCCGGCCGCCGTGCGCACTTCGACCCCGCACACCGCGCCGCTCGCGTCGAGCGTCACCCCCTCCACTTTCGCGTCTTCCAGTACGCACACGCCGGCGGCCCGCGCGCGCGCCAGCAGCAGTGTGTCGAGCATCTCGCGACGGACGCCCAGACCGCGATCGCGAAAGCCGCGAAAGCCATGACGCGCCACGAACTCGCCGTGGATACGGTCGCCCGACGGGGCGTGCACCACCATCCCGGTCAGCGAGGCGGCACCGCCCTGTTCGAGCGGCGTGAGCGCGCCCATGGCATCCAAAATGCGACTGGCTTCCGGGCTCACGTACTCGGCGCACGGCTTGGCGCGGGGAAATCGCGCGCGATCCAACAGGCACACGTCGAGCCCCGCCGTGGCCAGGTGCCACGCCGCCGAACTACCGGCAGGACCACCGCCCACGACGATCACCTGCCAGGCGCGTGAGTAGTCGGACATGAGGCTCGGAAGGGGGCAATCGGACGGCGAGGGTACACGTGGAAAGCTAACGCCTCCTTTGGAGGGGAGGACGATCCCCGGTGGCGCGGAGCCGTCGGCCACCCGCGGGCATCGACCGCCCTCGCCGTGTCTTACGCCGGCGGCCGCGTCAGTAGCGACGCCAGTATCCAGGCCAGTATCCACGCCAGCAGCGCGGCCGACGCCGTGCACACGAGGTTCACCTCGTCGTTACCAAGCCATCGCCAACCGCCCCGGTGCCGGGTGTCGGTGCCACAGGAATGGCGCGCCTGCTCCGTGGCGGTTTCACACACGGGGCACCACCGCCGATGCTGGACCAGCGCCCCGGCGATCGTATCGACCGCCGCGCCGAACACGGCCGCCACCGCGACGACCCACCCGTGACGCGCCGGCACGAGTCCGAACGCCACGGCGAGGGCCGAGAGCGCCAGCGCGCTGCCCAGCATGGCGGCGCTCCCGGCGCCGCTGACGGCGCCGGACGTACCCGCGGGGACCGGGCGCCAGTCGCGTATCGAGCGCGGCGTCCCGCCGATCCACGTGCCGATTTCGGTCGCCATCGTGTCGGCGCCCGCCGCCGCCAGTGCCGCCGCGCCCCACAGCGCTGCTCCGGCGGCCCACTCGCTCCGCCATACGGTCAGGGCGGCGGCGAGCGCAAACACGCCGCCGTTGGCCATCACCTGGACGGCATCGCGCTGCGCCCCTTTCTCGACCACACCGGCGGTGCGCGCGGCCTTGCGGGCGCGCCCCAGCCGTGAGCCAATTGTGACCCACCCGAACCATACGATCAGAAAGCCACCCCAGGCCCACCCCGCCCGGAGGGCGATCGCGCCGATCACGATGGCGGACGCGGCGCCGCTGCGGCGTAGACTCCCCCGATACCACGCCGCGGCGGCAACGACGGTCGCGAGGCCGATCGCCAGGGGGGTGGTCGGCTCCGGCGCGCTCAACCACGCGGGCACGGGTGCCGCCACGACATCCATCAGCGTGACGACCGGATCAGGACGGCGCGCCGCCGCAGGC
>NZ_JBILKJ010000008.1:0-62176 GCF_044376735.1 Gemmatimonas sp.
TGGCTCCCCTTCTTGCCGAAGACGGGAATCCAGAAGAGCACCAAGCCGATGGCGCCGGTGGTGACATGCACGATCAGGAACGATTTGAACGGCCACATGCGCTGCGACGTCTCCCTCGGGAACCGGGCCAGGGTTGGCGGGACCACCTCTCGTTCCGGCCTCTGCCGGGCAGCCTCTAGGGTACGCCGCGGCTCTCGGCGACGCCAGCGTAAAGATTCTCCGCCCGTCTGCCGCCCGCATCAACCGGGCGCAGTTTTTCGCCCTCGCTGCCGACACTTATTGGACGAGTATTTCCCGGCTTCCCATCGGAAGACGGCCCGCTTCGCTTGACCCTGCGTGCCCAAGCGAGTTAACTGTATGTAGGTGGGTGGCTTGTCTCGCCACCTGCCGTCATCGATTGCCCACTGGTCCGGACCGACATGTCCCACGACAAGCATCTCCGCTGCTCCTTCTGCGGCAAGTCCAAGGACGCCGTCCGAAAGTTCATTTCGGGCCCGTCGGTCTATATCTGCAACGAGTGCATCGCGCTCTGCAATGAGATCCTGGCCGAGGACGAGGAGCGGGAAGTCGCCGAAGCGATCACCCAGGTACCGACGCCCCGGGAGATCAAGCACACCCTCGATCAGTACGTGATCGGGCAGGAAAACGCGAAGAAGGCGCTCGCGGTGGCGGTGTACAACCACTACAAGCGCATCAACGCGGCGGGGAATGCGCGTGAGGATGACGTCGAGCTCGACAAGTCCAACATCCTGCTCATCGGCCCGACCGGTACCGGCAAGACGCTGCTCGCGCAGACGCTCGCCCGCATCCTCGATGTGCCCTTCACGATCGCCGATGCGACCACGCTCACCGAAGCGGGCTACGTCGGTGAAGATGTCGAGAACATCCTCGTGCGGCTGTTGCAGGCTGGCGACTTCAACGTCGCCGAGTGCGAGCGCGGGATCGTCTACATCGACGAAATCGACAAGATCGCGCGCAAGTCGGAGAACCCCAGCATCACGCGCGACGTCTCGGGCGAAGGCGTGCAACAGGCGCTCCTCAAGATTCTCGAAGGCACCGTGGCCAGCGTGCCGCCACAGGGTGGCCGCAAGCACCCGCAGCAGGAATACATCCAGATCAACACCAAGGATATCCTGTTCATCTGCGGAGGCGCCTTCGACGGCCTCGAGAAGATCATCGAGGCCCGTACCGGACGTCGCCAGCTCGGCTTCGACTCCAAGAAGGACGACGGGAAGGTGGTCTCCATCAAGCAGACCACGCCAAAAACGCCGTTTGCCGAAGTCGAGCCCGATGACCTGCTCCGCTTCGGCATCATTCCGGAACTCGTCGGACGCCTGCCGGTGTGCGTGCCGCTCGAAGCGCTCGACGAAGACGCGCTGGTCCAGATCCTCAAGGAGCCGAAGAACGCGCTCACCAAGCAGTATCAGCGTCTGTTTGGGCTCGAGGATGTGAAGATCACCTTCGAGGAGTCCGCCCTGCGTGCGGTGGCCAGCAAGGCACTGCGGCGTGGCACCGGCGCGCGCGGCCTGCGTGCCATCCTCGAAGAAACGTTGCAGGACACGATGTTCGACCTGCCCACCCGGGATGATGTGGTCGAAGTTCGCGTCACGGAAGCCGCCGTGTTGCACGGCGGTCCACCGCTCCTCGAAATCGCGCCGAAGCGGCAGAAGAAGGAAGCCTGAGCACGCCCCGCACTTCAAGGACCGGCAGCCAACGGCTGCCGGTCCTTCCACTTCGCGACGTGGTGTTGTTCCCCCATGTCGCCATGCCCCTCCTGATCGGACGCGAGGGGTCGCTCGCTGCCGTACGCGCGGCGACCGATGGCACACAGGAGCTGCTGCTGGTGACGCAGCGTGACGCCGACGTCCATGCACCCGGCTCGTCCGACCTGCATCGCGTCGGGGTGCTCGCCCGCTTGCAGCAGGTTACGCGACTCGCCGGTGGCACCACCAAGATTCTGGTGGAAGCCGTCTCGCGGGTCCGGGTGCAACGCTATACCGCGTCGCGCACCAGCGCCCTGCTCGAGGCGCGCGTCACGCCGTGGCCGTTGCTTTCGGCGACGACTCCGGCGCCGCCGCGCGATCAGGCGCACGCCACGCTGCGGCACGCCCTCACGATGTTCGAGGAGTACGCGGGCCTGCAGCGGCGGTTGCCGGCAGAAGTCGTCGGACTGCTCCAGGCCCTCGACGACGAGCCGCGCATTGCCTTCGGCATCGCCGCCCACCTGCAAGTCCCCATCGATCAGCGCCAGCGCCTGCTCGAAGCCCCGGCGCTGGCCGATCTGGCGTCGCAACTCGTCACGATCCTTGGCAGCGAACTCGAGCTGCTCAAGCTCGAGAAGAAGCTCGACGAGCAGGTGCGCGGGTCGCTGTTTCAGAATCAGCGCGAATTCTTCCTGCAGGAACAGCTGCGCGCGATTCACAAGGAACTCGGGCAGGACGACGGCGACGAGTTCGACGAGCTCGCCAAGCAGGTGGCCGACCGCGGCTTGCCGCCGATGGTGGCGACGCGGGCGCATCGCGAACTGCGAAAGCTGAAGCGCGCGTCACCGATGTCCCCCGATGCCACGGTGACGCGCGGCTGGCTCGACTGGGCGCTCAACCTGCCGTGGACGGTACGTTCCGACGATACCATCGATCTCGACCACGCCCGCGCGGTGCTCGAAGCCGATCACTACGGGCTCGAGGAAGTCAAGGAACGCATTCTCGACTACATCGCCGTGCTCGGTCGCGTCGGCCATCTGCCCGGCCCGATCCTCTGTCTGGTGGGCCCGCCAGGCGTCGGGAAGACGTCGCTCGGCAAGTCCATCGCGCACGCCCTTGGCCGCAAGTTCGTGCGGATGGCGCTTGGCGGCGTGCGCGACGAAGCTGAGATTCGCGGACACCGACGGACGTACATCGGCGCCCTGCCCGGGCGGATCATTCAGGCGATGCGTCGCGCGGAAACGATCAACCCGGTGATTCTGCTCGACGAAGTCGACAAGCTTGGCAGCGACTGGCGCGGGGATCCGGCGGCGGCGCTCCTCGAGGTCCTCGATCCCGAACAGCATCACGCGTTCAACGATCACTTCCTCGAAGTCGACTACGATCTGTCGCAGGTGCTCTTCCTGACGACCGCGAATTCGTTAGCCTCCATTCCCGAGGCCCTGCGCGACCGCATGGAGATCATCCGCCTGCCGGGCTATCTCGAGCCGGAGAAGCTCACGATTGCGCGGCGGTTCCTGCTCCCCCGACAGTTGTCGGCGCACGGCATTCCGCCCGAACAGGTCACGCTCGACCCGCACGTGCTGTCGGCGCTGATCCGTGGGTGGACACGCGAAGCGGGCGTGCGCGATCTCGACCGGCGCATCGCGCGCCTGGCGCGCAAGCTCGCGCGACGCGCGCTCGCGCCAGACGCGACGGTGGTCATCACCAAGGACGAGTTGCCGTCGATGCTGGGCCCGGCCCCGCACGATGAGCAGGAGAGCGGCCTGCGCGATCAGGTCGGGGTGGCGTCGGGACTCGCCTACACCCACGTGGGCGGCGAACTCCTCGAGATCGAAGTCAGTGTCGTTCCCGGCCGCGGACGCCTGCAGCTGACCGGTACCCTGGGCGATGTGATCAAGGAATCGGCGGCGGCCGCACTCAGCTATGTGCGCTCACGCGCTCATGCGATGGGACTTCCGGCCGATTTTCATCGCACGCGCGACATCCATGTGCACTTGCCCGCCGGCGCCACGCCGAAGGACGGACCGTCGGCCGGCATCGCGCTGGCCACCGCGCTGACCAGCGCACTCACGGGAATCCCGGTGCGGGGCGATGTCGCCATGACGGGCGAAATCACGCTCCGTGGGCGTGTGTTGCCCATCGGCGGCGTGCGCGAGAAGGGCGTGGCGGCGCACCGTCACCACATTTCGCACGTGATCGTCCCGCAGGGGAACGCCAAGGATCTGGCAGAGCTACCCGACGATGTCCGGAACGAAGTCACGTGGCATCCCGTGCGTACCATGGACGAAGTGCTCGCGCTGGCCCTGCGTTCTCCCCTGCCCGACGTGAGTGATGCGATGGTGATGGATTCCGAGATGGAGCGCCCCACGTGAGCGACGCGTCGCCGCCGATCGGCGCGCTGGATGCGCCGGTGGTGGTGCCTCGCATCGACCCGTTGGTGATCAAGAGCCTCGAGTATCTCGGGCCGATGGCCAAGCAGGGAGGATGGCGTCCCGACCCCGACCTGCCGGAGATCGCCTTCGCCGGCCGCTCCAACGTGGGCAAGTCGTCGCTGCTGAACCGGCTCATGCGACGCAAGTCGTTCGCGCGCGTCAGCAACACGCCCGGTCGCACGCGCGAGATCCACTTCTTCAACGTCAACAAGCTCTTCTGCCTGGCCGACCTGCCGGGGTACGGCTATGCGAAGATCTCGAAGGCACGCAAGGCCGAGTGGCGTCCGCTGATCGAGGGGTATCTGACGGACAGTCCGGTGTTGCGCGGCGTGGTGCAGCTACTCGATGTGCGCCATGATCCTACCGAGGACGACCTGACGATGCTCGACTTCCTCGCCGATCTTGGTGTGCCCACGATCTTCGCCGTCACCAAGATCGACAAGCTGCGGACGCGCGAAGTGACACCGCGCCTCGAGACGCTGTCCAAGTTCCTCGGGTTGGACATCGATCAGATCGTGCCGTTCAGCGCGACCACGGGTCAGGGTCGCGATGAACTGGCGTCGGCCTTGATCGACTTGCTGGCGCTTCCCGACTGGAAGCTTCCGGATCCGTTGGAGGACTCCCCCAACGATGGGCCAGACGGGCCCTCCGGCGACCTCTCTGCGCGCGAGGACACCTGACGTGAAGGTGGCGCCCACACTCCCCCTGATGGCCGTCGTGGTGAGCGTGCTCACCGCCTGTGCCTCGACCTCGACGATCGTCGCGCAGGGACCGCCTCCCATGCCGCCGGCCGGCCAGTCGGGCACGCCGGCGGACACGCTCGACCCGAACTGGATTCCCGCCGGGTTCGGCACGCTGCGTCAGGACGATATCGCGCTCAAGGTGTCGCCGGCGAACGGCCTGCAGGTGCGCGCCATCCCGCTCGATGAGCGGATCATCCGGCTGCTCTCCCCCGATTCGTACCGGTCGCTGCGCGAGCTCGTGACCAGCAAGGACCGGGAGCTGCTGGCCGTGAAGGAGCGGAACCGTCTGCCGAGCTATTCGATCTGGTACGTGAGCTTCTTTGCGCAGGAGCAAGGCGAAACACGCTTCTCGCCGCAGGAGTTCATCATCAGCAACACCGGTCGCGACTTCCGTCCACTCGACATGTTGCCGATCACGCCGGGCTTCGGTCAGTACCGCCTCAAGCAGCGCGAAGTGCAATCGGCGCTGCTCATTTTCGATGGGCAGGTCGACGTCAATCAGCCAATTTCCGCGCTCATGGAGAGCACCCCGAGCGTGACCGACTGGAATCGCGTGATCCAGCGGATCGAGCGCGAGCGGTCGCTGGTCCGTTCGCGCGCCGCCGCCGCTCAGAAACCGCCAGCCTGACGCCGGACGTCCGTCAGGCGTCGGGGATGCGCAGCACGTCTTCCACGGCGCCGGCGTCACCATCGCGCAACAGGTGGATCGCATAGCGGACGGCCTCGTGTTCCCGCGGCCACGCCAGCTGCGTGATGGCCGCCGTGGGCGTGCGCCACGCGGTGGCGTCGTGCTCGTCGCTCAGCATGACCACGCTGGCGTGCTCCACGACGGCGGCGAACACCACGGCCATCTGGATCGTGTTGCGCGGCGTGAGGTAGAACGGGTTGACGGCGAGCGCGTACAGTCGCTGGACGACCAGACCGGTCTCCTCGAGGACCTCACGCCGCGCGGCGTCGGCGGGCAACTCCCCCGGCTCGATGCGGCCGTGCACGAGCTCCCAGGCGCCCGTACACCGCACGCCGACAGCCCGCCGAAGGGTCAACACCCGCCAGCGATCGCGGCGCCCGTGCGGGGCTGGCGCGAGCACGACGACATCGACCACACCCACCGAGATTCGGACGTCGGCCGTCGGGACCGCCGGCTGTGCGGCACGTGAAGAGGTCATGAGCAATGCTACCGCGTCGCTTGCCCTGCAGCGAGCGCGGCGGCGAACTTCCTCGTGATGACTGCTCTCGCTGATTTCCGCGCTCAGGCTGCACCGTGCCGTGCCGCTGGTGGACTCGTCCCCGTGTGGAGCGACTGCCTGCTCGACCTCTGCACGCCCGTCGCCGCGTTCGCGAAGCTACGCCGTGGCCCGTTCGCGTTTCTGCTCGAGTCAGCGCCCGCCGGCGGCGAGTCGTGGGCGCGCTATACGTATCTGGGCACCGAGCCGCGCGGCGCCTGGCGCCTGCGTGATGGCGTGGTCGAGGACTGGGATGCGGTGCGGGGCTGGCATGGCGCGCGCACACCGGCCGATCCGATCGCCGACCTGCGCGATCTCGTGCGCGACATGGCGCCAGTGCCGGCCCCGGAGCTGGGAGCCCTGTGGAGCGGCGCCGTCGGCTTTTTCGCCTACGACGTGGTCCGGCACATCGAGACGCTGCCGAACTCACCGCCGCGCGCGCTGCCCTATCCCGACGCCTGCTTCGTGTTCACGAAGGCCATGGTCGTCATCGACAATTGGCGTGGACAGGCCCGCGTGATCGTATCGGTGCCAGTGCCGGCCGGTGTGTCCGACGAGGCGCTCGACGCGTTGCACGCCGAGGCCGTCCACACGCTGGCCGACATGATCGCCCGGTTGCAGGGGCCCGACGTCCTGCCGCCACTTACGCTGGAGGAATCGGCGCCGGCGGCCACCGCCGAGTCGAATTATCGCCGCGAGGATTTCCTCCGCGACGTGGGGCGCATCAAGGAGTACATCCTGTCGGGCGACGTGTTTCAGGTGTTGCTCGCTCGGCGCATGTCGGTGCCCCTCGACTTCGACACGACCACGCTCTATCGCGCGCTGCGCGCACTCAATCCGTCGCCGTACATGTATCACCTCATGCTCGACGGCATGGAACTGGTTGGCAGCTCGCCCGAGCTACTGGTGCGCGTGTCCGACGGCCGTCTCACGGTACGTCCCATCGCCGGCACACGGCCACGTGGCATGACGGCGGACGAAGATGCGGCGCTCGCGGCCGAATTGCTCGCGGATGAGAAGGAGCGCGCCGAACATGTCATGCTGGTCGATCTCGGCCGCAATGACGTGGGCCGTCTCGCGCGCTACGGGACGGTGCGGGTCACCGATCTCATGACCGTCGAGCGCTACTCGCATGTCTTTCACATCGTGAGTCAGGTAGACGGCGAACTGGCCGATGGCTCAAGCGCGCTCGATGCGTTCCGGGCGGTGTTCCCCGCTGGGACGATGACCGGGGCGCCGAAAGTGCGGGCGATGGAGATCATCGACGAACTCGAACCCGAGCGCCGCGGGGCCTATGCCGGCGCGGTCGGCTTCATCGGCGCCGGCGATACGCGCATGGATCTGGCGATCACGATCCGCACCTGCGTCGTCGCCGGCGGGATCGCATCGGTGCAGGCCGGTGCCGGCATCGTGCACGATTCGGTGCCGGAGAGCGAGTGGGCCGAAACCGAGAACAAGGCCCGCGCGCTGCTCACCGCCATCGGCCGCGCGCGCGCCGCGTCATAGCCATCGTGTCGCTCGTGCTCGTCTCCGCCGGGGTGGTGACATGAGTCCGGCCCCGCGCACCCTCGCCGTCGGCGCCGCCGATGTAACGGGCACGTCGGCCGTCCTCGATGATCTCGCGGAGATCGTACGCGAATACGACACGTTGTACGATTGGGCGGCCGAACAGCCGCAGCCACGCGCGCTCCGCGGTCGCGCACCGGTGTACGTCGCCACGCTCCCGTCCTGCGGTATCCCGGTAGTGGTGCGCCATGGCTGGCACGGCGGCCTGCTGTCGCCGATCACGGCCGACCGCTTTCGCCGTCCGACCCGTGCTCCCGTGGAGATGGCGCAATCAGCCGCTCTGCGCGCCGCCGGCATACCCACCACCGACGTACTCGGCTTCGCCCGCTATCCGGCGTCCTTCGGGCTCTGTCACGTCGACGTCGTGACGCGCTATATCGCGGACGCGGCGGATCTTGGGATGGTGCTGGCCGGACTCGCCCCCTTCGTGGACGACGAGACCGCCTTGGCCTGTACCCTTCGACTGCTCGTCCAGCTGGCCCAGCACGGTGTGCTCCATCCCGATCTCAACGTCAAGAACATTCTGCTGCGCCCCACAACTGATGGCATCGAAGCGCTGATCATCGACGTTGACGTGGTGCGCTGGAACACCGCCCGCTCCCGCAGCGACACCATGCGCGCGAACGTCGCGCGTCTCACCCGATCGGTCCGCAAGTGGCGGACGCACTTCGGCTGCAACGTGACCGATGCGCGCCTCGCGGCGTTCACGGCGGCGGCCGCTGACCTGATGTCCGCCTCCCCTCCCGATGCACGCTAGCGTGACCGCGTCCCGCACGACCCCGCCCCTGCCGCGCGTCGCACTCGATCGCGTCGGTATCGTGATGATGAGTGCGGTGGGCGACGCCGTGCACGTCATGCCGATCATCCACGCCATCAAGGCCCACGCGCCGGCATCGCGCATCACCTGGGTGCTGCAGCCCGGACCGGCCACGCTGGTGCGTGGACATCCCCTGGTCGATGACATCGTGCTGTTCGATCGTGCGAAGGGATGGCGGGGATTTCTGGAAACCCGGCGTGCACTGGCGTCCCGTCGGTTTGACGTGGTGTTGGCACTGCAGGTGTACTTCAAGGCCGGCCTCATCACGGGCTTCACGCACGCGCCGGTCAAGCTGGGGTTCGATCGCGAGCGCGCACGCGACGCCAACTGGCTCTTCACCACGCATCGCATTCCGCCGCACGCGGGCCAGCACGTGCAGGATCAGTACTTCGAATTCCTCGATGCGCTCGATGTCCCGCACGGTACCCCGCAGTGGACGTTGGGTCCGTGGAACGACGAAGAGCGGGCGTGGCAGCGCACCTTCCACGCGCAGTTCGATCGCCCCATTGCCCCCATCGTGGTGGCCACCAGCAAAGAGGCCAAAGACTGGATGCCCGAACGTTGGGCGGCGGTCTGCCATATCCTGTGGAACGACTTCGGGCTGCAGCCGGTACTCGTCGGCGGACGTTCACCGCGCGAAGTGGCCGCCGAAGCGATCATCCTGCGCGATGCACCGATGGCACACTCGGCCCTTGGCAGCGGCCTGCGCCGCCTCGCGGCGATTCTCGACGGGGCGGCCGTCGCGCTCTCCCCAGACACCGGCCCGTTGCATCTGGCCATCGCGCTGCGCACCCCCGTGATCTCGCTGTTGGGGTATACCAACCCGAAGCGCGTCGGCCCGTACGACTTTTCACGCGACCTGATGATCGATGCCTACGGCGATCCCGGCGAGGAGTATCCCGTCGACATGACCTATCGCGAGCACCGGATGGCCCGGATCACGGTGGACGACGTTCGCGCGATGCTGACGCGCTGGCAGGAGCGCTATCGCGCGCCCTGAGCGGCCGTCGTGAGCGGGCCGTACGCGTACGCGAATCCCAGTTCGCGAAGTAGCGCGACCATGCGCCCGAGAGGCAGCCCCATCACCGCGAAGTAGTCACCGTCGATGCGCTCCACGTTGGTCGCGCCAAACCCCTGAATGCCGTAGGCGCCGGCCTTGTCCATCGGTTCGCCGGTGTCCACGTAGGCGGCGATCTGCGCGGCGTCGAGCGTGCGGAAGGTGACCGAGACCGACTCCACACCCGAGCATGTCACTCCGCCGTGCGCGACGGCCACCGCGGTGAACACGGTGTGGGTGCGACCACTCAGGCGCGTGACCATCGCGATCGCCTCTGCCCGGTCGCCGGGCTTGCCCAGAATATCGCCATCGATCACCACGATGGTATCCGAGCCGATCACGACCGCGTCCGGATACTGCACCGCCAGTGTGTGCGCTTTCTCCCGGGCGAGGCGTTCGCAGTGCGGGACTGGCGCCTCGTCGGGGTGCACCGATTCGTCCACATCGGCCGGACGCACCTCATGAGGGATCCCGATCAGCGCCAGCAGTTCGCGCCGACGCGGCGACTGGGACGCGAGGATAACTCGGGGACGGGTTCCCGGAGCAGTCGAGGGAGGAGTGGAGTCGGCCATGCGACTAAGTTTAGGCGACGACATTTCCTCTCGCATCCCAGTCACGCATGTCCGACGAATCGACCCATTTCGAGACGCGTGCCATCCGCACGCAGGTGCCCCGCTCCGCCGAGCGTGAGCATTCCGTGCCGCTGTACCTGACGTCCAGCTTCCGTTTCGACGACGCCGAACATGCGCGCGCGCTGTTCGCCGAGGACGTGCCGGGCAACATCTACAGCCGGTACGCCAATCCGAACACCGACGAGTTCGTACGCAAGCTCTGTTTGCTTGAGGGCGGTGAGGATGGGATCGCCACCGCCTCCGGCATGTCGGCGGTGTTCACGGCGATCGCCGCCCGGGTGTCGTCAGGCGATCACGTGCTGGCGTCGCGTGCGCTCTTCGGGTCGACCCATCAGCTCTTCACGCGCGTCCTGCCCAAGTGGGGCGTCTCGTCGGACTATGCCGATGCGGCCGATCCGACCTCGTGGGAGCGGCTGGTGCGTCCCACGACGAAGTTGATCTTCATCGAGACCCCTTCGAACCCCGGGCTCGAATTGATCGATCTGCGTTGGCTTGGCGACTTCGCGGCCGCCCGCGGTATTCCACTCGTGGTCGACAACTGTTTCGCCACGCCCTACCTACAGCGGCCGCTCGCGCTTGGCGCGAACGTGGTGATCCATTCCGCCACCAAGTACATGGACGGCCAGGGGCGTGCGCTTGGTGGGGCCATTGTCGGCGACGCCTCGTACATCGTCGACTGTCGCTTCTTCGCACGGCATACTGGTCCGGCGATGAGCGCGTTCAATGCGTGGCTCCTGTCGAAGTCGTTGGAAACGCTGGCGGTGCGCATGGATCGTCACTGTTCCACGGCGCTCGCGCTCGCGCAGCATTTCGAGGGGCACCCGGCGTTGTCGGCGGTTCGCTATCCCTTCTTGCCGTCGCATCCGCAACACGATCTGGCGCGTGCGCAGATGTCGCAGGGTGGCGGCATCGTCGTGTTGGAACTGCTGGGCGGTCTCGAGGCCGGACGGCGGTTCCTTGATGCCGTGCAGATGGTCTCGCATTCCGCGAACCTTGGCGATACGCGCACCATCGTGACCCATCCGGCCTCGACCACGCACTCGAAGCTCACGGCAGCCGAGCGTGCCGCCGTCGGCATTTCCGATGGTCTCATTCGCGTAAGCGTCGGTCTCGAGCACATCGCCGATATCACCGCAGACCTTGAACAGGCACTCACCGCCGCGAGTCGCTGAGTTCGTCTCTGCGCTCGATCCGGGCGTGATTCCACCGGCACACCGTGCCACGAAGTGAACTGCTGTGCCGTGTCCGTGACAGCAGCGGCACGGCGATCCGCGGATATCGCCGCACCATCGTGCTCGTCACGGTATTCACGGAAAGGTCGCGTCTGCTGCCGCTCCGCGTCGTGGACGCCACGAAGCGTTGCCGTGCGCGTCAGCGAGTGCCGGAGACCGTCGGTTCGCGTTCGAGCCAGATTGTGACGGGACCGTCATTTATCAGCTCGACGTGCATGTTGGCGCCGAACTCCCCGGTGTGGACCGTGTGGTGGTGCTCGCGCAAAAGCATCACGAATTGGTTATATAGCGGGATAGCGGTTTCCGGGCGGGCAGCATCCACGAAGCTTGGACGTTTCCCCTTGCTGACATCGGCGTACAGCGTAAACTGCGAGACGACGAGGAGCGCGCCGGCGCTCTCGGCCAGATCGTGATTGAGCTTGCCGTCGGTGTCGGCAAACAGGCGAAGGCTGACGATTTTGTTGGCCATCCAGCGGAGTTCCGCATCGGTGTCCGCGTGCGTGAACCCAACTAGGAGCAGATAACCCGCTTCGATACGACCGGCCGTTCTCGATTCCGCGGCGAGATCTGTCGGAAGGATGCGTACCTCGGCCCGGCTGACGCGCTGCAGTAAGACTCTCATAGCGCGACAGTTTGGCACCGCACTCCGATTCTCGGAAGTGCCCAAGAAAAATGTCAATCATGACGACCGTGCAACCACGACTTGCCCTACACTTTGATATAACTCCGCGCTCGGCCGCATCAGACGCCGACGCGGCCTTCTTGGCCGCGTGCGTTGCGTGGCTTGGGCTTGATCAGGGCCAGCAGTTGGGCTGGGACACGCCCTCCAATCATACGCTTGATGGTGGCCGGATTCTCCGGTGGGCTCCGTACCGCAACGGCGGAACGGCGCTGGCCGACATTGTAGTGCACGCGCCCGATCCACTGGATCGCTCGCTGCAGTGGTCCACGCACGTGACGTATGTGGTGACCACGAGCCCGAGCGGCGCGGTTCACCGTCAGGTCAACCTCCGTGTCGGCACCGAGGGCGGCCTCAGCAATGGCTCGCCCCCGCCAGTCCGCCCCCCGCGCCTGCTCGCGGAACTCGACACGCAATTCACGCTGGTCTCAAACGACGGCCCGCTTCAGCGGGTCCCGACACAGCTGGAAGCCGGCACGCTCGATGCCTTCGTGCGGTTCGTGCTCTGCGATCCGGCCCGCACCATGCCGGTGCTGCTCCTCACTGAACTGCCCGACGGCGGCTACGTGCTACCGCCAGAGCAGTTCGCGGCGGAGATGTTCGGCTTGGGCCTCTACTTCATGCTGCGGCACTCCGACACGTTTGCCCTGTCCGATGCCGTGGGCGGTCACGCGCGCAGCGTGTTCCTCGGCTCGGCCCGCGCGTATCTGCCCGGCTTCACCCTCGAGTCCGATCCGTTCCAGCATCCGCTCGTGCTGGCGCGTGCGCTCGCCCTTCCCGGGGAACGTCGCCGGTTGGTGCAGCGACTGGCCGAAGTCTCCGTGCAGCGTCCGTTCTCCGACCCGGCCATCGTGGAAACGCTCCGCGATCAGCGGGCGGCGGCCTACGGCAAGCGCCCGGATGCCACGGAGGCCCTCGCGGCGGCCGAGTCCGGAGTGGAAATGGACAAGGGTCAGCTGATCTCGCTGGTCCGGCAGTACGAGGATGCCGTCCGCGCCGCGGAGGGCGAGCTGTCCCGCACGCGCGAGCGTCTCGTGGAAGCACGCGCACTGCTCGAAGCCGAGCGCGCTACGGCCCGCGCCCTCCGAACGACGCTGGCTGCCCACAAGGAACGCCAGCCGATCTCCAAGCCGGCCAGCGATGCCCCGCAGTCGGTGCTCGAAGCCGTCGAACGCGCGCAGGCACTGTATTCGGATGCGCTTCGCCTGCTACCGTCGGCCTTCACCTCGGCCCGCGAATCTTCGTTCCCCGACCCTGATACGGCGTGGTCGTACCTGAAGGCGCTCGGCGAAGTCGGCCGTCGTCGCCAGGACCGCGCCCTCGGCCGTCCACTCGGCGACGTCTTCACCGATCTCGGTGTCGATTTCTCCGCCGGCCCCGCCGATGGCAGCCGTAAGACGCCGTACATCTTCCGCGATGGCGAGCGCGAGGTCGAGTGCGCCGACCAGCTGCGGAAGGGGGCGAATCCGCTCACGTGTCTGCGGATCTACTTCACGTCGTCGGAAGACGGCGGATTCGTGATCGGCCACGCCGGTCGACAGATCGAGATCGTCGCGCCGCCGGCGCCAACACCACCAGCGGACGAAGTGGAGTAGCCACAGACGAGGAGGCCCACCGCGTGTTCACACGGTGGGCCTTCTTCGTCAGGGGGCCGTTTCGTGGAAGACCACGCTGGTCTCGTGCTGCAAGGCACGTCGGAGGGCCCACGCATCGGAGAAGAGCACGACCACATGGCCCTTGTGGTCGAACAGCTTGAGGCGCCCCTGCCCCGTGGCCACGCGCTCCACATCGGCCTTCGGTCCCGTAATCCAGCGAGGCCAGCGATAGGTCATCTTCTCGAACTTGCACGGCGCCGCGTATTCATGCTCGAGACGGAATGCCATGACATCGAATTGCAGCTGGCCGACCGCGCCCACGATGGGCTGTGAGCCCGCCGAGGTTTCGGCGAAGAACACCTGCGCCGCCCCTTCTTCGGTGAGCTGCCGCAGCCCGCTGTCGAACTGCTTCCGCTTGAGCGGATCGGCGGGAATGGCGCGGGCAAAGTGCTCGGGGGGAAAGCGCGGGATGCCCTGAAACTCCAGCTTCCCGTCACCGCCCAGCGTGTCGCCGATGCGCAGGTTACCGCGGTCCATGATGCCGATCACGTCACCGGGCCACGCTTCTTCGATGCTGACGCGATCGCGCGCCATGAACTGCTGTGGCGCCGCCAGGCGGATCGGTTTTCCACTACGCTGATGCAGCACTTGCATGTTCGCTTCGAAGTGGCCGGACACGATTCGCACGAACGCCACACGATCGCGGTGCTTCGGATCCATGTTCGCCTGGATCTTGAACACGAAGCCGGTGAACTCCGTGCTCTCCGGATCCACGTTGCCGGCGTTCGTTTCACGCGGGCCCGGCGCGGGCGCCAGTTCGAGAAACTCGCGCAGGAAGGGCTCGATGCCGAAGTTCGTGAGGGCGGACCCAAAGAACACGGGTGTGAGCGACCCATCGATCACCCGGTCGTGATCGTAGGTGTGTCCAGCGGCGTCGAGCAGGTCGATATCGGTCATCAGGCGATCGAAGGCGCTCTCTCCCATCGCTTCGATCAGCGCCACGTCGTCGATGCTTACGATGGTGTCGTCGGCCCGCGTTGCACCGCGGTCGCCGCTGCGCTCGAACAAGTGCACTTCGCGCTTGAGGCGATCGTACACGCCCACGAAGACATCGTTGTCGAACACCGGCCACGTGGCCGCGAAGCAGTCGATGCCGAGATCGGCCTCGACATCCTGAATGAGCTTGAGCGGGTCCTCACCGTGCCGGTCGCACTTGTTCACGAGCGTGAAGATCGGCGTGCGCCGCCGCTTGCACACCTCGAACAGCTGCCGCGTGCGCTCTTCCACGCCGCGGCGGTTGTCGAGCAGCATGATGGCACAGTCGGCCGCCACCAACGTACGATAGGTGTCTTCCGAGAAGTCTTCGTGTCCCGGCGTATCGAGCAGATTGAGCTGATACCCTAGGTACTCGAACTGGAGCACGGAGCTGGTCACCGAGATGCCGCGTTCCTGCTCCAGCTTCATCCAGTCGGAGGTGGCGTGCCGCGTGGCACGCCGCGCCTTCACCGAGCCGGCCAGGTGGATGGCGCCACCGTACAGGAGCAGCTTTTCCGTCAGCGTGGTCTTGCCGGCGTCAGGGTGCGAAATGATCGCAAACGTCCGGCGACGGGCGATTTCGTGCGCGAGGCGTTCGGCGGCGATTTCGGGGGAGACAGCGTCAGTCATCCCGAAAGCTAAGCGCTCCCCTGGGGGATCCGAAACGGCCACGCGGTCCGCACCATGATTGTTGGTGCGAACCGCGTGCGTCCGGCCGGGACGGCGGCTGGTGCCTACTCCACCGTCACCGACTTGGCGAGGTTACGCGGCTGGTCCACGTTGCATCCGCGCTTGACCGCGATGTAGTACGCCAGCAGTTGCAACGGCACGCTCGCGAGAATCGGCGTGAGCAGGTCTACCGTTTCGGGGATCCGGAACTCGTAATCGAGCTTGCCGGCCAGCGAGGGCTCGTCGCGCGTGGTGATCGCGATGATCTTGCCCTTGCGCGCCTTCACCTCCTGAATGTTCGACGTGATCTTGTCGAACACGGCATCGTGCGGGGCAATGCACACCACCGGCATCATCTCGTCGATGAGGGCGATGGGACCGTGCTTCATCTCCGCGGCCGGATAGCCTTCGGCGTGGATGTACGAGATTTCCTTGAGCTTGAGCGCGCCTTCGAGTGCCGCCGGGAAGTTGTAGCCACGGCCGAGATACAGGAAATTCGACGCGCGCTTGAACTCTTCCGCGAGTTCTTCGATTTCGGGCGCACGGTCCAGAATCGACTGAATCTGCGCCGGCAGGTTGGCCAGCGCCTGCGCGATCTCGCGACCGCGCGCCACGCTGAGATTCTTGAGGCGCGCGAGCTTGAGCGTGAACAGCGCCAGCGCCACCACCTGGCTGGTGAACGCCTTGGTCGAAGCGACGCCGATCTCGGGGCCGGCGTGCAGGTAGATCCCACCGTCGTCCTCACGCGCGATCGTGGAGCCGACCACATTCACCAGTCCGAGGGTACGGGCACCCCGCCGCTTGGCTTCGCGCATGGCAGCAAGCGTGTCGGCCGTTTCACCCGACTGCGAGATCACGATGCAGAGCGTGGCAGGCGTGACGATCGGATTGCGATAGCGGAACTCCGAGGCGTACTCGACTTCCACGGGAATGCGGCACAACTCTTCGATCATCATTTCGCCGATGAGCGCCGAGTGCCAGCTCGTACCGCAGGCGGTGATGATGATGTTGTCGATATTGAGCAGGTCTTCTTTCGAGATGTTCAGACCACCGAGCTTGGAGAAGCCTTCCTCGAGAATGAGGCGGCCCCGCATGGTGTTCTCCACCGTGGTCGGCTGCTCGAAGATCTCCTTCAGCATGAAATGCGGATAGCCGCCGCGCTCGATCTGCTGCAGGTCCCAATCAATGCGCGTGACCGGCTTGTCGCGAATGGCCGAGTCGAGGTCGAGCACCTTGTAGCCATCGCGCGTCACGACGGCGATATCACCGTCATCGAGATAGACCACGTTGCGCGTGTGGGCCAGGATTGCCGACGCGTCGGAGGCCACGAAGTACTCGCCATCGCCGATGCCGATCAGCAGCGGACTGCCTTTGCGGGCGGCCACGATCTTGTCTTTCTCGTCGCTCGTAATGGCCGCGAGGCCGTACGTGCCGTCGCACTGGCGCAGCGCTTCGATCACCGCCGCTTCGAGATTCCCGGCGTAGGCCACCTCGATGAGGTGGGCGAGCACTTCGGTGTCGGTGTCCGATTGGAAGACGTAACCGCGCGCTTCCAGCCCCGCCTTGAGGGCGGTGGCATTCTCGATGATGCCGTTGTGCACCACCGCGATCTTGCCGTTCTGGCTGGCATGCGGGTGCGCATTCCGCTCTGTGGGCGGTCCGTGTGTGGCCCATCGGGTATGCGCGATACCCATGGTACCCTGCGGCGGATCGCTGGCGATGACGGCCTCGAGCCGGGAGATCTTGCCGGCGGCCCGACGCGTTTCTACGCCCGTGCCGTTCATGATGGCCACGCCCGCCGAGTCGTACCCACGGTATTCGAGCCGCTTCAGCCCTTCGAGCAGCAGGGGAGGGGCGATCCGGTTACCAACGTAGCCGACGATTCCGCACATGGTTGTTCGAGGTCTAGAGTGATCCCAGCGCCGACAGCGGCGCCCGGGCCTGCATGATCAAGGTGCGCGCGTCCAGCTCGGTGGGTCCTTCGGCGATCACGCGCACAATGGGTTCGGTGCCCGACGGGCGCAGGTGCACCCACCGGTCGGGCCAGTCCAGCCGGAGTCCGTCCTGCGTATCGGCCACGGCATCCGGGAAGGCCGCGCGCAGCGCGACGTACACGGCATCGAGCGGCGCGGCCGGACGATCCAGCTTGTCCTTCACGATCACATACTTCGGTCGTTCGGCGATCAGCGCCGACAGCGGCCGACCCTCTTCCAGCATCAACTGCAACAACAGCGCGGCGCCGACCGGCGCGTCGCGTCCCAAGTGCATTTCCGGAAGGATGACGCCGCCATTGCCCTCGCCACCGATCGTCGCGCCCAGGTCGCGCATGGTCATGGCGACGTTCACCTCACCCACCTTGGCGAAGTGAAACGGCACGCCGGCATCGGCAGCCACATCGGCCACCACTTTGCTCGTCGAGAGATTCGTCACCACCGGGCCCGGCCGGTGCCGCAGCACGGTGCGGGCGGCCAGCGCCAGCGTGTAGTCCTCGCCCGGCGCAATACCGTTGTCGAGGACGAGCGCGAGGCGATCCACGTCGGGATCCGTCGCGAAGCCGATGTCGGCGTCGGTGGCCTTCACCAGCGCCGCCAACTCGCCGAGGTTTTCGGCGACCGGCTCCGGCGGACGATGAAACTGCCCATCGGCTTCCATGTTGATGGCGTATACCTCACAGCCCAGCTCCGTGAGCAGTTGCGGCATGATCACGCCGCCGGCGCCACGACAGCAGTCGAGCGCCACGCGGAAGCGTCGGGCCCGAATGCCTTCGACATCGAGGTACGGGAGCGCCAACACTTGGTCGATATGGCGCTGCACCGCCTCGGTGTCATGCACGATCTCGCCCAAGGCGTCCCAGGTGGCGCGCGGAATCCCGCTGTCCATCAGCGCGCGCATTTCGGCGCCTTCGTCGGCGGACAGGAACAGCCCCGACGGACCGATGAACTTGAGCGCGTTCCACTCGATGGGATTGTGGCTGGCCGTAATGCCAAGGCCACCGGCCGCGTGATGGTACTCAACGGCCAGCTGAATGGTGGGGGTAGGAGCCATGCCGATGTCGATCACGGTGCAGCCGACCGACTCAAGCGCGCCATGCACGATCCGCGTGAACATGGGTCCGGAGACCCGACTGTCACGTCCCACAACGATCGTCCGGCCGCCGTGCCGTGCCGCCCACGCACCGAACGCCGCGGCGAAGGTGGCCACGACTTCCGGCGTCAGCCCATATCCGACACGTCCGCGCACACCAGACACACTCACCATCAGCCCTTCGAAATCCATCCCATTCCTCGGTAAATCGGCGTGTTTTCGGGTAATACGGAAAGCTAGGCGCCACGCTGCCCGCGACCAAACACCGTCACAGGGACGACGCATTCGTTACGTGAGGTGGCCACGTTCCCAGACGATTCAGGGCCGTCTCCCGTTACCACGGTGGCACGCGCCGGTACGCTGTACTAGTCTGTTCGCACATGTCCGACCCACTTGCCCTGCTCCCGCTCGCCATGGCCGCCGCGGGGGGCCGACTCGGCGCCTTCGCGGCGGCGCCGCTGACCGCCGCTGGCCTCACGCTCCTGCAGCGATCGGCCCCGCTGGTACGCGCGTTGGCCGGCCGGCGATCCGCGCTGCTGCTGCCGAGCGGACCCGCCTTTCTCGTGGCGCTCGCCGCCTCGGATGGCCGCGGAGCATTGCTCCTCGATGAGCAGGCGTCGCCCGAAACGATTGCCTGGCAGCTGGCCGACGCCGAGGTGGGTGCCGTGTTCACCCTCGAGGCGCTCATGCCGTTGCTTCCCGACGGGTTGCCGGTGGTGCTGCTGGACGACGCACCGCGGCGGGCGCGCGTGATCACACCGGCACGCACGATGGACGTCGATCTGGGATCGCACCACGGGCTCGCGCTCGAAGGCGACCCGGAGACCGAGGGACGCGACGAGGAGTGCATTGTGTGCTACAGCGCGTCGGGAGTGCGAAGCGCCCGCACGCATCGCGAGCTGTTGGCCGCAGGCCGGTCCGCCGTGGCGGAGCTGCGGCTCACGTCGGAAGACCACCTGCTCTCGCTGCTGTCGTGGGGTGATCCGGAGGCACTGGCGGTCTGCCTGGCGGCGCCTCTCCTGGCAGGCGCACGGGTCTCCTTCCTCACACCGGGCGGCGAGATCGACATCGCGACGGCGATAGCGCAACACGACGTCTCGATGCTGGCCGGCCGCTGGCACACGGCGTCCGGTGTCCGAGTAACCGCCGCTCGCGTTGCACAGGGTGTTCCGGCGCTCCGCGACGGCCTGCTATACCGCGACGAACGCTAAGCGCTCCTCGCGGTGCTGCGCACGGAGTCGGCGCAGTGAATCAGGCGGCGGGCTTGGGATCGCGCGGCCACACGGGCCAGACGACGGCCGGCGGCTGCCGCACCGTGGGTCGGGGGTTCCCCTCACGACGAAATGGCCGCAGGGCAACTCGCAGGCGCTCCGTGCCGGCAGTAGCTTCCTCCGCTCGACCGCCTCGGACCACACGGAGCCCATGACGCGCATTTTCGACGACGACCTCGCGGGTGGCATGGCCACTCGCGCCATCCATGCCGGCCAGCGCCCCGACCCCGTGTCGGGTGCCATCATGACGCCGCTCTACCTCACGTCTACCTACGTGCAGGAAAGCATCGGCGTCAACAAGGGCTATGAATACGCCCGGGGGAAGAATCCCACCCGACAGGCGCTTGAACGGAACGTCGCGACGCTTGAGGGCGGCCGACACGGGTTCGCGTTCGGCAGCGGTATGGGTTGCCTCGACTCGATCATGAAGCTGTTCCGCGCCGGTGATCACATCGTGTGCGGCGAGAACGTGTACGGCGGCACGTTCCGGTTGTTCGATCGAATCCTGTCTCATTTTGGATTGTCGTTCACGTATGTGGATACGGATGATCCGCAGCGGGTGGCAGACGCGATGACGCCGTCCACGCGCGCACTGCTCGTGGAGACGCCGACGAACCCCCTCATGCGACTCACCGACTTGGCCGCCATGAGCGACATCGCCAAGCGACATGGGGCACTGCTGATCGTGGACAACACTTTCGCGACCCCGATCTTCCAGCGGCCGTTGGAGTTGGGCGCCGACATCGTCTGGCACTCGACCACGAAGTACATCAACGGTCACTCCGATATGATCGGCGGCCTCGCGGTCGTACTTGAGGATGAGTTGGCCGATCGGCTCCAGTTCATCCTGAACGCAGCCGGCGCCGTCCCCGGCCCGTTCGATGCCTGGCTGGCACTGCGGGGCACGAAAACCCTGCCGCTTCGCATGAAGCAGCATGACCTCAACGGCCGTGCCGTGGGGGCCTGGTTACTGGAGCGCCTCGGAGAAGACCGGGTGATCTATCCGGGTCTCGCGCACCACCCGCACCACGAGCTGGCCAAGCGACAGATGAGCGGCTTCGGCGGCATGATGACGCTCGACCTCAAGACCATCGACAACGCTCGGAAATTCCTCGAGCGGGTTCGGGTATTCTCGCTGGCCGAGTCGCTGGGCGGCGTGGAAAGCCTCACCAATCATCCGTTCAGCATGACCCACGGCTCGGTCCCGGCCGAGATCAAAATGGCGATGGGGCTGAACGACGGCATGGTCCGCCTGTCCTGCGGTATCGAAGACGCCGAGGATCTGATCGCCGATCTCGACGGGGCGCTGGAAGGGCTCTGACAATGATCTGACCGGGATTCGTCCCACACTGGAACTTGAGCGCCCTCCCGCCGTAGGGAGGGTGTCTCCAGCCCCTGATTATGCCCGCCACACCGCTCACGCAGATTTCGTCGGTTTCCTGGGAGCACCCGGCCGACCGCGCCGCCCTGCAGACACTCCGCGCCCTTCCCGGATTCGACGAGGTGGTGCGCAAGATCGCCGCTGCCTTCGGCGAACGCGGCGTCCGCAATCTCTTCCTCGGCGACGCCGTGCTGGTAGGCCCCACGCAGCGCCCCATGCTGCACGCGCTGTACCTCGACGTCCTGCAGGCGCTCGACTGGCCCCATGCGGGACACCCGATCCCGCAGCTTTACGTAGCGCAGAACCCGATCGCCAACGCCGGCGCCGTCGGCTTCGATCAACCGTTCATCGTGATCAACTCGGGCGTTCTCGAACTCCTCGATCCCGAGGAGCAGCGCTTCATGCTGGCGCAGCAGCTCGGGCACATCATGACCGGGCGCACCACGTATCGCACCATCGCCCTGATCGTACTGTTCTTCGGCATGAGCGCCTTGCCGCTCCTGGCGTCGATCGCGCTGCTCCCGTTCCAGCTCGCGTTACTCGAGTGGTACCGCAAGTCCGAGCTCTCGGCCGATCGCGCCGGCATGCTCGGCACGCAGGACCCGCGCGCCAGCCTGATGACGTTCCTCAAGCTCGCGGGCGGTCGGGCCTACGGTGACACCATCAACCTCGATGCGTACCTCGCACAGGCCGCCGAATACGAACTCGGCGGGTCGGCGTGGGACCACGTGCTCAAGGCGCTCAACACGGCGCTGCGCGAACACCCGTTCCACACGGTGCGGGCAGGCGAGTTGCATCGTTGGCAGCAGTCGGGCGCGTACGGCGCCATCCTGGGCGGCGACTACATCCGTCGCGGCAGCGAAGCCGAGCGCCCGCTGCGCGACGATCTGCGCGACGCGAAGGATTACTATGCCGACAAAGCCAAGGCTGCCGCCGAGACGGTCGGTGACGTGATCAATCGCGCGGCCGACGCATTCCGCGATGCCTTCAAGACAGCGGCGAGTGCGGCCAGCATGGGGGATGACATGCCGCCGCCACCACCACCGGCTTCTCCTTCGCCACCTCCGGCTCCAGAGCCGCCGGTCGGGGTGTGATTTGACCGCTTGGTTGAACTGATCACGCAGAGAGGCAGAGGGCGCAGGGGACGCAGAGAACAGCATTTCTCTCTGCGTCCCCTGCGCCCTCTGCCTCTCTGCGTGATCGTTTCAGTGGCGGTAGGGAACGCACGCATGCCTCTCGTTTTGGACTAGATTTCCCGCCATGAAGATCCTGCTCCTCGGCTCTGGCGGCCGCGAACACGCACTCGCTGACGCACTCGCGCGCGAAAACACCACCGTCGATATCGTGGCCGGCCCGGGAAACCCTGGCATTGCCCAATTGGCGCGGGTGGTCTCGGTCAACGCCTCGGACCCGATCGAGGTCGCGGAAATGGCCGAGCGTGAACAGGTGAAGCTGGTGGTCGTGGGGCCCGAGGCGCCGCTGGCGATCGGGCTGGTGGATCATCTGCAGCACATCGGCATTCCCGTCTTCGGGCCCACGATGGGTGCGGCCAAGGTGGAAACGTCGAAGGCCGACACGAAGGCGCTGATGATGGCCGCCGGCATTCCCACCGCCCGCGCGGAAACGCACAAGAAGTCGGCCGATGCGAAGGAGGCCGTTCGTACGCGCTTCGGGGTGCCGGTTGTGATCAAGGCCAGCGGTCTGGCCGCCGGAAAGGGCGTGATCATCTGCCACACGCTCAAGGAAGCCGACGCCGCGATCGAGCGCGTGCTCGAGGACAAAGCCTTCGGCGACGCCGGCAGCGAGTGCCTGGTGGAATCGTTCATGACCGGCGAGGAGCTCTCGCTGTTCGCGGTCACCGACGGCTACAACGTGATGCCGATGATCGGCGCCCAGGATCACAAGCGACTGCTCGATGGTGACGAAGGCCCGAACACCGGCGGTATGGGTGCATACGCGCCGGTGTCGTTTTCCACGCCGGCACTCGTGGACGACGTCACCGAGCGCATTTTTCTGCCCACGTTGCACGCGCTGCGTAAGCGCGGCACGCCGTTTACGGGGCTGCTGTACGCGGGGCTGATGCTCACGGAAGAAGGCCCCAAGGTCGTGGAGTTCAACTGCCGGTTCGGCGACCCCGAGACACAGGCAATTCTCCCGATGCTGACCAGCAGCCTGCTCGATCCCATGATGACCGTGGCCCACGGTGGTCGCATCGGCAGCCTGTCGCCGTTCACGTGGCGTGAGGGTGCGTCGGTGACCACGGTGGTGGCCTCGCCGGGCTATCCCGATGCGCCGATCACGGGCCAGCACATCTCGTTGCCGTCGTTCAGCGACGACCTGCGGGTGTATCACGCGGGTACGTCGCTCACCGCCGACGGATCGCTGCGCACCAGTGGCGGTCGTGTGTTCGCGGTCACGGCGATGGCGGATACGTTCGCCCAGGCGCAAGCGGCGAGCTGTACGGCGGCGTCGCGCATCGAATTCGAGGGGGCGATCTACCGTCGCGACATCGGCTGGCGGGAAGCGGCGCGCCTTGCCTGAACTTCCCGAAACGGAAACCATCGCGCGGGATCTCGACGCGATGGTGTGCGGGACCACCATCGTCGGTGTGGACGTACTCAAGGCCGACGTGCTACGCGAAGCCGATGCCGACGGCTTCGCCGCGGCGCTCACCGGGCTCTCCCTCGCGCACGTCTGGCGCCGCGCCAAGCTGATCGTGCTGGATACACGGCCTTGCACGGCCGTCCCGGAGGCCGCCGAGCCACTTTGGCGGGTGGTCGTGCAACCACGCTTCACTGGCGGCTTGGTCGTGGACGACGGCACGCTCACTGAAGCTGACCGGGCCTACGTGGCCGTCACGCTGCGGCTGAACGACGGGCGCGCCCTGCACTACCGCGACGTCCGCCGACTGGGCACGGTCGCCCTCATGTCCCCCGCACGGTTCACCACGTATTCGAACGCATTAGGTCCCGAACCTCTTGACCCGCGACTCGGCGACGCCGAGTTTTCGGGACTTGTTCGGGAGTCGAGACAGGCCATCAAGGTGTTCCTGATGGACCAGAGGCGACTCGCCGGCGTCGGCAACATCTACGCGAACGAGGCTCTGTGGCTGTCCAGGATCGATCCGTCGCGCGAAGCGCGCACTCTCTCCGCGCAGGAAAGCGGGGCGCTGCGGGCGCAGCTCTGCGCCGTGTTGACCGCCTCCATTGCGGCCCGCGGGACGAGCTTCCGCGACTACCGGGATGCCCGCGGTGAACGGGGATCTTTCGTCGAGCAGTTGGCAGCCTACGGCCGTGCAGGTCAACCCTGCCGTGCCTGCGGCTACCGTTTGGTCGGGACGCACGCGATCGACGGGCGCAGCACGGTCTTCTGCGCGCACTGCCAGCGGTAAGCTGCGCGGTACGGTGCGTGGACAATCGCGCGCCAAGCTGGCCACCCAGCTCGACCTCTCGGTCGGTTCACCGGATGCCGATGTGCAGCGACTGCGCGACCACGTGCGCGAGCAGACGCGTAACGTGCCTGGTGTGTATCTCATGCGTGGCGTGCACGGCGACGTGTTGTATGTGGGCAAGAGCACGCAGGTACGCACACGGCTGCTGTCGTACTTCCGCCTGCCCTGGCCCGAGCACCGTCATGCGCGGCTGCTGCGCGAAACCGCGCGCATCGAGTGGGAGCCGATGCCCAGCGAGTTCGCGGCCCTGCTGCGCGAAGTGCGTCTCATTCGCGCCCATCTTCCGAAGTACAACATCAAGGCGGCGCGTCCGCTCGATAAGTGGTGGGTGATCACCGTGGCCGGTGGCCCCGCCCCACGGCTTCGCATTCAGCGGGCGAGTGCTGCCGCGCGCGCCAAACAGGCGGCGCAGGTCATCGGCCCCTTCGCGTCGCGTCGTCCACTCGTCGAGGCGCTCCGTGTGCTCAACGATGCGCTGGGGCTTCGTGACTGCACCGACCGGGTGCCCATGGTCCTGCATGATGCCGTCGATCTGTTCGACGACATGGTGCATCCGTCACTCGAGCGTACACCGGGCTGCCATCGCTACGAGACGCGCCGCTGTCTGGGGCCGTGCGTCGGTGCTACCACCGAGTACGTCTATCGCGCGCAGCTCGCGCGGGCGCGGGCCGTACTCGAGGGACGCGATGACTCGCCTCATCAGCACCTCGTGCGCGAGATGTCGGCCGCCAGCGCCGCACTGAGTTACGAGCGCGCCGGCTGGCTGCGCGATCGGCTCACGGCGTTGCAGGAACTCGACGGGCAGCTGGCGCGCGTGCGCGAGGCGATCACCAAGCCCAGCTTCGTGTACGCCATGCCCGGGCGCGACGGCGATGACCGGTTGTATCTCGTACGACACGGTCGCGTGGTGGCCGAGGCCCGCTGCAGCGAACCGGAATCCGTGACGGCGTTGCAGGCGATGGAGCAGCGCGGTACGCAGGTGCCCACTGGTGCGCTGGTCGACCAGCTCGACGAGTTGCTGATGATCGAGTCGTGGTTCCGTACGAGGCCGAACGATGCGGCGCTCAAGGGCGACACCGTGGTGGGGGCACTTGAAGCACTGGTGCGAGATCGGCGTTACGCCGAACTACTCACGTGAGCTTGGAGTGGCGGGTTCGAGTTTCGCGTGGTGGGTGGGCTCACTCACGACCCGAAACCCGAACTCGAGACTCGAAACCCACGTGAGTCCGTCCGCCTACTCCAATCCGTCCTCTTCCACTACGACGTCCTCCGGAATCCCCAGCGGAATCAACTCCACATCCGCCTTGCCGTTCAGGATGTAGAGCTTTGCCACACTGGGCTGCAGCTTGAACCGGCGCGGGCCCGCCGCACCCGGGTTTACCACGATGCGCTTCGCGGCCTTGGTGACGAGCTGCACGTGCGTGTGCCCATACACGATGACATCGGCGTTCATGTAGGCGCTCACCAACCGCGGTGGATTCACGCTGCCGATTTCGTGGCCGTGCGTGACCACGATACGCACGCCGTCGATCGTTTCTTCGATACGCTCCACCAAGTCTGGCCGCCCGGGGGCATCGGTGTTGCCCCAAACCGCCTGAATCGGCGCAATGGTGGCCAGCTCGATCAGCACCGCCGGCGGCCCCACGTCACCCGCGTGAAAGATGCGCGACACACCGTCGAGCGCCGCGAATACTTCGGGGCGCACGAGTCCGTGCGTGTCGGAGATCAGACCGATGATCGTGGCGTCCTTCATGTCTGCGTATGGTCCTGTGCGAGGTGCTCGCGCCGGCGCCGGAGTTCGGCGAGCGCGCCCTGCCCGTCGGGCGTATCGGGAAAGCGATCGGCCATGCGCCGCAGTTCCACCATGGCGCGGCCGGGATCTGCCAGCACTCCAAGATACAGGTCCAGCAGCCGATGTGTGGCATACCGCTCGACGGGTCCTGGGAGATTCGGCACCCGGCGCAGCTCGTTGAGCACCTGCGCGGCGATCTGCGGATTCCCCCCAACGCCCGCCTGAAACTCCGCCTCCGTGCGTCGCAACGGGATATCGTGCGGGAACGCGGCTCGAAGCGCCGCGAACTCCGCCGTCGCCTCGTCGTAGCGCCCGCGCGCCGCCAGCGACTCCGCATGGCTCGTGATCACACGGGGCGCCCCCGATCTGTTGTTCGCACCGAGAAACGTCAGCACGACGCCGGATCCTGCCCGTTGCGCGAACAGGATGGCGAGGATCGCCACGGCGGCGAGCAGCACGGCGAGCCCCAGGGCAACCCCAAACCGCGTCGTCCCCCGGTAGCCATGATCGAGGCGATCCCGAACCCGAACGGGCACCAGAGCGCAAACATCAGCACCACGTTCGTGACCTTCCGCTTGAACTCGTGGCGGTACTTGTCGGACGTGAGCGTGATCGGCTCGATCCTGATCGGCGGCATTCAGCTCCTGGGCGTGGACTCCCTACGCACTCGCATTATCCGTCTTCCGACGACCCGCCGCGACAAAGGGAACGAGTGGCGCGGGCGCGTGCGACGTCCGGGCGAAGTCCACGCGACTACGCGACCTCGCCGCCCCAGCGCTTGCCCAACGTGTGCTCGACGTCGAGATGATCGAGAATGCGCGCGACGACGAAATCCACCAGATCATCGATACTGGCAGGCTTGTGGTAAAACCCCGGCGCCGCCGGTATCACCGTGGCACCGGCCCGCGTGACCTGGGTGAGATTCTCGAGGTGAATGAGCGACAGTGGGGTTTCCCGAGGAACCAGAATGAGCGTGCGTCGCTCCTTCAGGGCCACATCGGCCGCGCGCTCCACCAGCGAGCGTGAGGTGCCGTGAGCAATCGCACTGACGGTACCCATGCTGCACGGGCACACCACCATACCGCTCGACCTCGCCGACCCCGATGCCGGCGCGGCCCCGCGGTCGTTGTCATCGAACACCGTCACGCAGGCGTCGAACAGCTCCGCCCCCACGTTCATCCGCAGCGTGTGGAGATCGGGGATCTCGCTTTCGGTGGCCAGCAGGCGGAATCCGTGACTCGACACGATCAGCCACGTGGGCACCTGCAACAGCACCAGCTGTTGCAGCAACCGCACCGCGTACGGCGCCCCCGAGGCGCCGGTGATCGCCAGCACGACCGGATGTCGAACCGCCACCTGCGTCATGCGACGGATCCGGAGGCGAGAAAGCGAGCGACCGCGAACACCGTGAGAAAGCCCAGCGAAATGATGCCGTTCATCGTGAAGAAGGCAGCATCGAGCTTCGTGAGATCATCGGCTTTCACCATACGATGCTCCCACACCAGCATCGCCGCCACGAAGGCCACGCCGCTCCATAACACCGCCTGCACGATGGCCACGCCAGTGCCCAGCGGCTGCGTGGACACCACGACCGCCAGACAGCCCACGGCGATCACATGCAGCGTGCGCGAAAAGAGAATGGCCTTCGGCACGCCGATGGCCGACGGCATGCTGTGCAATCCGTTGGCACGATCGAACTCGGCGTCCTGCAATGCATAGAGCATGTCGAAGCCGCCACTCCAGCACACAATGGCCAGTGCGAGCACGCACAGAAACCACCACGGATCGCTCCACGCACCGGTCACCGCCAGAAAGCCACCCACCGGCGCGATGGCGAGTCCAAGGCCAAGCCACAGGTGCGAATAGCGCGTGAAGCGCTTGGTGTAGCTGTACCCCAGCACCCAGAGCAGCGCGACTGGTGACAGCACGAGACAGAGCGGATTCAACTGCCACGCCGCGACCACGAACAACACACTGGCCACGGCGACCGATCCTTTGGCCTGCGCCAACGAGAGCGTACCCGCCGGAAGCTCGCGCTTGGCCGTGCGCGGATTGATCGCATCGACATCGCGATCGACGATACGATTGAACCCCATGCCGGCGAAACGCGCCGCCGTGAACGCCAGCAACACCCAGCCCACCATCGCCACCGTGACCGGTGCCACCACGCTCGCGCACAGCACCCCCACCAGCGCGAACGGCATCGCGAACACGGTGTGCGGCAACTTCACGAAGTTTGCCAGGCGCACCAGCAGCGACTCGCCGGTGATCAGCTGGCCGTCGCGGGCACCCTTCGGCGGCACGACGCTGCTCATGGCTTACCCATGGGCGGTAATCCCAGCTTCGACCACTTCGCATCGACCGCACGCCGAGTGGCGTCGTCCATGGTGATCACCTTGGGCCACGCGCGCGTGAAGCCCTCCTCCGGCCACTTCCGCGTGGCGTCGATGCCCATCTTGCTGCCGTACGTGAAGGCGCGGCTGGCGTGATCGAGCACGTCCACCGGCCCCATGGTAAAGCGCACGTCACGCTGCGGATCCATGTTGTTGAGCGCCACCCACCACGCTTCCACGGGATTGCGCACGTTCACTTCCTTATCCACGACCACCAGCACTTTCGCCAGCGACATCAACCCCTGCCCCCACAAGGCGTGCATCACCTTGTCGGCGTGCCCCGGATACTTCTTGTCGATGCTCACGAACACGAGGTTGTGAAAGCCACCCTCGGCCGGCATGTGGTAGTCCACCACCTCCGGCGTGGTAAGCTTGAGCAGCGGCAGGAAGATGCGCTCGGTGGCGTGCCCGAGGTAGAAGTCTTCCATGGGCGGACGGCCCACGATGGTGGTGGAGTACACCGCGTGCTTCCGCATCGTGACGGCGGTGACGTGCACCTTCGGGTACAGATCGGCTTCGGAGTAGAAACCGGTGTGATCGCCGAACGGCCCCTCGACCACCAGCGCCTCGGCCGGATCGATGTAGCCTTCGATCACGAACTCGGCGTCCGCCGGCACTTCAAGATCGCACGACACCGCCTTCGTGAGCTTGACGGGATCGCGACGCAGGAAGCCGGCGAACAGGAATTCATCGATGTTGGGCGGTAGCGGCGCACTCGCCGAGAACATGCTGGCCGGGTCAGCCCCAACGACGATGCACACCGGCATCTTCTCGCCCCGCTCGGCCATCTGCCGCATGTGCTCGGCGCCGGTCTTGTGCCGCTGCCAGTGCATCGCCACCGACTTCTTGTCGAGCTGCTGCACGCGGTACATGCCCACATTGCGGATGCCGCGCACCGGATCCTTGCTGATTACTGCTGTCATGGTCACGAACGGACCGCCGTCTTCGGGCCAGCAGTGCAGCACGGGGATCTTGTCGAGGTCGATCTCGTCGCCCTGCCACACGATGTCCTGACACGACGGCGTGCCGCTCTTGGTGCGCGGCGGGAACTTGGACACTTCGAGCAAGCGCGGCAGCAACGACAGCTTGCCGAGGAAGCCATCGGGGACCTTGAGGTCCATGAGCGCCGTGATGCGGTCGCCGATGGCATCGAGATCGTCGACACCAAGCGCCATGGCCATGCGGCGCATCGAGCCGAACAGGTTGATGGCGACGGGAAACTGCGAGCGGGTCCCGTCGCGGAGAATCGGATGCTCGAACAGCAGCGCCTTGCCGCCGCCGGGCATCTTGGAGACGCGGTCAGCGATCTCGGTGATCTCGAGATGCACCTTCACCGGCTCGGTGATGCGATGCAGTTCGCCGGCGCGATCGATGGCCGCGATGAAGTCGGAAAGCGTATCGAGAGACATCAGCAGTCAACCAAGCAGAGCGTCACGTTGTTCCTCACGCGGTCCCCACATGGATCGCGGCGATGCCGAAGGTGAGGCGTTCCCACGTGACCGTGGTGAAACCGGCGCGGCGCATGTGGCCGGCGAGCGTCTCTTCGGTAGGAAAATGCGAGACGGACATGGGCAGATACGTGTACGCGCTGCCGTGGCCGCTCACGAGGCGCCCCACGAGCGGGAGCACGTGATGAAAGTAGAGATGATAGAACGTGCGCACGATCGCCAATGGCGGCGTGGAGAACTCGAGGATCACGAAGCGGGCGCCGGGCTTGAGCACGCGATGCACTTCGCGCAGTCCGGCGTCGAGATCGGCCACATTGCGGATACCGAAGGCCACGATCGCGCCGTCGAATGACGCCGTGGCAAACGGCAGGGCCAGCGCATCGGCACCCACCGGAGCGAGCACCTCCCGCGACGCCTTCCCGTTGCCGCACCGGAGCATCGGCACGGCGAAATCGGCACCGGCCACGAAGCCGGTGAACCCCGGCTGCTTCACCAGGGCGGCACCCACATCGAGCGTACCGGCACAGAGATCGAGGTAGCTCCCGGCCGGCCACTGGGTCCACCGCAGGGCGCGCAGGGCTTTTCGCCGCCACGCTTTGTCGATGTTCATCGACAGGACGTGATTGAGCAGGTCATAGCGCGGCGCGATGTCGGAGAACATCTGCTGCACGTACTCGCGCTTCCCGTCCCCACGGGCGGCCTGTTCGGCGCGACCGGTGGACTGCGCGCGTTCGGGGGCCTCGTTCGGAGGCGGGACGACTGGCATGGGCGAAACATCGACAGGCGGGGGAGTGCGAGCAAGCGCATGCCCGTGCTAGGTTATGCCAACCGATGCAGACTCTCGACGAGCTGGGGACGCTCCCCGATGCCGATGTCGTTCGCCTGGCGCAGCAGGGCCGTGAGCTCGCGTTCCGCGAGCTGGTGCGCCGCTACGAACGGCCGGTGTTTTCGCTCGTCTTCCGGATGGTCCGAGACCGGGAGACGGCGGAGGACTTGGCGCAGGACGCCTTCGTCAAGGTCCTGAACCACATCGACAAGTACAGCCCCGAGTTCAAGTTTTCGAGCTGGCTGTTCAAGATCGCCAACAACGTCGCCATCGATCATCTCCGGAAGCGGCGCCTGGATACGATCAGTATCGACGGTTCCCCGCACGCCTCCACGGCCAGCGAGGTCGAGGCCACGACCCTCAACCTCGAGTCCGAGCAGGAGAGCGCCCTCGACGAACTTGAGGCCAAGGAGCTGGGCTCGGCCATTGAGCAGGCCATCGCCAGGCTGCGCCCCGAGTATCGGGCCTGCATCATGCTGCGTCATGTGGAAGGGCGCGCCTACGAGGAAATCGCGGCCACGCTCGACCTGCCCCTGGGCACGGTGAAGACCTACATCCATCGGGCCCGCCACGAGCTCCGGAAGGCGCTCGAGGGGCTACGCGACTGATGGAACCGGTGACGGACCGATTACCGAAGCACTCGTCGAGAAACCGACGGAAACCCTGTGAAACCTGCCTTTGGGCAGGCGCGTAATGCCCCGTGGAGGCCACCAATGCATGACAGACACCTGAGATCCGACGAAATCGAGCTCCTGCTGGACGGGGAGGAAGGGTTTGGCGTCGCTCCTTTGAGAGCGCACGTCAAATCGTGCATTTCGTGCCGTCAGGAACTGGAGCGTGCCCGGGAGCTCATGGTGGCCCTCGATGCGCTCCCCGACTTCGCCCCGTCCGCGAATTTTTCCGATCGGGTGATGTCTCAGGTGCAGGTGTTCGAGCCGTGGCATGCCGCCGCCACGCGCACCGTGCAGGAGTTCGTCCCCGCCACGCGCCCGGCGCGAATCGCCGCCGGTTTCGGCGCGGCGCTCACGGCGGGGCTGGCCACCGCCGGCGCCACGTGGGTCGTGGCCCGTGCCGACATGGCGTTCATTCTCACGCAGCTCGGGGCCGAAGGGGTTCGCGACCAGATCGTGGCCGCCTCGAACGACGTGGCGTCGACCGTGCTGGGGCAGCCGGGCATGGCCGCCATGCAGAGCGGATCGCCGGAAATGGCCGCTCTTGCCGTGGGTGGATTCGTGGCGATCGTGGGGATGGGGGTCGTTGGGCTTCGGGCCCTCGCCACCGCCTCGCGTCGGGCCCGATAAGGTTGTGACATGGTCATAACATGCTGACGGCGACCACCAATCTGCTCGCGGTCGCCGGCGTGTTCGGCATCGGCCTGATCATCGGCCTCGTGGTGCTCATGACCGCCGAAGAGGCGCTCACGGCGGTCGCCAAGACCGCTGCCCGCGACATCTCCGGCAGCTTCTGGGTGGGACTGCTCTGGCAATTGCTGGCCGTGCCCCTGCTGGTTGTGCTGCTCGTGGCCTGCGCGATCACCATCATCGGCATCCTGATGATCCCGATCGCGGCCCTGGCCTGGGCCCTGGCCTACGCCGGTGCCTTTACGCTTGGCATTCTGGCTGTGGCGCTGGTGATCGGACGGGCGCTGGCGGGACGCGGTGCCGGCAGCAGCGATCGCAGCGCGGCGGTGCGCGGACTCACGGTCGGGCTCCTCACGCTCAGCCTGATCTGGTTCGGCGCGGCTATCGCCGCCAAGGTGCCGGTGGCCGGTGCCATCGCCCGACTCATTGCCGTGGCCTTCACCTGGGCCGTAGCCACCGTGGGACTGGGCGCCGTGGTGAAGTCGCGCATGGGCGTGGCGCAGCTGTCCATGCGCTTCGGCGGCTCGCGCTTCGGCATGACGGGCTTCAGCTCGCGCTGGGGCGCGGCCTCGACCACCACGACCACCGAAGTCGCCGCCCCGGGCTGGCAAACGCCCACGCCCGTGCAGGGCGTCGTGGCCGCGCGGCGGCCGGTGAGCACCGACAACGGTACGGGGAACGGCGCCGAGTTGTAATCGGCGCGGCGGTGCGCGTTCCCGTGGCTATGCTTCATGATGGTTGAACTCTCCGAAGCGGCCGCGCGTCTCGATCTGACGACATCGGGCGTCGGCATTGCCGCGCTGGTGGTGTTCCTGCTGGCCTACGCCGTGGTGATCGGCGAAGAGTACCTGCATCTTCGCAAATCCAAGCCGGTGCTGATCGCGGCGGGCGTCATCTGGGCGCTCATCGGCTGGCGCTACGCGCAGGCCGCCGACGCTGCGACCGACCCGGCCGCGAAGCTCGCGCTCACGCAGTTCGCCGAACAGATGGTTCGGCACAACCTGCTCGAGTACGCCGAGCTCTTTTTGTTCTTGCTGGCGGCGATGACGTACATCAACTCGATGGAGGAGCGCGGCGTGTTCGACGCGCTCCGTGGATGGTTGGTATCGCGCGGCTTCAGCTTGCGCAGCCTGTTCTGGATTACGGGGGCGCTGGCGTTCTGCATCTCGCCGATCGCCGACAACCTCACGACGGCCCTGCTGATGGGCGCCGTCGTGCTCAGTGTCGGTGTCGGCAATCCGCGCTTCGTGATCGTATCGCTCATCAGCATCGTGGTGGCGGCCAATGCCGGCGGCGCGTTCTCGCCATTCGGCGATATCACGACGCTGATGGTGTGGCAGAAGGGGCTCATCCCCTTCACCGGGTTCTTCGCGCTCTTTCTCCCGTCGCTGGTGAACTGGCTGGTTCCCGCGGCCATCATGAGCACCGCGGTGGGGGAAGGACGACCGGCGCCGATTACCGATCAGATGCGACTGCAACCGGGGGCGTTCGTGATCGTCGGGTTGTTCCTGCTGACCATCGCCGCCACCGTGAGCGTGCATCAGTTCCTGCACCTACCGCCGGTGCTCGGTATGATGACCGGCCTCGGCGCCCTCAAGCTGTACGGCTGGACATTGCAGCGCACGGCGATTCGCGAGATCGCCGTGCGAGCGGAGCGGCACAGCGTGGATTCGGACAATCCCTTCGAGGTGGTCTCGCACGCGGGGGCCGAACGCGAACCGTTCGATGTGTTCAAGCGACTCGAGAAGGCGGAATGGGACACGCTGATGTTCTTCTACGGCGTGATCCTCTGCGTGGGCGGTCTCGGAGCCATCGGCTATCTCGAGGCGCTGTCGCAGGTGGCGTACGGCGGCTTTGGTGCCACCAAGGCGAACATCGCCATCGGCGTCTTGTCGGCGCTCATCGACAACATCCCGGTGATGTTCGCGGTGTTGTCGATGCAACCGCCGATGGACACCGGGCAATGGTTGTTGGTCACGCTCACCGCCGGTGTGGGCGGGTCTCTGCTCTCCATCGGCAGCGCCGCCGGTGTCGCGCTGATGGGCCAAGCGCGCGGCACGTACACGTTCATGGCGCACCTGAAGTGGAGCTGGGCAATTGCCCTGGGCTACGTGGCCAGCATCTGGGTGCACTTTCTGGTGAACGGCGCGCTGTTCACCGGCGTGGCGGTGCGGTAGGACGGCCGAAGGCTCAGCGCAGCGGGTTCTCGTAGCGCAGTCCGCGGAAGCGGGCGAAGTCGCCGTCGGCGCTGTGCAACGTGGCACCGCGCTCGATGCAGAGCGCGGCGAGATGGGCGTCGGTGGTGAGGTTGCCACCGCGGCCGGCTTCGCGCAGCAAGGCGCGCAGAATCGGCCAATGCCCGGGTCCGGGCTCGACCACGCTCACGATGCGCTGCTGAAGCCACAGGTCCACCAATTCCGTGGCACGATCGAGCCGAGCAGGCGACGAGACCACACGCGGATTCGTACTCACGCGAATGAACCCCGTGAGCACGGTCCACGAGAAGCCCACCGGCTCATCACCCGTGAGCAGGGCATCCAGCCACGCCCGTGCGGCGGGGTGCTGTTCGCTCTCGGCATGCACGGCGTACACCAGCAGATTGACGTCGGGGATGATCACGCGCTAACGGCCTTCGGCCATCTTGCGGATGATCTCCTCGTCCTCGAGGTCGTCTGCGATCCATCGCGCTTTCACCAGATCGATGCCTTCGCGCACCTGCCCCATCGAATACGACGGAGTGCGATACGGCACCTGTGCCTCTGGTGGCATTTCGAGCCCCCGCAGAATCACGCGATGCAGCAGCGCCTTGAACGGCACGCCTTCGCGGTGGGCGGTGTCACGGAGACGCTGGAGGAGCGCGTCGTCGAGATCGATAGTCGTGCGCATGCATGATGCTAACGCATCATTTATATGATGTCAACGCATCACCGGTGCGAGCTCCACCGCCTGACCGCGCGACAGCCTCAGTCGGGCCGCCGCATGCCCGTCGCGCACGGCGATCTCCACAAAGCCGCTGGACCCCACCAGCGCCACCAGTTCACCGGGCGCCGCCTCACCGTACGTGCGCACCACGCGCACCTGGTGGCCGCCCACCTGCACCGCCACTCCGTCGCGGGCGGCGAGATTGGTGATCGCGTTGCCGAAGCGATCGATGGTGAGGATCTCGCCGTGCAAGGCGCCATCGGTGGCGCGTCGTGGCTGCGGCGTACGCAGTCGCACGGGCTGCGCGAACGGCTCGCCGATCACATCAATCGAGATCCCGCGGGCAAGCTGCGCCGCGGCCGGCGCGAACACATCACGCCCGTGGAAGGTGGGCGACGCCTGCACATCGACCGCGAGCGAGACCACGCGCGCGTCGAGCGCGAACAGCGCCGGCGACAACACGCCGTTGTCGGGCCCCACGAGATAGCGTCCTTCGCTGCACACGGCGATCGCCTCGCGCGACGTGCCGACGCCGGGATCGACGACCACGAGGTGTACCGTGCCCACCGGAAAGCGACGCCAGTAGCGCGCGACCGTGAGGCGCGCGAACGCCACATCCTGCGCCGGTACATCGTGCGTGAGATCGAGCAGCGGAACGCCGGGCGCCAGCGTGGTGAGGACGCCCTTCATTTCGGCGACGTAGCCGTCGGCAGTGCCGAAGTCGGTGAGCAGCGTGATGGCGGGAGCGATCATGTCGTAACGTGCGCTACACCCGCACGCGCCGCCACCGTCCACTGCCCCACAGCGCCGCCATCAGCAGACCACGCGCCGCCGCCGTGAGCGCCAGCGTCCACCACAGGCCGCTGGTGCCCCATTGTGCCGCCGCCCACGCCCCGATCGGCAGTCGCAGGAACGTAATCGTGCTCGAGCCGATCATCGGCCACAGCGTCCACCCGGCGCCGCCCATCGCACTTTCCAGCACCACCTCGGCGCCCAGGAACAGCTGCGAGAAAGCCGCAATGCGCAGGTAGTGCGCCGCCTCGGCGATCACGGCCGGATCGGTGGAGAAAATGGCCGCAAAGCTGTCGGCAAAGAGGAACGAGGCTCCCGCCATGATCGCGCCGACCACACTCACGATTCCGGTCGCCGTCCAACCCGCGCGTTCGGCGCGATCGGGATCGTCGGCACCCATGCTCTGCCCTACGATCGCCGCCACGGCCGCACCCATGCCTACCGACACCACGTACACCACGCTTTCAATGCGAAAGCCAAGTCCAAGTGCCGCCAAGGCCGGTGTGCCGAACTGCGTGGTGATGCGCGTGAGCAGCACGTAAATCGCGCTGAACGCGACGCCCGTGAGCGCCGCTGGCGCCCCCACGCGCGCGATACTCGCAATGACATCCCACCGCGGTTTCGCCCAGCGCAGCATGCTGCGCCGCTGCAGAATGATCACGCCGGCAATGCAGCCGAGTCCGCGCGGGACCAGCGTGGCGAGCGCGGCGCCGCGAATGCCGAACGCGGGCACGGGCCCCAAGCCGCGAATGAGGATCGGGTCGAGCACGAGCCCGAACACCGTGGTGACCACCAGGATATACAGCGGCGTGCGCGTGTCGCCCTTCGCGCGGAAGGCGGCATCGACGGCGAAGAAGCCGAAGATGAGCGGCATGCCGAGCAGATAGGTGCCGAGGTACTGCCGGCCGATGGCACTTACCGCGGCGCCGGTGTTCATCACGGCAAACAGCCAATGCAACACGAACGGCGTGGCTAGCGCAATCGCGCCGCCGAGCAACAATGCGAGCACGAAGCCTTCGCTGATCGTGCGCGCCGCCTCCGACGGGCGGCGCTCGCCATGTCGACGCGCGGCGATCGCATCGAGGCCGATGCTGACCATCTCGCCGATTGATATCACGAGCCAGATCCAGAAGATCGAACTCGTCGCGGCGGCGAGCGCATCGGGGCCGAGCGTGCGTCCGATCCAGTACGTGTCCACGTTGTGAAACGTGGTCATGAGCAGGTTCGCGACGACCGCCGGCAGCGCCACGCGGCGAATCGTGAGGGCTAACGGCTCCCCGACGAGCGCGCCGCGTGGGGCGTTGTCTTCAGCCAGCAATCGCGCGCTCTAGCAAATCGCTGACGCCGAGGACTGCAGCCCATTGCGCGAGGTGCGTGAGATCGAGCTGCTCGCGGTTGAGGGCGACGAGTCGGTCAATGTCGCGTTGCTGTACCGAAGACACCTCGCCGCCGATCCGAAACCATCGCAGCTTGGCCAGCAGAATGTCCTCGACGGCCGCAACCGCGATTGCCGCACCGGCGCCAGACAGGGTTACGGTGATCGCGCGACGAATCGCCTGACGCTCGAACTCTCCGGTCGCAGGAAATACATCAACCTTCAAATACGTCGTGGCGTGGATGAGGTTGAAGGACTCTCCCCTCGAGACTGCGACTGCCGCAACCGCGGGATCAGCGATGAATTCGGAGGACAGCTCGCGTAGGAGTCCCGGCAGATCACCGCGACGGAAGTCCGCCACGAAGTCTACATCGTTCGTCGCCCTGAACTCGCCGTGCACGCTGCTCGCGAATGACCCGGTAATGAAGTACGGCACGCTGGCCGTCCTGAACGCGGCCACAATCCGTTCAATGACGAGCGAGAGCTCAGCAGGATCTGCAGTCACAGGCTGTCACAACCCATGTGGGACCGCCGATGCTTCGGCCGCCGCAGCGAGCACGCGTGGTGGCACCACGACGTCCGGCCCATAGAGCTGAAGAAAAAACCGCTCCACCACCTTCGGCCGACCCAAGTGCCCCACCGCGCGCTCGGCTCCCGCCCACGCGAGATCGCGTGCGAGACAGGTGAGCGACAGCATACGCTGCAGCCGCTCGGCCGGCGTCATGCCGGCGAGCAGCGCATCGTACGCCTGTTGTGTGGCGGTGGTGGTGTCGTTCATCGATCGACTAGGCGCCGTAGATGCCGACAAGGCGCTCCACGACCCGCTGGGCGATCGCTTCGAGTTCCTTCGCAGCGCGCGAGGTCGGCTCGGCGTCGACGATGGGACGACCGGTGTCACCGCCTTCCTGAATACGCGGATCGAGTGGCACCTGTCCGATGAGCGGCAGGTTGGTTTCCGCCGCCAACCGAGCGCCACCGCCGGTACCGAACACGGCGATCGGCTTGCCCGTTTCGGGGTTCTCGAAGTACGACATGTTCTCCACGATGCCGAGCACCGGCACGGCGGTGCGCTCGAACATCTTCACGCCGCGGAGCGCGTCACCCACCGACACCTGCTGCGGCGTGGTCACGATCACGGCGCCGTGCACCTGCGTGGCCTGCACGAGCGAGAGCTGCGCGTCGCCGGTGCCCGGTGGCATGTCGACCAGGAAGTAGTCGAGCTGGCCCCACGCCACGTCCTTCAGGAACTGCGTGAGGATCTTCATGACGATCGGGCCGCGCCAGATGGCCGGCTGTTCCTTCTCGATCAGGAAGCCGATCGACATCACCTTGATGCCGTAGGCCTCGAGCGGAATGATCTTTTCGTCCACCACCGAGGGCGCCGCGTCGACGCCAAGCATAAGCGGCAGGTTGGGGCCGTAGATGTCGGCGTCCATGATGCCGACCCGCTTACCCATCTTGGCGAGCGCGACGGCGAGGTTCACGGCCACGGTGCTCTTGCCCACGCCGCCTTTGCCCGACGACACGGCAATGATGCGACCGAGCTGCGGATAGGCGACCGGCTCGGGGACCTTGGGCGGCGCCTTGGGGGCGGCATCCATGACGGGGAGAGCGCGTCCCATGCCGCCGGTGGCGGGCGCTTGCGGCTGATTCATGGCTGGCGGTGCGGAAGTCGGCGCGCGGCGCGCCGGTGTGGGTTCGGTTTGCGCGGGGTCGCGCACATCAACGCGGACATCGGACACGCCCGCGAGCGCCTCGATGGCCTGGCGGACGTCGCGCACGAGCGTGGCGTCGTCATCGGCCGCCAGCAGGAGCGTGAGGCGCACCTTGCCGTCGACGGTGGTGGCGATATCCCGCACCATGTCGGCGGCCATGACATCGGCGCCAGTGCGGGGGTTGCGGACCGTGGCGAGGGCGCCGGTGATCCGCTCCATGAGAGGCTGCATGGGAGAGTCGGGGTATCGGGAGAACTACGTCCCGAAAAGTAGGCGCCTTGCGGGGACGCTCCAAGCGGGAAGCGACCGTCCAGACGGCGGTTCGGCGGTGGAATGGCCACGGGTGCACGAATCGGATGACAGCCGAATGACGCGGGGGTGGTATGCTGGCCCCGTCACGCGGATCCGGGGCGCGGCGACCGGTGCGACGTATTCCGCGGCGCACCACTTCACGGATAGATCCCGAGGTATCTCATGATGATGACCATTCCCCGCGCCGCGTTCGGCGTGTTCGCGGTGCTGTTCACAGTGGCCACGGTCGATGTGTCGCGCGCGCGGGCGCAGAGTACGACGGTGACGCCGACGGCCTGTGCGATGGGTACGCTCACGGCGTGCGGATCGCAGCCGATCACCACCTGCGAGACGACCATCCAATTCGACTTGAACCTGTTTCTGCGCACTGGTGGGTTCAAGTTTACGCAGACGAACTGCTCCACGGGCCACAAGACGCTGTACAAGGACCGGACCGCCCAAAACTCCGGCTCCACCACTGGGGGTGCGTACAAGACGTGCAGCGCCACGCCCACCAGTGGAACGTCGGACGACGGATTCGAAGAGAACATCGAACTCTGCGAAGACTGATGCATCGCGCCCCGACCCTGCGGCATTGGGTGGTCGCGGCGCTTGTGGTCTCGCTCGCCGGCGTCGGATACGACGTCGCGCGAGCGATGCCGCAGCGGACGCTCCCCGGTGCGATGCGGCACGCCGCGCGCACGCTGACGCCGGCCACGTCGGCGAGTGCGCGGGCTCCCAGGGCCGTGCAGGCCGCGGTCCTGCTGCAACTCGCCGATTGCTCCGGCAATCTGCGCATGCTGCACGTGCTGCATCGCGGTTCGACACCACGACATATCCAGCTGGCCGTCGTTTGGTATGTGGGCCCGGTATCTGACTCGACAAACATCCGGATGGCACTGCCGTCGTGGACGGCCGCGATCCCCCTCCGCGCGGCCCCGCCCGCGGTCGTGCGGCACTTCGCGTCCCTCGGTCACACCACCACGCCCGCCTTGCTCGTGCTCGATCAGGAAGGGCGCGTGCGCTTCACCACGCAGAGTCCGCGCTCTTCACGCGAAGTGGCCGGACTGCGGCGCATCATCGAAGGACTCACCTGGATCGAGGAACTCTGAATGCCTGTCACGTCTCGCGTACCGCTTCGCGCGCTTGCCCGGATCATCGTGGCGCTGGTGGTCACTACACCCATCAGCAGCACCGCCGTCCAGGCACAGCGGTCGTCCACGACTCGCCGATTCCACGCGGATTCGTTCTACATCCGGGAGTGGGTGCGCGGCGGGACCAAGGATCCGGATCTCCTGGTCGAACCACGTGGGATCGCCATCACCAACCAGGTGGTGGTCGTACTCGACGCCGGCACACGGGAAGTGCACGCGTTCGATGTCACGTCTGGTGCGAAGCGATTCGTCCTCAAGGCGACCGGCCAAGGTCCGGGAGAGTTCAAGCAACCCATCCAGGTGGCGGCCACCGCGCGGCATGTGGGTGTGCTCGACGCCGCAACCAGTCGGCTCACCGTCTATTCGGACTCCGGACGATTTCTCTGGACGACGATCGTGCCCGACGGCCCCGCGGTGGAGGCGATGTGCCTGCTGCCTCGAGGACGCATCCGGGTGAAGTATCTTGGCGCCCTACGGGCATTGGCGCTGATCGACAGCAGCGGGAAAACACTGACGCGCACCTCGCTGCCAGTCGCCACCGCGCGGCAGACTGCCCCATCGTTCGCCAACGCCGCCTATATCGCCGATGCGTGCGTGGGCGACACCGTGGCCGTCGCGCCGTACTTTGGGAGTTCGTGGTACAGCGTGTCGTCGAATGGCACCGCCAAACGATTCCCGTACATCGAAGCGGGAGCTGAGGCGGTGGTGGTGACCACGCAGCGTCGACTCGAGCGCACGGCCAAGCACATCACGACGCAGACCACCATGATCTCGGAGGTCAGCCCGATCACCCGCGGTGCCATGCAGCGTGGAGACACGGTCATTATCGAGGCAGGCGCGACGAAGTTGCATCCACACCAACTGCTCGACTACTACCGCGCCAGCGACGGCGCGTATCTCTATTCGCGCCGACTGCCATTTGCGCCCTCGGCACTCGCCATGACGCCAGACGGCCGACTCGTGGCCGCGTTGATCGGTACGGAGACGTCGTTGGTGGTGGCGCTCTCCACCACGCCCCTCTCCCCACGCGAGATCGCCAAGCAGCAGCGACGGAAATAGCACGGGCGTCCGAATGCAGGCGCACCCCTACGCCGTCGCGGTGTCCCCGCCGGTCAGATACGCACGGGCGTCTGCCACCACCTGCTCCTGCACCTCGGCCAGATTCCCCGTGAGCAACGCCCCTGACGCCTTGGCATGCCCCCCGCCACCGTAGCGACGCGCGAACTGCTGCACGTCCACCGATCCGGTACTCCGGAACGACACCTTCACCTTGCCGTGCCCGAGGTCGCGGAAGAACATCGCCATGCGCGTGCCCGTGATCGATCGCGGATGCTCCACAATACCGTCCAGCTCTTCGCTGGAGATATCGAAGCGCTCCATCGCTCCGGCGGCCACCGCGATGTATGACAGCCCGATCTCGGGGTCGGCGTGCAACGTGCCCAGCGCTTCGCGCAGCAGCTGCAGGCGCCCCACGCTTACCTGAGCGTAGATGCGGCGGTACATCTCTTCCGGGTTCACCCCGGCCGCCAACAGCGCGGCCGCAATGGCGTGCGCGCGCGGCGACGTGTTGCTGAAGCGAAAGCTGCCCGTATCCGTCAGGATCGCCGCGTACAGCGACTGCGCCACCGCCGGCGTGAGCTCCAGACCGAGCGTCATGGCGATGTCGAACACCAATTCGCCGGTGGCGCAGGCGGCGGTGTCGGCCACCGCGATGTGGCCCACGGGTTCATCGCCGGCGACATGGTGGTCGACCACCGAAATCGGCACGGTGAGCGCACGCACCTTGTCGGCGAGCTGCCCGAGGCGGCGTACGTCGTTGATGTCGAGTACGATCAGCGCATCGATGCCGTCGAGAGCGACGGCCCCGCGCGCACTGGCCTCCTCAATGTCATCACCGAGGAGGAAGTTGAACATGGCCGGCCAGGGCGTGGGATTCACAATACGGGCATGAATCCCACGCTGTGCCAGCAGGCGTGCCAACGCCGTCTCCGAACCACAGCCGTCGCCATCGGAGTTGATATGCGTCGACAGCGCCACGGTCATGCCGGGGCGTAGGGTCGCAAACCATGCTTCGATCGCGTCGCGCCGTGACGTGGACGCCGTCAGCACGCCATCACTCATTTGGCGCCGCTTGTGTTATCCGCCTTGCCAATCTTCGAGTTCCCCATGCCGTACACGAAGTACACGGTCATGCCGATCGCCGTCCAGATACCGAGCAGCGTCCAGGTGAGCCCGGGCAGCTGATACATCATGTACAGCGTGGCCCCCGCTCCCAGGATCGGTACGAGCGGCACCCAAGGCGTACGGAACGGACGCTCGAGTTCCGGAGAGCGCTTGCGCAGGACGAGTACGCCGATGCACACCGTGGCGAAGGCTGCCAGCGTTCCACCCGACACGAGCTCACCGAGCAGGCCAAGCGGGAAGAAGCCCGCGATGATGATCGCGATGATCCCGACGATCCACGTGGACGCGGCCGGTGTCTGGTACTTCGGATGCACCTTGGCGAAGATCTTCGGAAGGAGGCCGTCGCGCGACATCGTGTAGAAGATACGCGGCTGGCCCATGAGCATCACCAGCACGACCGACGACAACCCAGCGACGGCGCCGATGTTCACGAGGTACTCGAGCCACTTGAGCTGCGGAACTGCTTCCAGGGCGGCCGATACCGGGTGCGCCACGCCGAGTGCCGTGTACGGGGCGAGCCCGGTCATCACCAGCGACATCAGGATGTAGAGCACGGTACAGATCAACAGCGACGCGATCATACCGATCGGCAGGTCACGCTGCGGATTCTTCGCTTCCTGTGCCGCAGTGGAGACGGCGTCGAAGCCGATGTAGGAGAAGAACACGACCGGTGCCGCGCGCAGCACGCCCGACATGCCGAACTTCGTGCTGCCGTCGGGGTTCGTGACCATGTCGGGGATGAACGGGTGCCAGTTGTCGGTATTCACGTACATGAAGCCGAAGCCGATCACGAGCAACACGATCACCATTTTGATTGCGACGATGATGTTGTTGAACGTGGCCGATTCCTGCACGCCACGCACCAGCAGCATGGTCAACCCGAGAATGAGCAGAATCGCCGGCAGGTTGATCAAGCCGTTCACGACTTCGCCCCCCGCCGCGGTGCAGGCGTCGCGGGCGACGAACGCGGCCTTGGTGACGGCATCAACGAGTGTCGAACCCGTGGTGGCGTCCACACAGGTAAAGGCGCGCACCACCTGATGCCCGTTCTCCACCGTCAGCGGGGCGGACGCAAACGCCGCCGGCACATGAATGCCAACGCTGCTCAGCATCGCGCTGAAGTAGCCCGACCAGCCCACCGCCACCGTGGCTGCGGCGAACAGGTACTCGAGCACCAGGTTCCAGCCGATGAACCAGGCCACCCCTTCACCCATCGTGGCGTAGCTGTACGTGTAGGCCGAGCCGGCGATCGGAATCATCGACGCGAATTCGGCGTAGCAGAGCCCTGCGAACAGACAGGCGAGGCCGGCCAGCACGAATGACAGCGAGACGCCGGGTCCGGCAAAGTTGGCGGCCGCCGTACCCGTGAGCACGAAAATGCCGGCACCGATGATGGCGCCGATTCCCAGCATCGTGAGATTGAGCGCGCCGAGCGTTCGCTTCAGGCCGCCCTCGGAACTCGCGGCTTCGGCGCGCAGCGCCGTGATCGACTTCTTGGACCAGATTCCCATCAGTCGGGGGGGGGGACGGGGTGGGGTGGGACGCGGATGCCGGCACCGCGCATCTGCAGGGAGGGAGCACTGGACGGAACGATACGGCGCGGACCGCCTTCGCGTCACTTCGCGGACGCGGTCTCACCGCGTCCGTGGTGGGGAGGGGGCCCGTGAGGTCGAGCCGAGGGCCGAACCTCAGAGCGAGTAGTTCGGCGCCTCGCGGGTAATTGTAACGTCGTGGGGGTGCGATTCGCGCAATCCGGCCGTCGTGATGCGCACGAACTCTGCGTCCGTGCGCAGCTGCTCGATCGTGCCGCAGCCGACGTAGCCCATGCCGCTTCGTAGCCCCCCGATCATTTGGAAGATCACGTCGCCGACCGCGCCCTTGTACGGCACGCGCCCTTCGATGCCCTCCGGCACCAGCTTCTTGGGGGACATTTCGCCGTCCTGGAAATACCGGTCGGCCGAACCGTCCTGCATGGCCGACAGCGATCCCATGCCGCGGATCATCTTGAACCGACGTCCCTCGAGCAGGAACGACTCGCCCGGGCTCTCCTCGGTGCCCGCCAGCATCGACCCCATCATGACACTCGAGGCACCGGCGGCGAGTGCTTTCACGATGTCCCCCGAATACTTCACGCCACCGTCGGCGATGACCGGGACATCGCCCGCCCCTTCCACCGCATCCATGACGGCGGTGAGTTGCGGGACGCCGACGCCGGTGACGACGCGCGTGGTGCAGATGGAGCCCGGTCCCACACCGACCTTCACGGCATCGACGCCGCGCTCCACCAGGGCGGCGGCCCCGGCCCGGGTGGCCACGTTGCCGGCAACCAGCTGCACCTCGGGGAACGCGTCGCGTACCCGGGCGGTGGCTTGCAGCACCCCTTCGCTGTGGCCGTGCGCCGTGTCGATGATGAGCACGTCGACCCCTGCCTGAATCAGCGCGCGGGCACGATCGAGGTAATCTCCGCCCGCCCCCAGCGCCGCGGCCACGCGCAGCCGACCGTGGATGTCCTTGTTGGCGTCGGGATACTGGCGCCGCTTATGGATGTCCTTCACGGTGATGAGGCCCTTGAGCACGCCGCGCTCGTCGACCACCGGGAGCTTCTCGATGCGATGCTTGCCCAGGATGCGCTCCGCCTCGTCGAGGGTGGTGCCGACGGGGGCGATGACCAGGTCCTGCGAGGTCATCACATCGCGCAACGGGCGGTCGAGATCGCGCTCGAACTGCAGGTCGCGATTGGTCAGGATACCGACCAGCAAGCCGCTGTCATCCACGATCGGGACGCCGGAAATCTTGAAGCGCATCATGAGCGCGACCGCCTCGCGGAGCGAGGCAGTGGGTGAGAGCGTGATCGGATTGAGGATCATCCCGCTCTCGCTGCGCTTCACGCGATCGACTTCGGCGGCCTGCCGGTCGATGGACATATTCTTGTGCAGCACGCCGATGGCGCCGAACCGCGCCATCGCGATCGCCATCTCGCTCTCGGTCACGGTGTCCATCGCGGCCGAGGCGAGGGGCACGTTCAGCGTGATCCCGCGCGTGAAGCGCGAGGCGATGCTGACTTCCCGCGGATGCGTCGTGGAATGGCGCGGGGCGAGCAGAACATCGTCGAACGTCAACGCGAGGTCGTCGCGCACGCGCGAGGGCGATCGCGCACCGATGCTGGCGCTGCTGGTATGGGAACGCGAAAGCCCGCTCGCCGACGTGGCGTCGGCGGCGGGCGGTTGCTGCTGCGTCGGGTGGTCTGTCGTCGAGGGTGCCATCTTGAAGAGTAGACGGCCTCGAGGACGCTGTCCAGCGGTTAGCGCCCGGCCATTTTTCGCAGCCGACGACGGAGCCCGATGGGCAGGAAGAATCCAGCCGCGCTCGCGAGCCGCGCGAGGTTCATGTCGTCGAGTTCGTCCGGCGCACCGCGCCAGTGATCGAGCAATACGGTGCGCCCCGCGTTGGCGATCAGGCGCTGCAGCGCGGTCAGCAGCAGGAACAGGTCATCGACCTCGCCGAAAAACGGGATCACGTCCGGAATGAAGTCGAGGGGCGACACCAAGTAGGCCGCAGCGGCCAGCACGAGGATGCGGTCGAACTTCGACACCCGACGGTCGCCGATCAATCCGACAAGCAGCCGGAGGTAGGACGGAATCTGCCGGATGGCGCCGAGCACGGAGCGCTTCAGACCGGTCTGCGGCCGGGGCAATTCGTCGTCCCCGTTCTTCATCATGCGGCCGCGCCAGGCGGCGCCGACGGCGGCGCCGACGGTGTCGCGGTCGCGGACGGTGGCATACCCGGTGCGGGGGGCGGTGTGACGGGCGGTGTGACGGGCGACGGCGCGGCCGGCGGGGGAGCCCCCACCTGATCGGCGGCGGTCTTCGCCGCGTTCACCACGTCGCCGGCCACCGTCATCGTGGTTTGGGCGACGCCATTCAGCACGCCCATCGCCTTGTTGAGGAAGCCCATCGTCTCGGCCACCGTGCCGACCGCGACACCGCCGGCGCGCAGTTTATCCTCGACGCCTTCGGCGAATCGCGTGAAGACGTTGGCCACCGGGGCGGACTTCTCAGCGTACTTGGACTCCAGAAACTCGACATAGTCGAGGATCTGATAGAGACGCTCATCGGAGAGCGTGTCGAGCTTGCGATTGATGCGGTCGCGGACGTACGGATTCATCGAACCTCCGGCGTCTCGGGGACGCACGTTCGGGCGGGACAGGAGCGCCACCCTGCCCTACGACTCAGCCGCGCCAGCGTTTCCGTTCGCCGCGCGCGTCAATATGGCAATATGGCGTGGCGAAGCGTCGGCTGCTGTACACACCGAGCCCACCGGCCAGTTCAGGGTGCAGCCGTTCCACCCAGTCGACCGCCTGCTCGACCCGATAGGCATCGAAGATCGTGAGCTTGCCGTCGCCATCGGCATCGATCGCGACGTCGGCGGCGTCACCATAGAGGTGGCGCGAATCGCGAGCCGAGCCTTCGACACCGGCATTGTGGATCGGCGTGCGGAAGCCACTGTGCACTTCGACATCGAAATCCATGTGCTCTTCACCGCGACGGCGCGCCAATTCGCGCATGACCAGTTCGAGCTTGTCGAGCACACGCGGATCGACCGCTACATAGCGCGGCCAGATCGTCTGCCGATCGTGCGTCACGAAATCGCGCACCTTGATGTGCCGCGTGAGCTGCATATCGAGGTCGGCCTCCCGTACCTCGGCAAAGCCGGCCGGACGCTCGGCCTGCTCGTCGCGCCCCCACTCGGCGGGATAACGACCGATCTGATAGCCGTTGAGCGTACTGCCCAGCTTGAGCTCGAAGGGCACGAGCACCGCGAGACGCGGCTCGGTGATGCGTTGCGCCACGCCGGCCCGCGTCACGACCAGTTCGTAGAAGCCAGGCGTAAGCGGCGCAAGCAACGTGTCGCCCTGCAGCGGACGCGCGACATCGGCCGAGCTATTGCTGCGCACCTCGATCCACTGGTACGTGAACCCCTGCGCGTTGCCACGTACACGCACGGGGAACGCCACGCGTTCACCGGCGCGCACAAACTGCATGTGGACGTCGCCACTCACGCCGCGCGACTCCGGTGCCGCTTCGACAATGGGCACGGCTCGCTTGACGCTCACCGCGGACGACCCGGCCAGCAGCTCAGCGGGCGGCTGATACAGGACCGCGGCCGCAATGGCCGCCGTCCCGCTCAGCACCAAGGCGACACGACGACGAATCACATCGCCCCCCAACGCGCCCGCGTCCCACGCACATCGATGTGCACGAACGGGCCATGCGTCGAGGTGGCCTTGTAGATGCCGACACCGCCGATGAGGTCGGGGTGGTTACGCTCCACGTTCTCGGCGGCCTGAGCCAGGACTTTCGCGTCACGCGTGTCGATGCGTCCATCGCGATTGAGATCGCTCATCCAGTCGCGATCACCGTTCACGACATAGACGTCGGCCGCATCGCCGTACTGGTGCCGACTGTCCTGCACCCGTCCACCGGCGCCGACGCCCTGCTGGTTGTACTGCGGGGTGCGGAAGCCCGACATGACCCGCAGCCGGTTGGCTGGGACGCCCATACTACGCAGCTCGGCCAGCACCAGCTCGAGCTTGTCGACCAGCGGCTCACGGAGCACGAGGTACTTCGGCCAGACCGCGGATTGATCGTGCGTGAGGAAATCGCGTAGCCGGAAGTGCTCGGAGATCGGCGTGTCCTGATTGCGGGCCGTGACCTCGAGAAAGCCGTCGGGATTGCTATAGGCGGCCGAACGCACGGAGCGCTGCTCACTGGGGAAGAATCCGATCCGATAGCCGCCGATGCGTCCTTTCACTTTATCGGCGAACGGACGCATGGTGATGAAATGGAACGCCCCGGCGGTATCGTTGGCGGCATAGACGCCGGCGCGCGACACGGCGCTGTCTCCGAACAGCTCGCGCAGCAACGGAATACCCGCGGCACGGGTCGGGCTAAGGAAACGGGCGCGAAGTTTGCGGCTGCGGCCCTTCAGGGAATCGAGGAGCGGGAGACGTGGCAGCGCGGCGACGGGACGCGTGGCACCGCGCACGGCACGATGGGCCGCGACGTCCGCCGATGCCGGATGCGCAAACGCCATGACACCGGCGCACGCGACCGCACCGGCCACCGTGACGGCGAGCCGGTACCAGTTGTATGTCTGACGGCGCCGCACGGAGGGTGGTCTCTCCTGGGCTGCCTGCGGTGTCTCGAGAGTGCGCTGGGTCACGGCATCGGGTTAGGCGCTCAAACGAGAGACGATTGAGCGACAGTCAGGAAATATAGCCGACCCGGGAATCAGTAGATGTAGACCGGAGTGCCGACTGCGACCCGGTCATACAGCTCGGCAATGTCCTGGTTCCGTAATCGGACACATCCATGGCTAACGGCCTGCCCGATCGAGGCGGGGTTATTGGTGCCGTGCAGGGCATAGCCGTCGCCGAGGTACAGGCGGTGGGTGCCAAGCACGTCGGTGTATTTTCGCTGGTTCGTGCCGTACGGGGGGATCACAATTTTGCTGTCGGCGACGATTTCACGACCATCACTCGCCGTGAGTGGACGGATGCTGCCGTCGGGCCCGCGACGCACGACGTCGTTCCCTTGGACGAGGAGTTGGGAGCCGTCGCGGAGCTTGAGAGGCACACCGCGCACGAGCTGGACGAGGCCAAGTCCGCGCTTGTTCGCCTGTTCTTGGTAGTGCCAGTCGGGGGGAATCCAGGCGGGGGCCGAATCCCGACGCTGCACCGTGAGGCGACCGCGTGGGGTCTCGAAGCGCAGAACCCGGTTGTTGCCCTTGATGACCAGCTGCTTGCCGGAGCCGGTGGCCACCGGCGCCGTGAACAGCACGCTGTCACGATTCTTGTACCAGACGCGGCGGTCGGCGATGGAGACCACCAGGTAGTTGGCGTCGACGGACGGCGGCGGGGGCGTGTCGTCGAGGACCGCCCGGAGGCTATCGGTCACGACCCCAGCCTGCAGCTCGGCCTGCTCCAGCGCCTCGCTGTTGTCGTTGAAGACCATGCGGGCCACGTCGCGTTCGAAGCGGTCACGCAGGGTGCCGCGGAGTAGCCACACGGCGTGCACGACGGCTACGGCGACCAGCAGGAGCAGCCACCGAGGCGCGCCGCGCCAGCCGGTGCGCCGACCGATGGGCGAGCCGCGGCGCGAAGAGAGCGGAGTGGTGGTCATCAGAAGAAATAGACCCGCATGCCGGAGGAGAGATTCTCACGAATGGCCGCGAGGTCGCCCGCGGGCACGCGAATGCTGCCGGGCATCACATAGTTGCTGTCGGCGAGCGGTCCCGAGGCCGGGAGCGAGTAGATGAGTGTGCCACCGGTGGTGACGATGGCACCGCGACCGACCCACCCGCTATCGGCACGCACGGTGGGGACCGGTAGCCCACGATCTACCCACACCCACGCCGGCAGTTCGTAGCGGTCGCTGGCGACGAGCAGGCGCTGGACGGCCCGGAGCCCGCGCGGGATGGCCACGTGCATGGTGTCGGGCGCCACGCCGACCCGACGGGCCGGGCCGATTTCGGCCGTGATCACGCGCAGGCGGGCGGCCCCCCGATCCAAGGCCAGATACGAGGAATCGGTGCTGATGGCGAGGTGCAGGTCGTCGTCCCCGTCGGCCTGCCGGCGCATGAGTTCGAGCATCAACTCGGCCCGATCGGCCTGCGCGGCAACAATGGCATCAGCGCGGGTACGCTCGAGCGTGGACATGCCGGCCCGCAGTCGCGTCGTCTCGTCGCGATAGCGCGCCCGCCGGAGGAGCAGGAATCCATCGAACGCGCCGATGGCCAGCAGCAGCAACAGCAGCATCAGCGTACGACGACGAACGCGCATCGGAGCTCGATTGGGGATAGAACAGGGGGGCGGACGGTGGTGTCGCGGTCGCGCCTTCCAGTAGATTCCAACAGTGCGACATGCTTCCGCGATCCCGAACCGGATCGCGCACGGCCCCATGCTTCGGTGGCGCGGCCGGCCCCTTCAGCTTACCCAATTTCCTGATGACTGCGCGACCTGCACGTGCCGTAGCCCTCATCATTCTGGATGGCTGGGGCTACCGGGAAGAACGGGACTCGAATGCGATCCTGATGGCGGACACGCCGAACTGGCATCGCAGTTGGGCCCACGAGTCGCGCACCCTGTTGACGGCCTCGGGACGCGCCGTTGGACTTCCAGACGGGCAGATGGGCAACAGCGAGGTCGGGCACCTCAATTTAGGGGCAGGCCGGATCGTCATGCAGGATCTGGTGCGGATCGGCAGCGCGATCGAAGACGGGAGCTTCTTCCAGAACGGCGCCCTGGTGCAGGCCTGCGACGCCGTTCACGCCACGGGCGGTACCCTCCACCTGTTGGGACTGCTGGGGGATGGCGGCGTCCATGCGCACGACGCGCACCTGATGGCGCTGGTGGCGTTGGCACAGCAGCGCGGAGTGAGGCGGGTGGTGCTGCACGCGATGCTCGACGGCCGCGACACTCCGCCCCAATCGGCGATGGGGTTTCTGCGGGCCGCGCTCGCGAGCATCGGTGACCGCGCGCAGCTCGCGTCGGTGTCCGGCCGCTACTACGGCATGGATCGCGACAACCGGTGGGAGCGCACGGGCCTGTGGTATCGCGCGGCGGTGCGCGGCGACGCCCCGGTGGAAGTCGATGCGCTGGCGGCCTTGCAACGCGCCTACGACGCCGGCACCACCGACGAATTCGTGCATCCGTACGTGATGGCGGGGCCGGACGGCGCGGCCATCGCACCGATGCGCGACGGCGACGCCGTCATCTGCTTCAACTATCGGAGCGACCGGATGCGGCAGACGCTGCGCGCCCTCGCCATGCCCGACTTTTCCGGCTTCGACACGGGCGCGCGACCGACGTTGTCGATCACGACCATGACGAGCTACGACGACGCGTTTCCGTTTCCGGTGGCGTTCGCGCCGCAATCGATGCGGAACCTCGTGGGTGAGGTCATCGCCAACGCCGGCCTGACGCAACTGCGTATCGCGGAGACGGAGAAGTATCCGCACGTCACGTTCTTCTTCAACGGCGGGCGCGATGAGCCGTTCCCCGGGGAAGAGCGACAGATGATGCCCAGCCCCAAAGTCGCGACGTACGACCTGCAGCCGGAGATGAGCGCGGCGGGCGTGTGCGACATCCTGTGCCACGCGCTGGCGCATCGCACGCACGACTTCATGCTGTGCAACTTCGCGAACACCGACATGGTGGGGCATACCGGCTCGATTCCAGCGGCGATTCGCGCGGTGGAAGCGGTCGATGCCTGCCTCGGTCGCATCCTCGACGCGGCCGAAGCCGGTGGTGCGCGGCTGATCATTACCGCCGACCACGGCAACGCCGATGTGATGGTCGATCCAGTCACGCATCAGCCGCACACGGCGCACACGACGAATCCGGTGCCGCTGGTCGTGCTCGACCCCGATGAAACGGTCCCGCTGCGACGCGGCGGTGCCCTGTGCGATGTGGGGCCGACCGCGCTCGCGCTGCTTGGGCTCACGTTGCCTCCAGAAATCACGGGTCGCGATCTGCGCGACCTGAGCGATCGCTCGCCTTCACCCACCGTGTGATGTCCGCTTTGTCTTCCGTTCTGCGCTCCCCTCTGGATTCCGCGATGTCCACGTTCGTGTGCTCGACCCGCGCTCGGCGCTCCTTCGCCGGGATGGGGCTGATCGCGCTGGGCAGCCTGATGCCGTCACTCGTGACGGCCCAAGTGGGTCATCTCCCCGCCAACAGCCCGTTCGAAGACGTGAAGCTGGGGCAGAACCTGTCGATCATGGGCGGGTGGATGGCGATGAAGCGTGACCCGGCCGATGTGGCGCCATCGTCGTCGCTCGCGGCGGCGCTGCGGTACGATGTCGCCATCGGCGGTCCGGCGTCGCTGTACGTGCGCTACATCGTCGCGCCGTCCGATCGCAAGCTGCTGCTGCCCACGAATCCGCGGGCCACGCGGGTGATCGGCACGCCGGGCGTGACGACGCACCAACTCGACACCGGGCTCGATCTGGCGCTCACCGGGAAGAAGACGTGGCATCGGCTCATTCCGTCGATCACCGGTGGCGCCGGCATCGTCACGGACTTCGCGGCCGCCGATACGGGCGCCTACCGGTTTGGCACGAAGTTCTCGTTCTCCTACGGCCTCGGCCTGCGCTATCTGCCGCGCAAGGGACCGATGATCCGGGTGGACCTCACGAACTTCATGTGGCAGTACGACTATCCCGACCGCTATTTCGTCAAGGCGTCGGACACGACGTCGGTGCTGACCGACACGCGCAATCGCTCGGCGTGGCGCGGCGCGCGCACGGTCACGGTGGGCGTCACGCTGCCACTGTTCCGCTGACCACGCATGCCGCGCACGTCACTCACCCGCCGCGTGACATTCGCCGCGGCCCACCGCTACCGTCGCCCCGATTGGAGCGATCAGGAAAACGCCGAGGTGTTCGGCGCCTGTGCGCATCCGAACTACCACGGACACACGTACGTGTGCGATGTGACCGTGGCCGGCCCGGTCGATGAAGAAACCGGCTTCGTGGTTGACCTCGGGTTTCTCGACCGCGTGCTGCAGCGCGAGGTGCGCGACCGGTTCGACCACCGCAACATCAACCTCGACGTCCCCGAGTTCGGCGACGGCCGACTGATCCCCACCGGCGAGAATCTGTCACGCTTCATCTGCGAGCGTGTGCAAAGCGCGCTCGCGCACACCACCGCGGTGGTGATTCGTGTGCACCTGGCCGAGGACACGACACTCAGCAGTAGCTATGAGGTCGACGCATGACCGTGTTCTCCTCACGCGGGGTGGCGATCTGGTCGCTCGCGCTCGGTACGGCGCTGGCGGCAGGGTGCGCGCGCGGTGCACACGGCACGGTGGAGGCGCCACGACCGGAGCCGGCCGCCGCCGTCCTGATGCCGCCGGCGGCCGCCCCGTCGCCGACCACCCAAGGCATTTTGCAGGGCATCGTGGATTCCGTGCTGGCCGCACCCATGTGGCGCAATGCGCGCTGGGGGCTGTTGATCGTCGATGCGGAACGTGGGGATACGATTCTGAGCAACGATGCCGACAAGCTGTTCATGCCGGCGTCCAACGAGAAGCTGCTGACCGGTGCGATCGCGTTGCAGACGCTGGGTCCCGACTATCGCTGGCGCACGCCGGTGCTGTTGCATGGCCGTCAACGCGGGACCACGTGGCACGGGGATCTGCTGGTGTCGGGAAGCGGCGATCCCGGCGTGAGCGATTCGTTGAGTGGCGGGTCGGCGATGAACGCGTTCGCGCCGATTCGTTCGGCGTTGGCCGCGCGCGGCATCACACGCATCGCGGGCCGTGTTCGCGCGATTGGCGATGCATTCCCGGGCGCCACCATCGGCTTCGGGTGGGCGTATGACGATTTCGATGCGGCGTACAGCGCGGCGGTCGATGAACTGATGTTCAACGAAGGCGTGCTGGAGCTGCGCGCGCGTGCGGCGGCGCGGGTGGGCGGCACCGTGACGGTGGTGAGCGCGCCGACGCGGTCGTATCCGCGACTCGTGGTGCAGGCGACCACGCGCGATTCGGTGGCGCTACCGGCCGGTAGCCCTCGTCCACCGCGCCTGGACGCCGTGTACGACAGCATCGGCGATCGCGTGGTCGTGACGGGCACGCTGGCGCTGGGTGACAGCGCCTCCATCACGATGTCGTATCGCCATCCGAGCGATGCCTATGTGGCGGCCCTGACGCAGTCGCTCGACGACGGCGGCATTCGTATCGCGGGTCGCCGCCTCGCGAAGACCGATACCGTTGGTCGTGCGGCCGATACGGTGGTGGTGCTGCAGTCGGCGCCATTGTCGGACGTGCTGCGTCGGATGCAGAAACCGTCGCAGAATCAGATTGCCGAACTGTTGTTCCGGACGTCGGGCCTTCGGGGCAGCGGTGACGGATCGGCCGACAGTGCCCGCGCCGTGGGCGTGCGGACGTTGGCCGGCTGGGGCATCACCACCAGCGACGCCGCATACCGCGACGGGAGCGGGCTGTCGCGCCACGACTATGTCACGCCGCGGGCGATCGTGCGCGTGCTGGACGCGATGCGCCGCTCGCCGTGGTTCGCGACGTATCGCGAGGCACTGCCCATCGCCGGCGTGGACGGGACGATTGGCAATCGCATGAAGGGCACGCCGGCGGCGGGCAATGCCCGCGCCAAGACGGGCACGCTGGACAAGGCGCGCGCACTGTCGGGCTACGTGACCACGGCCGATGGCAGGCTGGTCCTGTTTGCGATGGTGAGCAACAACTTCACGGTGCCGACGCGCGACGTGGAGCGCGTGCAGGATCTGCTGGTCACGACATTGGCCGGCCGTGCGTTGGGCGGCACCGCGCCGCGCGCGCCGCATTGACGAACTCGCTGCCACTGGCAGGGCACGTGCCACTCTCATTCGATGAAGCGCTCGACGCCATCCTGCAGCAGGCGGATGGTCGCACCACCGAAACGGAACAGGTCGCGATCGAGCGGGCGCTGGGCCGCGCGCTCGGTGCGCCGGTACGCAGCGGCGTCGCGCTCCCACCGTGGGACAATGCCGGTATGGACGGCTACGCTGTGCGGCGCGCCGACGTGATGGGTGCCACGCGCGATGCGCCGCGCGTGCTGCCGGTCCTGGGTATGAGCGCGGCCGGTGCCGATGCGACCACGCTGCCATGGGTTCAGCAGGGCACCGCGCTGCGCATCATGACCGGTGCGCCGATGCCGCCGGGGGCGGACGCCGTGCTTCGCATCGAAGACACGGACCAAGGGATCGAACAGGTAGCCGTGTTCGACGACCGCGACGCGAACGGTCGTGGGAATGTGCGCCCACGTGGTGAAGACGTTGCCGCGGGCAGCGACCTGTTCGCCGGTGGGACCACCATCGGCGCCTCGCACTTGGGCGTCCTGGCCAGCATCGGTGCGCACACCGTGCCCGTGCACCGCGCGCCACGCGTGACGATCGTATCCAGCGGCGACGAGTTGGTGATGCTCGACCGGTTCGACGAGGTGGAGGCGGGCCAGCGCATCGTGTCGTCCACGAGCTATGCGCTCCCGGCCATGCTGCGCACCGCCGGTGCCGACGTCCGCACGCTGCCGCTCGTGCCCGACACTCTCGACGCCCTCACCGGCGCCCTCGTCGGCGCCCTCGACGACGGCTGTGATCTGCTGATCACGACCGGCGGCGTGTCGGTGGGTGCCCACGACTACACCCGCGACGCGCTGGCCGCGCTGGGTGGACGTCAGACGTTTTGGCGCGCCCGTATTCGCCCCGGCGGACCAATCGGGACCGGCACCGTTCGCGACGTGCCGTGGCTCGGACTGCCGGGCAATCCCGTGTCCACCATGGTCACGGGCTCCCTCTTCGCCTGGCCGCTGATTCGGCGGCTCGGCGGACACGCCGGCTATCGCCCGCTGCGGTTGCCCGTGCGCTTTCTCGATCACGCCGACACACCAGCGCCGCTCACGTACTTCCTCCGCGTCATTCTATCAGCGGGGGCCGACGGAATGCCCGAAGCACGACTGGCCGGCCCGCAGGGATCGAACCTGCTGCGCACGATGGCGCTCGCCAACGCCTTGCTGATGATCCCCCCCGAGGTCTCGCGAGCTGACGCCGGCATGATCTTCACCGCGGTCCTCTTGCCCGACGTTCCCTTGATGACGACATGACCCGACCGATCCTGGCCGACCTCCATGGTGAGGCGCTCGACGAGGCACTCGGGCGCTGCTTCTCGCTCGCCACGGAAACGGTCGATGTGGCAGGACGTGCGGTCACGCTCGTAAAGCCGGAGAACGCCGACCACCTGATCAGCGAAGCGGACTACGTCATGGACGAGCGGCTGCCGTACTGGGCCGATCTGTGGCCATCGGCCCGGGTGTTGTCGGCCACGATGGCGCGCGAAGCAGGAGCCGGGCGTCGGTTGCTGGAGCTGGGGTGCGGTCTCGGGCTGGCGACGGTCGGGGCAATGCTGGGCGGTTTCGAGGTCACCGCGACCGACTACTACGAGGACGCGCTGCACGTCACGCGCGGCAATGCCGCGCGGAATCTGGGGCACGAGCCCATGGTGCGGATGGTGAACTGGCGCGAATGGCCCATGGATCTGGGCGTGTTCGACGTCGTGATGGCCGCCGACGTGCTGTACGAGAAGGAGTACGCGATCCTGGTGGGCGAGTGCATGGCGCGCTCGCTGGCGCCGGGTGGCGTGGCGATGGTGGCCGATCCTGGCCGGCTCGCGCTGCCCATGTTCCGCGACAATCTCGTGCACGTGGGGCTCGAGATCTTCGACACCGTCACGACGAAGTTCGAGGAAGGGCCGGTGAAGCAGGAGATTCAGGTGATGCGCCTGCGTCACCGGCAGAGCGAGGGCGTGCGTTAGGCGCTGGCCACGATGGGCAACAACCGCGAGGCCACGACCTCGGAGATATCGAGCACGGGAACACTGCTGCCCGCGCCAGTCACACCATCGGTGATCATGGTCATGCAGAACGGACAGGCCACCGCGATCTGATCGGCGCCCGTGGCCAGCAACTCCTCGCTGCGCTCCACGTTCACGCGCTTGCCGACGTTCTCTTCCATCCACATGCGTCCGCCGCCGGCACCACAGCACATGCCGCGGCTCTTGGTGCGCGGCGGCTCCACGAGTTCCATGATCGGCAGCGCACGCTTGAGGGTATTGCGCGGCGCGTCATAGATGTCGTTGTAGCGACCGAGATAGCACGAATCGTGGTACGCGACCTTGAGCCGCTGACCATGCTCGGTGTCGAGCGGCACACGCCCAGCCGCGAGCAACCGCTCGATGTAATCGGTGTGGTGAATGACTTCGTAGTTACCGCCGATATCCGGGAACTCACTGCCCATCTGATGGAAGCAGTGCGGGCAGAACGTGACGATGGTCTTCACGTTATAGCCGTCGAGCGTTTCGATCACGCCCTTGGCGAGCATCTGATACAGATACTCGTTGCCCATGCGACGCGCCGGGTCACCGTGACAGGTCTCTTCCTGTCCGAGAATCGCGAAGCGCACGTTGGCGGCCTGCAGAATGCGCGCGAACGCGACCGTGATCTTCTTGGCGCGATCGTCGAACGACCCCATGCAGCCAACCCAGAACAGGATGTCGGCCTTCTCGCCCTTCTCCACCAACTCGGCCATCGTGGGGATATCCATCCCCTCGGCCCACTGCGCACGATCCGACGCGCTGAACGCCCACGGACTCCCGTTGCGCTCGAGGCTCGTAAGCGCCGGCGCCAGCTCCTCGGGGAAGCGGGACTCCATCAGCACCAGGTCGCGCCGCAGCTCGTTGATAATGTCGAGCTGATCGATGCTGACCGGGCACTCCTGTACGCAGGCGCGGCAGCTGGTGCACGCCCAGAGTTCCTCTTCCGTGATCCAGTCGTCGAGCAGATTCTTGGCGAGGACCGCCGTCTGCTCTTCCGTCGCGGTACCACCGCTGGCCGCGATCGCGTCGAGTGTCGTGGCCTTCTCGGTGAGACGCGCGCGCGTCTTCACCACAATCATGCGCGGCGACAGCAGCTTGCCGGTACTGTTGGCCGGACACACCGCCGTGCATCGTCCGCACTCGGTGCACGAGTAGCCGTCGAGCAGGTTCTTCCAGCTCAGGTGCTCGACATCGGCCGCGCCGAACTGCTCGGCGTTCTCTGCCTCGAGGTCCATCGGACGCATTGCGCCAATGCGACCCGGACCACTCGTGTTCGAGAACCACACATTGATGAGCGACGTGAGCACGTGCAGGTGCTTGGAGCCCGGCAGGTGGTTCAGGAAGTACAGAATCAACACCGCGTGGATCCACCACGACACGCGCGCCACCACGTGCGCCGTCTCCGGCGACACGCCGCTGAACAACGGCAGCAGCAACCCGGAAATGATGCGACCATCGGTGGGCGCGCCGGTGCGGAGCTCCATCACGAACAGGAGCAGCAGGGTGATCATGAGCGTAGCGATCATGCTCAGGATGAACACCGCGTCGGCGCCGCTCACTTCCGCGAAGCGCTTCGGCTTGATCACCAGGCGGCGGTACAACAGGTACGCGACGGGGATCAGCACGAAGACCGCGAACAGTTCCTGCGAGACTACGTACGGCAGGTACAGGAACCGCGGGAGAATCACGTCCCACGTGAAGGGCGTGTAGAGCCCCTGAATCATGATCTCGAGCAAGCCGAGACCAAGAACGCAGAAGCCCCAGAACACGAGCGCGTGCATCATGCCGCCGACCGGATCGCGCAGAATCTTGCTCTGCCCGAGTCCGATCAGCAGGAAATTCTTGGTCCGCTGATCGGGGTGGTCGGTACGGACTTCATCGTGGCCGATGTGCAGCCAGCGGTTCAGCCGTTTCGCGCTGCGGGCGAAGAACCCGAGCGCGACGGTGAGAATGACCGCGAAGACGAGATTCGAGACCCCCATCGGCCCGGTCAGCCCTGCGCCTTGGCGGCCTTCACGGCGGCGGTAAGCGCCGGCATGACCTCGAACACATCGCCCACGATGCCGTAGTCGGCAATCTTGAAGATCGGGGCGTCCTTGTCTTTGTTGATGGCCACGATGGTCTTCGATGTGCGCATGCCGGCCAGGTGCTGGATGGCGCCCGAGATGCCGACGGCGACATACAGGGTCGGGCTGACGTTGCGTCCCGTCTGTCCGATCTGATCCGAGTGCGGACGCCAGCCTTCGTCGGTGACGGCACGCGTGGCCCCAACCGCGGCGTTCCCGAAGGCCTCGGCGAGCTCTTCGCACAGCTTGAAGTTCTCGGGCGCCTTGAGGCCGCGACCACCGGCCACAATGACCGGCGCATCGTTGAGATCGAGCTTTCCGGTGTTGCCCTGCTTGAGCTCAACCACCTTGACCCGCGACGCCGATGGATCGGCGGCCGACGTGATCGACTCGGTGGCCAGCGCACGCGGCGCCTCGGCCGGCTGGAACGCCGCCGGACGCACCGACAGAATTGCCGGCGTGCCCGCGAGCGCCAACGTGGCGATGACCTTGCCGTTCATGGTAAAGTGCTGACCCAGCACCGACCCGCCGTCCACCGTGAAGCCCGTGAGATCGGCCGCAAGACCGACGCCCAGCTTGGCAGCCACCCGCGGCGACAGGTCGCGTCCCTGCGCCGTCGCGCTGAAGAGCGCGTAGCCGTAAGTGCCGCTACCCAGCTTCTGCGCCACGGTGGCCGCGAGCGCCTCAGGATTGTACTGCGCGAATCCGGCGTGCTCGAGCACGAGGACCGAATCAGCGCCGTACTGCGCGAGCGACGCCGCCTTGGCACCGATACCGGCGTCTCCGGCGAGCAACGCATGCACGCTGCCGCCACCGGACAGCTCGGCGAGCGCGCGACCGGCGGTCACCGCCTCGAGCGCCACCTTGCGCAGGTCGCCGCCGCGTACTTCTGCGAATACGAGAACGTTGGCCATCTCAGAGCACCTTCGCTTCGGTCTGGAGGAGTCGAACAAGCTCGGGCACCGCGGCGGCACTGTCGCCGAGGATGCGTCCAGCGGCCCGTTCAGGGGGCAGCGCCATCTTGTGCACCGTGACCTTCGCGTCGCCGAGCTGCGCCGGCTTCACGTCGAGCGGTTTCTTCTTGGCGGCCATGATGCCCTTGAGCGACGGGAGCCGCTCCTTGTTCAAGCCGTCGTCGATGGTGAGGACGGCGGGCAGCGGGAACTCCACCACTTCGGTCGCGCCTTCCAGCGCGCGCTCGGCGCGACCGGCGGCGCCAGTGATGTCGAGCTTGAAGACGTTCGTCACGCACGGCAGATCGAGCAGCTCGGCGACCATCGGGCCCGTCATCTGATTCATCGAATCGATGGCTATGCGTCCGAAGAGCACGAGATCATACCCGCCCTCCTTCAGCTCGGAGGCGAGGGCACGCGCAATCGCGAGCCCGTCGGCCGGTATGCGGTCGGCCGTCAGCAGCACCCCGCGATCGGCCCCCATGGCAAGCGCTTTCCGGATCTGCTCCTGCGCCGCATCGGGACCGAGGGAGATCACAGCCACCTCCCCCACGTTGCCGTTCTTCTCCTTGAGCTGCAGCGCCGCTTCGATCGCCCAGAGATCGAAGTCGTTGACGTCGTACTTGAGGCCCGCTTCATCCACGCGGGAGCCGTCGGCGGTTATGGCGAACTTCACTTCCATGACCGGGACGCGCTTGATGCACACGGCGATCTTCACCGCGGACGCTCCGTAAAAGAGGCTGAGAATGAGGAACTACTGCGCAAGGGAAGGTAGGCGTAGGCCCCCCCGCCGGCAATGCGACGGGAGCGTCACCTTTGGCCTGCGCCGCTCGCCCCTACTTGAACGCGTTCAGTCCCGTGATCGCCTGGCCGAGAATGAGCGAGTGCACGTCGTGCGTGCCTTCGTAGGTGTATACGCTCTCCAGGTTCGCCATGTGGCGCATGGCGCTGTACTCGGCGAGGATCCCGTTGCCGCCGAGCAGGCGCCGCGCTTCCCGCGCGATGTCGGTGGCAATGCTCACGTTGTTGCGCTTGGCCAGCGACACCTGCGTGGGCGTGAAGTTGCCGGCGTCCTTGAGGCGTCCGAGATGCAGCGAGACCAGCTGCGCCTTGGTGAGTTCGGTGAGCATGTCGGCCAGCCGCACCTGCTGGATCTGGAAGCCACCGATGGGCTTGTCGAACATCACGCGCGTCTTGGCGTACGACACCGCTTCCTCGAAGCAGGCCATGGCGGCGCCGAGGACGCCCCACGAGATGCCGTAGCGGGCCTGCGTGAGGCACATGAGCGGACTCTTGAGCCCCTTCGATTCGGGAAGGATCGCATCGGCCGGCACGTGCACGTCGGTGAGTACCAACTCGGACGTGTGGCTGGCGCGGAGCGACAGCTTGCCATGCTGGTCCTTGGCATGAAAGCCGGGCAGCGACGTATCGACGACGAAGCCGCGGATGCTGCTGTCGTCGGTGCTGTCACCGGTCTTGGCCCAGATGATGGCGACGTGCGCCTTGGATCCGTTGGTGATCCACATCTTGCCGCCGTTGATGATCCAGCTGCCGTCGGGCTGCTGCTTGGCGCGAGTGATCATCCCACTTGGATTCGACCCGTAGTCGGCTTCGGTGAGACCGAAACAGCCGATCATCTCGGCCTTCGCGAGCTTGGGCAGGTAGTGGTGCTTCTGCGCCTCGGAGCCGAACGCGAAGATCGGATACATGACCAGCGCGCCCTGCACCGACGCGAACGAACGGATGCCCGAGTCGCCGCGCTCGAGTTCCTGCATGATCAGGCCGTACGCCACGCTCGAGAGCCCGGCGCAGCCGTACTCCTCGGGCAGGTTCGCACCGAGCACGCCGAGTTCGGCCATCTCGGCCACGAGCTCGTCGGGGAAGCGGCCCTGCACGTAGCACTCG
>NZ_JBILKJ010000154.1:0-5957 GCF_044376735.1 Gemmatimonas sp.
TAGCGGCCAGGTACGTATGGAGATCAAGCGGGAAGCGCTTGCGCAGTACGGGCTGTCGGTGGCCGACGTACGAGAGGCCATCGAGCTGGCCATGGGCTCGCAGGTGGCGGCCGAATTGATCGACGGATTCCGGCGCGTGGGCATCGTGGTGCGACTGCCGGAGGCGTCGCGCGCCGATGCCGCCTCCCTGTCCCGACTCACGATACGCTCGCCGGGTGGCGAACTCGTGCCGCTGTCGGCCGTGGCCGACCTGCAAACGACGACCGGTCCGGAAATGATCGGCCACGAAGACGCGCAGCGCCGGTCGCTGGTGCTGAGCAACGTGCGGGGCCGTGATCTGGGAAGCTTCGTGCAGGAAGTCCGGGCGCGGATCGCGCGTGAGGTCACGTTGCCGGCTGGCGTGTTCCTGGAGTGGGGTGGCCAGTACGAAAATCAGCAGCGGGCCATGTCGCGACTCATGCTCGTGGTGCCGGGCGCGCTGCTGCTGATCTTCGGGCTGCTGTATCTCTCGTTCCGGTCCATCCCGCAGGCGATGCTGGTGCTGGCGAACGTGCCGTTTGCGCTGGTGGGTGGGGTCGCGGCGCTGTGGGTGCGCCAGCTCAATCTCAATCTGTCTGCCAGCATCGGCTTCATCGCGCTGTTCGGCATCGCGGTGCTGAACGGGGTGGTCATGGTGGAGCATCTCAATCATCTGCGCCATGCCCATGCCGACCAGCGGCCGAGCGTGATCGACCGCATTCTGTTGGGCGCCGCCGACCGGCTCCGGCCCGTGCTGATGACGGCGCTGGTGGCCAGTCTGGGCTTCGTGCCGATGGCGCTGAGTACGAGTCCAGGCAGCGAGGTGCAGCGGCCATTGGCCAGCGTCGTGATCGGTGGGCTGATCACGAGCACCGTGCTCACGCTGTTCGTGCTGCCGGTGCTGTACGGCTGGCTGGAGGAGCGCCGTGAAGCGCGCTTGGCAAGCCGCGCGGCGGCGCGACCGGCACACGGCACGCCGTTGGCGGTGTCCTCGTAAGGGGGGCGGTCGAACGGCTGCGGGGCCGCTTTCCCTGCGTTATCGTTGAGTCGTGACTACTCCTCCCGACGCCCTGCTGCGATTCCGCGACGCCTTCCCGATCCTCGGGACGTCCACCTATCTGGTCTCGAATTCGCTCGGGGCCATGCCCGCGGCGGTGAGCGATCATCTCTCGGAGTACGCGCGGCAGTGGCAGACGCGTGGGGTGCGCGCGTGGGCCGACGGGTGGTGGGAGCTGCCGGTGAAGATGGGCAACGAAATCGCACCGCTCATCGGCGCGGCGCCCGGCACCGTGGTCATGGTGCCCACGGTGACGCAGGCGATGTGCAGCATTCTCTCGGCCATCGATTTTCCGCCCGAGCGCAACGAAGTCGTGATGACGTCGCTCGACTTTCCCTCGGTGCGCTACGCGTACGATGCGATGGCGCCGCGCCTCGGCGCGCGCGTCACCGTGGTGCCGAGCGACGACGGTATTGCCATCGACCTCGAGCGACTGCTGGCCGCGATCACAGAGCGCACGCGCCTGGTGGCCATCTCGCACGTGCTCTTTCGCTCGGCGTACATCATGGACGCCGCGGCGATCTGCGCCAAGGCGAAGTCGGTCGGTGCGCTCGTGGCCCTCGATGCGTATCACAGCGTGGGAGTGATCCCAGTGGATGTGCAGGCGCTCGGCGCCGACTTCCTCTGCGGCGGCGTGTTGAAGTGGCTGTGCGGTGGTCCCGGCGGGTGCTTCCTGTACGCCTCGCCCCAGGCGAGCGCCGCGTTGGCCCCCGCACTGACCGGCTGGCAGGCGCATCGCGCGCCGTTCGCCTTCGCCGACACCATGGAGTACGCGGCGGGCGGCTGGCGCTGGCTGGGGGGGACGCCGGTGGTCCCCGCCCTGTTCGCGGGCCTCGAGGGGCCGCGCATCATCGCCGAGGCCGGGCTCGACGCCATTCGCGCCAAGAGCACGCGGCAGACCACGCGGCTCATCGCGATGGCCGACGAGCGTGGATGGCGCGTGCATGCGCCGCGTGACGCCGAGCGACGTGGTGGGACTGTGGCGTTCGACGTACCGCACGCGGCCGATGTGGCGAAAACGTTGCTCGCCCGCGACGTGGTGATCGACTACCGACCGGGCGCGGGTATTCGGGTGGCCCCGCACTTTTACACGACCGATGCCGAACTCGATGCGTGCGTCGCGGCGATGGATGACATCCTGCGTACTGGTGCGTGGAAGGCCTTTGCCGACGTCCGCAGTACGGTGACCTAAGCTGGCGCCGAGCGCGTCATCCGACCATGTTTTCTCCATCATTCGCCCCCCTGACCCCGAGACGATGAATTCGCCGACCAATCATCCGCCCCAGAAGCTTCGGAAGCAGTACTCGAACACCGCGTATCCGATGGTGGTGCTCAAGTTCGAAGACGGCCATGAGATCAAGATCTACCAGAACACCGGCAAGGTCTTCGACGCCTGGGCGGGCGAAACGATCAAGGTGATGGCCGTGTACGATCCCACGTCGAGCGAATGGGAGCTGGTGGAGTCCCGGAAGAGCGACGCGTTCGACGACGCGACCGAGTGAGCACCTCGTCGCGCGAGCGACGTGGCGGCCCCGAGGGGTGCGCTGAACACACGAGTGGTGGCTGAGCGCCGAGTGCAAACGCGCAGCACCGTCGTGATCGAAGCCGCCTTCGACCGCGCAGGCCCGGTGGTGGCGCTCGAGAGTTCGGTGCTCGCACAGGGGCTGTTGCCGCCGCACAATCGCGACGCGGCTGAGCGGATGCTCGCCGCCGTCGAGGCGGCTGGCGCGACCCCGGCAATCACATCGATTGTCAACGGCGTACCGTCGTTCGGGTTGGAGCCGGTGGATCTGGAGCGGTTCCTCGCCCGCGATGGCGTGCGAAAGGTGTCGTCGCGTGATCTGGGTCTCGCGATCGCGCAGCATGCCGACGGCGCCACCACCGTGGCCGGCACACTCGCCATGTGTACGCTGGCCGGCATCGAAGTCTTTGCCACCGGCGGCATCGGCGGCGTCCATCGCGATGCCCCGTTCGATGAATCCGCCGATCTCATCGCGCTCGCGCACACCCCGGTGATCGTGGTGTGCGCCGGGGCCAAGTCCATTCTCGACTTGCCCGCCACGATGGAACGGCTGGAAACGCTGGGCGTTCCGGTAGTCGGCTACCGAACCCGCGAGCTGCCGGGCTTCTTTTCGATGAACACCGGTCTCGCTCTCACCGCGTCACTCGACACGCCCGAGCAGATCGTCGCGGCGTGGCTCGCGCATCGTGCGCTCGGGTGCCGCAGCGCCATGTTGGTGGTGCAGCCGCCACCCGCTGAGAGTGCTCTCCCCGCGGCGTTGGTGAATGCGGCCACCGACGCGGCACTCGCCGCCGCCCGTGCAGCGGGCGTGCGGGGAGCGGCCGTCACGCCGTTCCTGTTGGCCGATATTCAGCATCGCACGGAGGGAAGATCCGTGCTCGCCAATCTGGCGTTGCTCGAAAACAACGCCGCACTCGCCGGACGGATCGCCGTGGCGCTGGCCGCCGCGCGGTACGAGGCCGCCCCGTGATGAGCACGCGACGACCGGCGCAGCACGTGATGGAGGTCGAGGTGTCCGACGAGGTGTCCGACAAGAGCACCCGAGTGAACGAAGTTCGACGCGCACGGTACTACACCGTAACCCGCTCGCTCCGGAGGTCTGACTGATCATGCCCACCCCGTTCCTGAGTTCCGAGGAATACGACGAGCGCGCTCACGCCCTCTACAACGAGGGCAAGTACGACGAGGCGCTCACTCTGTTGCGCGAAGCCGTGGCGCGATACCCGAATGCCGTCGAGCTGTACGTCGGGTTCGGCTATGCCCGACTGGCCCGGGAGGAGTACGCGTGGGCCCGGCGCAGCTTCGACGAAGCGCTGGTGCTGGACCCCGATCACGAAGACGCTCTCGCCGGCCTCGGCGAAGTGCTGCTCAAGTTCGGGCAGGTCGACGCCGCGCTGCGCGCCTTCGAACAGACGGTGACGCTGGGCTACGACGATGACGTCGACCTGATGCTGCAGATCGGCCGCGCGCTCTTTCGCGAGGGCTTCGTCGACACCGCGCTCGCCTACTTCGATCGTGCGGCTGGCCACGCCGCCGACTCGGCGGAGGCCGCGGCCTGCGTAGGGTATGCGCAGCACCGGATGGGACGCGATGCCGACGCGGTCGAGACGCTCACACGCGCGCTCGCGCTCGATCCGCAGTTGGTCGAGGCGCGCGTCTACCTCGCGAACCTGATGTACGACGTAGGCGACCTCGATGCGGCGCTGGTCGAGTTCGAGAAGACGAAGCCCGAAGACCATTGGGACGAGCTCGGCATCTGGCGCGTGATCGAACTCAAGAAGTCGGTCTACGAGCTCGACGAGTCCGACGGCGAACTGAAGCCGTGGGAAGCCCGTCTTGTGGAGTTGGCCGACGAGAACGACGCCATCGACGATCTGCTTGAGGAGGTCGAGCAGTCGATGATGGAGCAGGAGGCCGAGGCAATGCCTGAGGCGCAGGGACAGCTCGAGGCACTGGGCAGCCTGCTCACCGGATTGGTGAATCAACACCACGGTGAGCAGGCGGAGCCGGCTTTCACCGACGTGCTCGCGGCGGAGACGTCCCACCGCGTCATCATGCGTGATGGCAGCGTGTTCGAGGGCACCTGGGAGGAGATCGTGCGAGCGCTGCGCGACGCGCGTGACGCCGGTCGCCCCCTCGACGAATACATGGCCGCCGAGGCACGGCGCTTCTATGGCGCCACGGGCAAGCAGGTGGCGTCCGACGCACCGGAGGCCTTCCTGCGCGGCGGGGCCGACGCCGGCATGCTTCGGATCGATCGCTAGTGGGGATGTCGTAGCGTGCCTTCTCACTCCGACGCCACGACGTCCGACGCCCGCGCCGCGCTCAACGCGGCGCGCTTCGTCTGGAGCCCCGAAAGCGCCTCGTCGGCCCCGGCCGTGTGGGCGAGCGCGCAGCGGGTGCTGCGGGCCGTCACTGCGCGGCCGGAACTCAGCGGCCAGATGCTCGTCGGGGAGGCACGTCGCATGGGAGCGCTCACCTTGAGCGACGCCCACGCGCTGGTGGCTCTGGTCACGTGGGCCGATGGCTCTGACGGCCCGGCCGCCAGCGAGTCCGAGCAGGCGCTGTTGCGTGAGGCCTGGATCGCGCTCGAGCACGCCGTCGACATGGACCGACCGATACCGTCCACCACGCCGCCGCGGCCGGCGGTGAACGCCGTGCCGGCGATCGAGGCGGAGGCCCGGGCGGTTCCTGACACCGCGCGTCGTGCCCCGGCGGGGGCCATCGTCGGCGTGTTGGTGACGCTCATCGTGATCGCGGCCGGCGCGTGGTGGCTCTGGTCGCAACGTGCCGATCGCGCGTATCGGGCTGGCGTGGCCGCCTACGGGCGGGGCGCGCGTGAAGTGGCGCGAACCGCCTTCACGCGGGCCGCGCAGCAGCATCCCACGGACGCCGGTCCGCTGGTGTTTCTCGGGCGCATGTCCCGCGAAGACGGCGATCTGCCGCGCGCGCGACGCCTGCTCACCACCGCTGTTCGCCTCGCGCCCAACAGCGCACTCGCCACCCGCGAGCTGGCGTCGGTGATGCTGGCCGACGGCCAGCCGGAGATGGCGCGACGGTTCTACGTGCGCGCGTTGCAGCGCGATCCGACCGACCGCGTTGCCCAGGGCTTTCTGGGCTGTGCGCTGTTCCGCCTAGGCCGTTTCGAAGAGGCGCGCCGATGGACCGATCGCGCCGGGCCGGGCGACTGGTCCGGCTGCGTGGCGTCGGCGTCGCCTCCGGGCGCTGGCTCCACGATACCGGCCTCGCGATGACCTCAGGAATCCAGCGGCCGAGCGATGCGCTCGCGCTGCACCATGAGACCGTTCGCGAAGTCCTGCCGAATGGGCTGACGCTGCTCATGCGTCGTGATCCGTCGGC